>DATLIA010000136.1:0-22550 GCA_035540215.1 Actinokineospora sp. | reverse complement strand
GGGTCGGGGCGGCCGACGAGTGCGGCTTCGCCTCGGCCTCCTCGCCAGGCTTGCCGATGGCCAGCGCGGCGGAGCCGGGCAGGTTGTGGTCGCCGACGAGCTCGACCTCGGCGGCGAACGGGCTGCTGACCTCGAGCAGCTCGTCGGCCTCCGCGCCGGAGTTGACGATGGTGAGGATCAGGGGGGCGTCGGCACCGGCGCCGTAGAAGCCGCCGTGCGGGTAGGCGAGCTTGGCGTCGCGCAGGGCGAGGTTGCCCGCCTGTGACATCGCGCCGTTGACAGCAGGCAATTGGGAATCAGTCTGGGTGATCTGCCCGGCACTGCAGCCGACGGCACCCAGGACGGCGGCAAGACTGAGTCCCAGCGCGGCCGGGGCGAGGCGCAGCCGTCCGGCCGAGTTCAGCTGTACACGACTCACGAGAGCTCCTGCGTCTGGTGCGGACAATCCAACTGTCGACCGGAAGCGTAGCCGGGACAACGAATCGCGCTCACGTGTGGTCGGACACGCCGATCAACATCGCGACACAATCACGTCCACAGTGGATCTATTCCCCCTGGTATCGCCATCACCCGAAATAGGGGCTGAGTACAGACACCTGGCACTTGTCAACCCCCGACCATCGCATCATGTGCCCGCTGACCTGCGAAGACCCACACCGCTCCCCTCTCGTGGACAAGGCAGCACGTGTTAAGATGACCGTAGCGAAAGGGGCAGAGGACACATGGTTTTCAAGGTCGGAGAGACCGTCGTCTACCCGCACCACGGTGCCGCACTCATCGAAGCGATCGAGACCCGCGTGATCAAGGGCGAGGAAAAGCAGTACCTCGTCCTCAAGGTCGCGCAGGGTGACCTCACGGTTCGCGTCCCCGCAGACAACGCCGAGATCGTCGGCGTGCGGGATGTCGTGGGTCAAGAGGGCCTCAACCGCGTCTTCGATGTCCTGCGCGCTCCCCACACCGAAGAGCCGACCAACTGGTCGCGTCGGTACAAGGCCAACCTCGAGAAACTCGCCTCCGGCGATGTGAACAAGGTGGCCGAAGTGGTGCGAGACCTCTGGCGGCGGGAGAAGGATCGAGGTCTGTCCGCGGGCGAGAAGCGGATGCTGGCCAAAGCTCGGCAGATACTGGTCAGCGAGCTGGCGCTGGCCGAAGGCACCGACGAAGACAAGGCTGAGGTCCTGCTCGACGAGGTCCTGGCAACCGCGACAGTCTGACCCGCACGTCCGACCGGGCCACTCCCGGAAGCCCGATTGAGACCTGCATGACATGCCCAAGCGTGCCGAGGCGGCAGTTCGACGCCATATCGGGTGCATCGCGTGAAGGCAGGCTAGGCGGAGGGAACCGGTGAAAGCCGGTCGCCCGTACCGCTGCCTGCCCGAACGAGTGCCTCTGACATGGTGTCGGGCAGCCGCCTCGACCCGTTTCCGGGTCGACTTCACCACACCTCGGAGTCACCCGTGAGCGTTGTCGCACTCGTCCCCGCCGCAGGCCGGGGCGAGCGGCTCGGCGCGGCCGTGCCGAAGGCGCTGGTCGAGGTGCGCGGGGAGTCGCTGCTCGTCCACGCCGTGCGCGGCCTGCTCGACGCGGGGTGCGTGCGGCACGTCGTGGTCGCGGCCCCGGCCGACCTGGTCGACGCTACGGCCAAGCTGCTGGCCGACGCGGGTCTGGTCGCCGACGTCGTCGCGGGCGGCGCCGACCGGACGGCCTCCGTGGGGCTCGCGCTGCGGCACGCGCTCGATGTGATTCCAGACACACACGTCGTGCTGGTGCACGACGCCGCCCGCGCGTTCACGCCGCCGTCGGTCATCCGCGCGGTGGTCGACGCGGTCGAGGCGGGGGCGCGCGCGGTGATCCCGGTGCTGCCGGTGGCCGACACGGTCAAACAGGTCGACGCCGACGGCGTCGTACTCGCCACCCCGGACCGGGCCGCGCTGCGGATTGTCCAGACGCCCCAGGGGTTCGACGCCGCGACGCTGATCGCGGCCCACGCGCTGGCCGACTCCGCCACCGACGACGCGGGCCTGGTCGAGCGGCTCGGCGTCCCGGTCGCCACGGTGCCCGGCCATCCGCATGCGATGAAAATCACAACGCCGTTCGACCTCGTGGTCGCCGAGGCGATTGCCCAACAATCCGAACGTTCACTTGTTGAACAATCCTACGATCAGCGGTCCGGTCCGGCCGCCGCCCAGGAGGGCAAGTGAGAGTCGGCATCGGCACCGATGTCCACCCGATCGAGGCAGGCCGCGACTGCTGGGTCGCGGGGCTGCGCTGGGACGGCGTCGACGGCTGCGCGGGCCACTCCGACGGCGACGTCGCCGCCCACGCCCTGTGCGACGCCCTGCTGTCGGCCGCGGGCCTCGGCGACCTCGGCGCGGTGTTCGGCACGGGCGACCCGCGCTGGGCGGGTGCGTCCGGCGTGACCCTGCTGGCCGAGGTCAGGGCCAGGCTCGCCGCCGAGGGCTGGCGGGTGGGCAACGCGGCGGTGCAGGTCATCGGCAACGAACCCAAGATCGGCAAGCGCCGCGTCGAGGCACAGCAGGCGCTGTCCGAGGCGGTCGGCGGTCCGGTTTCCGTGTCGGGGACCACGACGGACGGCCTGGGCCTGACCGGTCGCGGCGAAGGCATCGCCGCTATTGCCACAGCCCTGATCGTCCCGACCGAGTAAGTTGCTCTTGTGGCTGTCCGCGGAGTTCTTCTGGACTTCTCCGGCACCCTGTTCCGTCTGGAACTCGGTGCCGCGTGGGTTCGCGGGCTGACCAACGTCGACGGCACCCCCGTCACCGAGGCCCAGCAGGCCACGCTGCTGGCCGTGTTCACCTCCGGCCCCTCCAAGCACCTCCCCGCCGAGCACCGGGCCGCGTGGGACCGCCGCGACCTCGACGCCGACACCCACCGCACCGTCTACCTCGCCGCGATGCGCGCCGCGGGCATGGACGTCGGGCCCGGCGTGGCCGAGACGCTGTACGACCGGATCCTCGGCACCGAGTACTGGCAGCCGTACCCGGACACCGTGGCCGCGCTCAAGGCGATCAAGGCGGCGGGCGTGCCCATCGCGGTCGTCAGCAACATCGCCTGGGAGATCGCGCCGGTGTTCGCCGCGCACGGCCTGACCGATCTGGTCGACGAATACGTGCTGTCCTACGTCGAGGGCGTGATGAAGCCCGACGCGAAGATCTTCCAGACCGCCTGCGAGCGCATCGGGGTCGCCCCCGAGCACGTCCTGATGATCGGCGACGACCTGGTCGCCGACGCGGGCGCGACCGCGCTGGGCTGTCGGTTCGAGCGGGTGGAGCCGCAGGCGACGAACGTGCGCCACGACGCGCTGCTGACCGCGCTGCGCGCACACGGGCTCGCCGCCTGAGACCAGGCGCCGAACGATGGCCCGTACCATTTCCCGTAAGCTTTGAAATTCCCCACAGGAGAATGCCGTGTCCCTGCACATCTTCGACAGCGCCACCCGTGGCCTGCGTGAGTTCACCCCACTGAAAGCAGGGGCGGCCTCGATCTACGTGTGCGGCGCGACAGTGCAGGGGATCCCGCACATCGGGCACGTGCGCAGCGGCCTCAACTTCGACGTCCTGCGCCGCTGGCTGACCCACCAGGGCAGCGACGTCACGCTGGTGCGCAACGTCACCGACATCGAAGACAAGATCATCCACAAGGCCGCGGAAGCGGGCAGGCCGTGGTGGGAGTGGGCCGCGACGCACGAGCGCGCCTTCGACGAGGCCTACGCGGTGCTCGGCTGCGAGCCGCCGACGATCCAGCCGCGCGCGACCGGACACATCACCCAGATGGTCGAACTGATGCAGCGGCTGATCGACGCGGGCCACGCGTACCCGGCGGGCGGCGACGTCTACTTCTCCGTGCCGTCCTTCAAGCCCTACGGCGAGCTGTCGCGGCAGAAGATGGACGAGGTCAACCAGGGCGAGACGGCCGCGCTGGCCAAGCGCGACCACCGCGACTTCACCATGTGGAAGTCCTCGAAGCCCGGCGAGCCGTCCTGGCCGTCGCCGTGGGGCGCGGGCAGGCCCGGCTGGCACCTGGAGTGCTCGGCCATGGCCTCGATGTACCTGGGCCCCGAGTTCGACATCCACGGTGGCGGCATCGACCTGGTCTTCCCGCACCATGAGAACGAGCAGGCCCAGTCCCGCGCGGCCGGTGACGGCTTCGCGAGCTACTGGATGCACAACGCGTGGGTCACCATGAGCGGCGAGAAGATGGCCAAGTCGCTCGGCAACACCGTGTCGATCCCGGAGATGATCAACCGGGTCCGGCCGCAGGAACTGCGCTACTACCTGGCCGGTCCGCACTACCGATCGATGATCGAGTACTCCCTGCCCGCGCTGGAGGAGTCGGTTCGCGCCTACCAGCGCGTCGAGTCGTTCCTGCGCAAGATCACCCAGCGCACCGGCGCCGTCGAGGTCGGCGCGCCGAGTGCCGAGTTCGTCGCCGCGATGGACGACGACCTGGCCACCCCCGCCGCGCTCGCCGCGGTGCACAACGCGGTGCGCGTCGGCAACACCGCGATGGACGACGGCGATGACGCCGCCGCCCGCGAGGCCGCGTCGGCCGTGCGCGGGATGACCGACATCCTCGGCCTGGACCCGTTGTCCGCCAAGTGGTCCGACCGGTCCACTGAGGACACCGGGCTGCGCGCGGCGGTCGCCGCGCTGGTCGAGGGACTACTGGATGAGCGCCAGCGCGCGCGGGCGAACAAGGACTTCGCCCTCGCCGACGCCATTCGAGACCGCCTGCTCAACGCGGGCGTCGCCGTCGAGGACACCCCCGGCGGTCCGTTGTGGACAGTGAAGGACTGACGTGGCAGGCAATTCCAGGCGCCAAGGGGCGATGCGCAAGCCGGGCTCCAAGAAGGGTGCCGTCGTCGGCTCCGGTGGTCAGCGGCGGAAGTCGTTGGAGGGCAAGGGCCCGACGCCCAAGGCCGAGGAGCGCCCCAAGCACAAGGCGTTCAAGGCGGCCAACGCCGCGGCCCGGCGGGACAACAAGTCGAAGGACCGCCCCACCAACGAGATCGTCGCGGGCCGCAACCCGGTCGTGGAGTGCCTGCGCGCCCAGATCCCGGCCACGGCGCTGTACGTGGCCCTGGGCATCGAAGCCGACGACCGGGTCGCCGACGCGGTGCGCATGGCCGCCGACCGGGGCATCTCGGTGCTGGAGGTCTCCCGCCCCGAACTCGACCGCCTGACCGGCGGCGCGATGCACCAGGGCCTCGGCCTGCAGGTGCCGCCGTTCGAGTACGCCCACCCCGACGACCTGCTCGACACAGTCGGCGACGAGCCGCCGCTGATCGTGGCTCTCGACGGGGTCACCGACCCGCGCAACCTCGGCGCGGTCATCCGCTCGGCCGCCGCGTTCGGCGCCGACGGCGTGCTGCTCCCCCAGCGTCGCAGCGCGGGCATCACCGCCGTGGCGTGGCGCACCAGCGCGGGCACCGCGGCCAAGATCCCGGTGGCCATCGCGACCAACCTGACCCGCGAGCTGCGTGACCTGGCCAGCAAGGGCCTGATGATCATCGGCCTGGACGCCGACGGCACCATGGAACTGGACGACCTGACCCTGGCGACGTCGCCGCTGGTCGTGGTGGTCGGCTCCGAGGGCCGCGGCCTGTCCCGGCTGGTCCGCGAGGCCTGCGACGCAACGGTGTCGATCCCGATGTCGGCGAACGTCGAGTCGCTCAACGCCTCGGTCGCGGCCGGGGTCGTGCTGGCCGAGGTCGCCCGCAGGCGTCGCGCAGCCGGACGGATCTGATTCTGTCGTACCCCCTCGTCGGCTAGTGTTTCGGCGATTGCCGGTCGAGGGGGCAAGAAGTGTCGTTCGCCAGTCCGTTGTTCCTATGGTTCTTCACGCCCATTGTCTTGGCGGCCGTCCTGCTGGCCCCAAGACACTGGCGCAACGGGATCATCGCGGCGGCGAGCCTGCTGTTCTACGCCGCGGGTGCCGGGCCGACCACCCTGTTGCTGCTGGTCTGCATGGCGGTGAACTTCATCGCGGGCCCCTACCTCGAGGCCGACGAGTGGGACACCAACAAGCGGCGCCGGTGGCGGCTGCTGGTCGCGGTGGTCGGCTTCGACGTCGCGGTGCTCGTGGTGTGGAAGTACGCCGGGTTCGCCACCGAGCAGCTCGCCGGGTTCGCCCGGCTGCTCGGCGGGGACTTCCCGGTGACCCACCTGCTGCTGCCGATCGGCATCTCGTTCTACACGTTCCACCACATCTCATACGTGGTCGACATCTACCGCGGTGAGCGGACCGCGCTGCGCAAGCCGGTCCCGTTCATCACCTATATCGCGATGTTCCCGCAGCTGGTCGCGGGCCCGATCGTGCGCTACCGCGAGATCGCCGACCAGCTGCCGCAGCTGCGCACCCACCGCCTCGACGACGTCGCGGCGGGTTTCCCGCGGTTCGCCCTGGGGCTGTGCAAGAAAGTCATCATCGCCGACTCGCTGAGCCCGCTGGTGCAGCAGTGCTTCGCCACCCCGGCCGACCAGATGACCTTCGCGGTGGCCTGGCTGGGCGCGGTCACGTACACGCTGCAGCTGTACTTCGACTTCTCCGGCTACTCGGACATGGCGATCGGCCTCGGCCGGATGCTCGGGTTCCGGCTGCCGGAGAACTTCGCCAGGCCGTACTCGTCGGTGACGATCACCGAGTTCTGGCGCCGGTGGCATATGTCGCTGTCGCGCTGGTTCCGCGACTACGTCTACATCCCCCTCGGCGGCAACCGCGAGGGCGCGGCCAAGACCTACCGGAACCTCTGCGTCGTCTTCCTCCTGACCGGCTTCTGGCACGGCGCCAACTGGACCTTCCTCATCTGGGGCGCCTTCCATGGCGCGCTGCTGATCGTGGAACGCGGCTACGGACTGGACGAGGCCCCCACCGATCCCCTGCGCCGCTACGCCCGCCGCGCACTGACGATCGTCCTGGTCATCGTCGGCTGGGTCTTCTTCCGCGCCGACGACCTCGGCGACGCGCTGGTGATGATCGGCCACATGCTCCTGCCCGACTTCCAAGGCCTCACCGACCAGGTCGACGCGAAACTGGGCAACCAGGTGCTGGTGGTGCTGCTGCTGGCGCTCGTGATCATGGTGATGCCCGCGAGTCCCGTCACGGGCCCCATGCTGGAGTCCTCCCGCGGCCGCGTCGCCACAGCGCTGCGAGTGGCGATCATGGGTCCGGGACTGCTGTGGGCAACGATCCTGGTCGCCACCGGGACATTCAGCCCGTTCTTGTATTACCAGTTCTGATCGGCTGCTTGGTTCGGCTCACCTGACCAGGATCCCGCGCCACGCATCCGAATTTCGCTGGTCACCCGATCGGCGCGGCGGTTAGCGTGCCATGCTCAGCCGCGAACCGAGGAGGGACAGAGGTGGACTGGCACGCCATCGCGGAGGACTTCGCCGCGCACTGGCATGTCTACGTGTCCATGCCGTTCATCGCCGCGGTCATCGGCTACATCACCAAGCGCGCGGCCATCGAGATGATGTACGAGCCGGTGGAGTTCGTCGGGGTCGGGTTCATCGGCTGGCAGGGCGTCATCCCGCGCAACGCGCACCGCATGGCCAGTGTGGCCATGGAGCTGATGACGACCAACCTGATCGACCCGAAGGAGATCTTCGCCAGGCTCGACCCGAAGAAGGTCGCCGCCGAGCTGCGCGAACCCATCGAGCTGGCCGTCGACGAGATCACCAGGGAGCTGCTGGCCCAGTACCAGCCGAACCTGTGGGAGCTGATGCCCGAGCGGGCCCAGCGGCTCGTCATCGACCGGGTGCGCGCCGAAGCGCCGCGGATGGTCGAGAAGCTGATGGCGGAGCTGGCCGACAACATCGAGGACGTGCTCGACGTCAAGGACATGGCCGTGCGCAACCTGGTGCGCGACAAGGCCATGCTCAACCGGCTGATCCGCGACACGGCCAAGCCGGAGATGCGGTTCATCGCGCATTCGGGCGTCTACTTCGGCTTCATGATCGGCCTGGTCCAGCTCGTCACGTGGGCGCTGACCAAGAACCCGTGGGTGATGCCGATCTTCGGTGGGCTCACCGGCTGGCTGACCGACTGGCTCGCACTCAAGATGATCTTCTTCCCGCGGCTGCCGCGGACGTTCCTCGGCGTGACGTGGCAGGGCATGTTCCAGAAGCGGCGGATGGAGGTCGCCCGCGACTACGGCGACCTGATCGCCAAGGAGATCATGACCGTCCACAATGTCCTGGAGGCGGTGCTCACCGGGCCGAAGTCCGACCGGCTGTACGCGATGATCCAGCGCGAGGTGCAGCGGTCGATCGACGGCCAGATCAGCGTGGTGAAGCCGTTCGTCGTGGCCGCCGTCGGCCCGCGCCGGTACCAGGAGATGAAGCACGCGGCCGCACGCAAGGCCATCGAGCGGATGCCCGAGACCGTGCGGCACGTCGAGGCCTACGCGACCGGCGCGCTGGATATCCGCAACACGATCGTCAAACAGATCCAGCAGCTCACCCCACTGCAGTACGAGGGCCTGCTGCGGCCCGCGTTCAAACAGGACGAGTGGAAGCTGATCGCCGTCGGCGCGATCATCGGCTTCCTGGTCGGCGAACTGCAGGTCCTGCTCGTCCTGCACTGAGCTAACCTACTTGCCAGTAGCCCAGTTGGGAGGACGCTCTGAACGACTTTACGACCAACTGGCCGATCTATGTGTCGATGCCGTTCATCGCGGCGGCCATCGGGTACGTGACCAAGCGCGTCGCCATCGAGATGATGTTCCGGCCGCTGCGCTTCATCGGGATCTGGAAGCCCTACCTCGGCTGGCAGGGCGTGGTCCCGCGCAGCTCGGCGCGGATGATCCGGATCTCCGCGCGGCTCATCACCACTCGCCTGATCGATCCGCGCGAGATCGCCGACCGGCTCGACCCGGACGAGGTCGCCAGGCGGATCCAGGGCCCGCTGCTGATGACGATCGAGGAGATCGCCCGCGACGTCATGGAGCGCTACCACCCGCAGCTGTGGGAGATGCTGCCGGTGCTGGCCCAGGACCTGATCATCAAGCAGGTGCAGGCCGGGGCGCCGGTCATGGTCAAGAAGATCATGCACGAGATCCGGACCGACATCGGCGAGGTCCTCGACGTCGAGCAGGTCGCGGTCGACGCGCTGCGCCGCGACACCGAGCTGCTGGTGCGGCTCGTCCGCGACATCTCCCGCCCGGAGATGGCCTTCATCGCCCGCTGCGGCATCTACTTCGGGTTCATCCTCGGCGTCGTGCAGACGGCCGTCTGGGCGCTGACCCACGAGCCGCTGGTACTCCCGATCTTCGGCGCGACCATCGGCTGGCTGACCGACTGGCTGGCCATCAAGCTGGTGTTCTTCCCCCGCGAGCGCACCCGGATCCTGGGGATCTTCCCGTTCCAGGGGGTCTTCCAGCGCCGCCGCGCCGAGGTCGCCAAGCAGTACGGCGAGCTGGTGGCGCGCGAGGTCATGACCGTGCCGAACATCATCGACGGCATCCTGCGCGGCCCCAAGTCCGACCGGCTGCTGACCATGATCCAGCGCATCGTGCAGAAGACGGTCGACGAGCAGGCCAGCATCGCCAAGCCGTTCGTCGCCGTCGCCGTGGGCACCAAGCGGTTTCAGGAGATGAAACACGCCGCGGCCGACAAGGCCATGACCTACCTGGGCGACACCGCCCTGCGCGCCGAGCCCTACGCGACCGAGGCGCTCGACATCGGAAACACCATCGCCGAGAAGATGAACCGCCTGACCCGCGTCGAGTACGAGGGCCTGCTGCGGCCCGCCTTCCGCCAGGACGAGTGGAAGCTGATCGCGGTCGGCGCGGTCATCGGCGGCCTCGTCGGCGAACTACAGGTGCTCTTGCTGCTCCACTAGGCGTGTCCTGTGGATCACGGTAGGTGGGATTCGTGATCCGCGTGGTTCCTGGCCGCGCCGCAGGGGCGGTCGCGTACTGGTTGTCCGTGGCCGTCTCTGCGGTGCCGGCCAGGGGCCGCGCGGGCGCGAATAGCGCCTGCCGTGATCCACAGGACACGCCCTAAGCCCGAGTGAGACGCCGGGAGCGGCTGATCAGCCAGCACACGACGTAGATCAGGAACGAGATCGTCGTGACGAACGCGCTCACCGGAGCACCCGGAGCCAGCGACAAGATGATCCCGCCGATGGCCGACACCTCGGCGAACAGGACCGCGAGCAGGGTCACCCGCAGCGGGCTCGCCGTCACCCGGCACGCCGCCGCGGCGGGGGTCACCATCAGCGCCAGCACGAGCAGGGACCCGATCGTGCGCACGCTCAGGGCCGTGGCCACGCCGACCATCACCGCGAACACCAAGGCCAACGCCTTCGTCGGCACGCCGCGGGCCCGCGCGACCTCCGGGTCGACGCTGGCGAACAGCAGCGGCCGGTAGATCACCGCGAGCACCGCGAACACCCCGACCACACACCCGACGAGCAGCGCGATGCTGGCGAAGTCCTGGCCGACGATCTGGCCCGTGAGCAGGCCGAACTTGTTCGACGCGCGGCCGCGGTACAGCCACAGCATGAGCACGCCGACGCCGAGTCCGAACGACAGCACGACACCGATGACGGAGTCGTAGTCCGAGTTCTTCCGCGACAGCAGGCCCAGCACCAGCGCGGCGACGATCGAGCCCGCGAGCGCGCCGCCGCCGATGTCCCAGCCGAGCAGCAGGGCGGCCGCGCCGCCGGTGAGGGCAAGTTCGCTGGTGCCGTGCACCGCGAAGACCATGTTCCTGCTGACGATCAGCGGCCCGAGCACGCCCGCGAGCAGGCCGAGCACGGCGGCGGCCACGATCGCGGCGATGACGAAGTCGACCTTGAGCAGGGCACCGGTCTGGGCGAAGTCGAAGATCTTGTCCACGTCAGTGCTCTCCGTGGTGGTGCGGGGCGTCCTCGCACAGGTCGCTGTGCGCCCCGATGACGTGGATCTGGCCGCGCACGCGCACGACCTCGACGGTGGTCCCGTACAGCGCGGTCAGCGTCGCCGAGGTCATGACCTCCTCCGGCGTGCCGACCCGGAACCGGCCGTCGACCAGGTAGAGGATCCGGTCGACCAGCGGCAGGATCGGGTTGATCTCGTGGGTGACGAACAGGACCGCCGTGTTCGCCGCGCGCCTGCGGGCGTCGATCAGAGAGCTGACCGCGGCCTGGTTGGCCAGGTCCAGCGACAGCAGCGGCTCGTCGCACAGCAGCACGCGCGGGTCGTTGACCAGCGCCTGGGCGACCCGCAGCCGCTGCTGTTCGCCGCCGGACAGCAGGCCGACCGAGCGGTCGGCGAACCCGGTCGCGCCGACGTCGGCGAGGACCTCGTCGACCCGTGCCGCTCGCGCGCGCCTGTCCGCGATGCCCAGGCCCCAGCGGTGTCCGTCGAAGCCGAGCCCGACCAGGTCGCGGCCGCGCAGGGCCAGGGTCGGCTCCAGCGCGCGCTGCTGCGGGATGTAGCCGATGTGGCTGTTGCCCTTGCCTGGAGCGACACCGGCGACGCTGACCGTGCCCGCGCTGAGCTGCTGCAGACCGAGCAGGACCCGCAGCAGGCTGGTCTTGCCCGACCCGTTCGGGCCGAGCACGGCGATGAACTCGCCGGGCCGGATGTCGAGGTCGAGTCCGTCCCACAGCACCCGATCGCCGTAGGACAAGCGGGCACCGCGGAGGGTCACCGCGTCCGATGTGGACGCGGCGACGGTGCGCGAACCGGGGTCAATCGTCATGCCGCCGCCAAGGCTCCCGATAGCGAGTCGACCTGCTTGGTCATCCAGTCAAGGTAGCTGGTCACACCGGGTGGCAGCGTCTCGGTCACGGTCACGACCGGGATGCCCGCCGTGCCCGCTTTGTCCTTGATGGACTTGGTCACCGGGGTCTCGGTCTGCTCGTTGTAGATCAGCGCGATGACCTGCTTGCCGGTGACGAGCGACTCGGTCTCGGCGACCGCGGCGGCGGGCGGGTCGGTCTCCTCCTCGATGGCCTCGGAGAACTCCTCCGGGGTCGCGTCGGTCAACCCGGCGTGTTCGAGCAGCAGGCCAGCCACCGGCTCGGTCGCCAGGACCTTGCCGCCGGGGTTGGCCTTGCCGATCGCCTCGGCCTTGGCCGCGAGTTCGTCGAGCTTGGCGCCGAACGCCTTGGCGTTGGCCTCGTACTCATCCTTGTTCGACGGGTCGACGGCGGCGAGTTCGCCCGCGACCTTGTCGGCCACCTCGTGCACGGTCTCGAAGTCGTACCAGACGTGCTCGTTGCCGTGGTCGTGTCCGGCGCCCCCCGGCGCGGTCGCGGTCTCCTCGTGCTCCTTGGCCGAGTCGACCGCGACGATCTTGCGCAGGTCGCCGCCCGCGGTGTCGGCGAGGCCCGCGAAGAAGTCGTCGTAGCCGCCGCCGTTGGACACCGCGAGCTTCGCGCCCTGGAAGGCGACCGCGTCGGCGGGCTTGGCCTCGTAGCCGTGCGGGTCACCTGCCGGGTCGCTGATGACCGAGCGGATCGCGACCCGGTCGCCGCCGACCGCGCGCACCACGCTGCCCCACACGATGGTCGACGTGACCACGACGACCTTGCCCTGCTCCGAGGCCGCCGTCGACGGTTCGCCGCACGCGGTCACGCCGAGGAGGGTCATGGCCGCGACGCCCGCCGCGACGGAACGTGATGGACGGATGGTCATGGGCACTCCTGTGGACGATCAGCGCGAGTGGTCGACAATGGAAACCGTTGTCGATTGCGAGCATACGTCACCGAACCCGTTCGTGTGTACTCGACTGGGTGACCCCTGTCGGACACGGACAGCACAGGCCGGACTTCTGCAATTGGTTCTGAACCGTTACGGTCAGCTCCATGGCCCGGTCTATGCACGTGCGACGACCTGCGACGCTGGCATCGCTGGCGGCGGAACTCGGGGTGTCCCGCACCACGGTGTCCAATGCCTACAACCGCCCTGACCAGCTCTCACCAGAGCTGCGCAGGAGGGTGTTGGAGACCGCGAGGCGGCTGGGATACCCCGGTCCCGACCCGGTCGCGCGGTCACTGCGCACCCGCAAGGCGGGGGCGGTGGGCCTGCTGCTCACCGAGAACCTCTCCTATGCCTTCCGCGACCCCGCGGCACTCGGCTTCCTCGAAGGACTGGCATTGGCCTGCGAGGGGGCGGGCCAGGGCCTGCACCTGGTGCCGGTCAACCCGGAGCGCGAAGACGTCGCGGCGGTGCACCGGGCCGGTGTGGACGGCTTCGTCGTCTACTCGGTACCCGACGACGACCCGCACCTGGCCGCCGTCCTCTCCCGACCGGTCCCGACCGTCGTCGCCGACCAGCCGACGGTCGAAGGCGTCGACCGCGTCGGCATCGACGACCGCGGCGCGATCATGCGGCTCGCCCAGGAGCTGATCAGCCTCGGCCACCGCCGCGTCGGCGTGATCTGCATGCGCCTGGCCCGCGACCGCAACGACGGCTTCGCCACCGTCCAGCGCCAGCAGGACGCCCACTTCCACGTCCAGCGCACCCGCCTGGCAGGCCTGTCGGACGCCTTCGCCAAGGTCGGCGTCGACTGGGCCAGGATCCCGGTGGTCGAGCGCTTCGACCACAACACCGCGAACGGCGCGTCGGCCGCGGCCCAGCTCCTCGACTCCGACCGCGACGTCACGGCGCTGATCTGCACCTCGGACATCCTCGCGCTCGGTGCGATGAACGAAGCCAAGCGGCGTGGCCTGCGGGTGCCGCAGGACCTGACGATCACCGGGTTCGACGGGATCGCCGAGGCCGAGCGGGTCGGCCTGACGACCGTGCGGCAGCCGTTCCTGGAGAAGGGCAAGGCGGCGGGGAAGCTGCTGCTGGCCAGCCCGGACCCGACCAGGCCGCGCGAGATCACCCTGGACACCGAGCTGATCCTCGGCCAGACGTCCGGCGCGCCGCGGACCATCGAGGAGCGCTGGTTCGGCCCGTGAGGTCTAGCGGGCGGTGAGCGTGAGCGGAACCGCCGGTCCGACGAGCGGGCCGAGGTGGGGCGTCACCGAGTAGACGCCCGCCTGGACCACCACCCGCTTGCGCGGGCAGCCGGGCGCCGACGTCCGGCCCGCCCAGTTGACCGGGAACTCCACCCGCTCGCCCGCCTGCAGGATCCGCGGCTCCGGGCCCTTCGGCGAGTAGCAGTCGTTGCTCGACCAGAGCCGAACCGCGCCGTCGGGTGAGGTGATCACCAGCTCACGTGCCTCGTCGCTGACGTCGCGGGTGCACGGCACCGGCCCGCTGTTGGTCACCACGAGCTTCAGCGCGGGCTTCTGCCCGACCTGGTAGCTCGGGGCGCCCACCTCGGCGGTCACGATCGTCGCGGCGTCCGGGCACGGCAGGTTCGGGTCGGGCGGCGGTGGCGGCGGGCTGGTCGGCGCGGGCGGCGGCACCTCGGCACCGGAGGACATCGGGGCCGCGCTGGACGACGACGCGGGCGGGCTCGACACCGTCGACGGCGGGCTGGACTGCGTGGCACTAGCCTGCAGCGCGGCGACCAGGCGCTGCAGCTCAGGATCGGCGTCGTTGCCCACCAGGCCGCCGATCAGCCACACGAGAGCGACCACGCCGAGCACCGATCCAGCGACGGCGTACACGCGCCGCCGCAGGTACACACCCCGCGTGACTGGTCCGGATGGGTCGTTCACCCCCGAAACGGTAACGCCACGACCACCCACAGCGATTGACCTCGCCGTTCACGATCGGGCGGTGTCGCGTTCGCCATTCGTCCACAATCAGTGAGATTCGTCTATTCGGGCTTGTCCGAACCTTGAGCGAGACGTTCCAATCTCTGGTCACAGCGTCCCACGACCCGGAGGTGCCCATGGCCGCCACTGACGACCTTCTCCAGCGCCATCTGGATGGGCCAGACCACGGTGCGCCCAACATCCTCACCCCGATGCCGAGCCTGCACCTGGCCGTGGTGACCTGCATGGACGCCCGCATCAAGGTCTTCGACGTGTTCGGGCTCAAGCACGGTGAGGTGCACATCCTGCGCAACGCGGGCGGCGTGGTCACCGACGACGTGATCCGCTCCCTGGCGATCAGCCAGCGCAGGCTGCAGACCAAGGAGGTGATCGTCATGCAGCACACCCTGTGCGGCCTGATGACGATCACCGAGGACGAGTTCAAGGACGAGCTCGAACACGACACCGGGCTGCGTCCGCCGTGGGCGGTCGAGGCGTTCCGCGAGGTCAAGGACAGCGTCCGGCAGTCGATGGAGCGGGTGCGGCGCAGCCCGTTCCTGCTGCACAACGAGGTCCGCGGCTTCGTCTACGACGTCAACACCGCCCTGCTCACCGAAGTGGATTAGGTTTTCCAGGCGATGGACGTCATCGCCGTTGTCGACTGGTTCGACGTGACTGCCCGAGACCTGCCGTGGCGCGAGCCCGGGACCACCGGCTGGGGTGTGCTGGTCAGCGAGATCATGCTGCAGCAGACCCCGGTCGCCCGGGTCGAGCCGATCTGGCGGGACTGGCTGGCCCGCTGGCCCGTGCCCTCCGCCCTGGCCGCCGAGAGCCAGGGCGAGATCGTGCGGGCGTGGGGCAAGCTCGGCTACCCGCGCCGCGCGCTGCGGCTGCACGCCGCGGCCGGGGTGATCGCCGCCGAGCACGGTGACGTGGTCCCCGCCGACGTGGACACGCTGCTCGCGCTGCCCGGGATCGGCGCGTACACCGCGCGGGCCGTCGCCGCGTTCGCCTACGGCAGGCGCGCGCCGGTCGTCGACACCAACGTGCGCCGGGTGGTCGCGCGGGCCGTCCACGGCGAAGGTGAGGCGGGGCCGCCGTCCACCACGCGCGACCTCGCCGACGTCGACGCGCTGCTCCCGGCGGCCGACGCGGCGGCCGCGCGGGTGTCCGCGGCGCTCATGGAACTGGGCGCTCTGGTGTGCACGGCACGTTCACCCCGCTGTGTGGACTGTCCGGTGCTGTCGACGTGCGCCTGGCAGCGGGCCGGGCGACCCGCCTACACCGGTCCTTCCAAAGCGCCCCAACGGTTCGCGGGCACCGACCGGCAGGTCCGAGGGCTGCTTTTGGACGTTCTGCGCGGGTCGAACGAGCCGGCCGCCAAGTCGCGCCTCGACCAGGTTTGGCCTGACCCTGGACAGCGCGACCGGTGCCTGGACTCGCTGTTGGTCGACGGCCTGGTCGAGCAGACGACCGACGGACTGTTCGCGCTGCCCGGCGAACACTGACTTTGGGAGGCCGCCTTGGCCCTCACCCGCCGCGACCTGATCCGCACCGGTGTCACCCTGGGCATCGCCGCGACCGCGGTGCCCATGGGCACCGCCACCGCCGACGACTTCACCATCTGGGACACCGACAGCTGGGGCGCGCGTCCGCCTGCCGAGCCCGTGGCCCTGCTGGACCACCCGCCGACCTTCATCGTCGTGCACCACACCGCGACGCCGAACACCACAGACCTGTCCCGGCCGCACGCGTTCAAGCTGTCCAGGGCCATCCAGAACTACCACATGGACCGCAGGGGCTGGATCGACTCGGGCCAGCAGTTCACCAACAGCCGGGGCGGCCACGTCACCGAGGGCAGGCACGGCAGCCTCGACGCGGTCCGCACCGGCCACACGCACGTCCAGGGCGCCAACGTGGCCAACCGCAACCGCGAGGTCGTCGGCATCGAGAACGAGGGCATGTACGTCACCGACGAGATGCCCGAGCAGCAGTGGGCCGCGCTGGTGGAGCTGGTGACGTTCATCGCCCGCGAGTACGGCGTCAAGCCTGGCCAGATCCGCGGCCACCGGGACTTCTCCAGCACCCAGTGCCCCGGCGACACGCTCTACCGGCGCCTCCCCGAGCTGCGGTCGACGGTCGGCGAGCGCCTGGCGCAGCCCGTGGTCGAGCCCGAGACCTGGCCGCTGCTGCGCCCCGGCGACACCGGCGCCCGCGTGCTCGCCGCCCAGCACCTGCTGCGCGACCGCGGCGAGGACCTGCCCACCGACGGTGTCTTCGGCCCGGCCACGTTCACCGCGATGGCCCGCTACGCCACGCGGGCCGGTCTCGCCGCCGAGACCTGCTACGGGACCGCCACCGACGACGAGAGCGGCTTCATCGGCGCCGCGGCCTGGCCCGCGCTGGTCCGCCGGGTCGACCCCGCCGACGGCAGCGACGCCGCCCGCGCCGCACGGGCGCTCGGGTCGGGCCCGGCCGTGGTCGACTCACGGGACTGGCGGATCTTGCTCGACGGATAGCCTCTGGGCCATGGCTCAGGGTGTGGTGGTGCTGTTCGACGATCAGGCCGACGCCGACGTGCGCGCGCTGTGGGCCCGGCTCGGCAAGGCGGGCCTGCCGTCGGCGCGCAAGTTCCCGCCGCACCTGACGCTGGCCATGGCCACCGACATCCCGAAGAAGACCCGCGCCGCGCTGCGGGCCGAGCTGGGGCTGCTGTCCATCCCGAGCATCTGGCTGGCCGCGCTGTCGACGTTCTCGGCCAGCGAGAACGTGCTGATGCTGGCCGCGGTGACCGACGCGGAGCTGCTGGCGGTGCACTCGGCGGTGCATGACGTCCTCGCGGGCAAGGTCCGCAACCCCAGCGCCTACTACCTGCCCGGCTCGTGGATGCCGCACTGCACCCTGCTGCAGGGCGTGTCCGACGCGGAGATCGTCACCGCCTTCGGCGCGGTGTTCCCCGTCCCCGAGATCCGGGCGCGGGCCAGGCAGATCGCCGTGCTCGACACCGCGACCATGGAGATCGACCCGCTAACGCCCTAGAACCTCGGACAGGAACGCCTCCACCGCGCCCCGATAGACGTCGGGCGCGTCGACGTGGACCACATGGCCCGCGCCGTCGACCACCAGGTGCCTGCCGCCCGCGCGGCGGGCGATCTCGGCCTGCTGGCCGGGCGGCATGATCGTGTACCCGGCCTCGATGGCCAGCAGCGGACAATGGACTTTGTCCACAAAGTCCCAATAGTCCCGAGTGCCCCATTCGCCTGCGATCTCGAACAGGTCGTCGATGTCGGACAGCAGCTCGTAGCCGCCCGGCCCTTCCCGCACGCACTCGGCGAAATAGGAGCCGAGCACGCCGAAGAAGTCGCGCACGTGCCGCAGCGACGGGAACGGCGTCGGCCAGGCGTCGAACAGCGCGCGCCAGCCGTCGGCGGTGCGTCCGCGCAGGTCGACGGCCATGTCCTCGGCCACGACCGCACGCACGAGATCGGGGTGTTCGGCGGCGGTGACCAACGCGTGCAGCCCGCCCATCGAGTGTCCGATGAGCACGGACGGCCCCAGTTCGGAAAGGACACCGGCGATGTCGGCGACGAAGTCCGGGGTGCGCCACTGGCCGCCGCGGTGCGGGTTGCGGCCGTGGGAGCGCGCGTCGAGGCCGATCACGCGGCCGTAGGGGGTCAGCCAGTCCGCGACCGGCCACCAGGTGCTCGCCCGGCCCATCAGGCCGTGGAGCAGCACGATGGGCTGGCCTTCGCCGCCGAACTCGACCCGCATGGGGCCCCAGTGTGCCCGAAAGCAACCCAGACAACACAGCGCGCACGCCATGATGGAGGTTCCCCCGACGAGTTGGAGTGTCCTGGATGTACCGGGTCGTGCGCCTGCCCTGTGTGCTGCTGACCGCGGTCGCGTTCACCGCGTGCGGCACGCCCGCACCGGAGTCAGTCGCGCCCCCGACGGCCCGCACGACCGTGTCCCCGGCGCCCGCGTCGGCCGACGGGATCGGCGACCCGTACTACCCGAAGGACGGCAACGGCGGCTACGACGTCGAGTCCTACGCGGTCTCGGTCAGCTATGACCCGCCCGCCAAGCAGCTCACCGGCGACACCACAGTCACCTCGACCGCGACGAGCGCGCTGACCACGTTCAACCTCGACCTCGTCGGGTTCGACGTCACTTCGGTCGAGGTGGACGGGAAACCAGCGCAGGCCGCCCGTGAGGACAAGCACGAGCTGGTCATCACCCCTGCCGCACCGATCGCCGCTGGCGCGAAGTTCGCCACCCGCGTCCGCTACACCGGCACCCCCGAACCCAGCGAGGACCAGGGCCTCGGCGCCGGGGGCTGGCAGATCGCCAAGTCCGGCGGCGCGTTCGCCGCGGGCGAGCCGCACGCCGCCGCCCACTGGTTCCCGGTGAACGACCACCCCAGCGACAAGGCCACGTTCCGCCTCGCCGCCCGCGTCCCCGACGGCTGGAGCGTCATCTCCAACGGCCGCGAAGAGCCCGCCGTACCCGACGGCGGCTGGACGACCTACACCTGGAACGAGCCGAACCGGATCGCCACGTACCTGACGACGATCGGCATCGACCGGTGGACCATCGAGCGCGCCACGCTGGCCGACGGCACCCCCGTGGTCAACGCCTACGCGCCGGGGACCGAGGACAAGAAGAAGGTCCAGGGCCGGATGCCGGAGGTGCTCGACTTCCTCGGCGGCAAGTTCGGCCCCTACCCGCAGAGCGCGGCGGGCGGGATCTTCCTCAACGAGAACATCGGCTTCTCGCTGGAGACCCAGGGCAGGCCGATCTACGCCAAGTGGGCCGAGCTGGAGGTCATCGTCCACGAACAGGCCCACCAGTGGTTCGGCGACACGGTGTCGATCAAGACCTGGGCCGACATCTGCCTCAACGAGTGCTTCGCCTCCTACGCCCAGTGGCTGTGGGCCGAGAAGCAGGGAACGGACCTCGACGACCGCTACCGCACGGAGGTCGCGCGCAACAAGGACCGCTCCCGCTTCTGGAACCGCAAGCTCTACGACATGGGCTCGGGCAACGAGTTCACCGCGGTCTACGACAAGGGCCAGCTGGCCGTGCACGCCCTGCGCCGCCAGATCGGCGAGGACGCCTTCGACAAGCTCCTCAAGGACTGGATCGCCACCCACAAGGACGGCAACGCGAGCTGGCCGGAGTTCGAGGACCTGGCGATGAAGGTGTCCGGCCAAGACCTACGCGCCTTCCTCGACGCCTGGTTCCGCGACGCTTCGCAGCCCGCGGACGAGTTCCTGTACCCGGGAACACTGCGCGAGTAACAAGATCGCCGTCGACTCGAGAGACCCGAGTCGATCTTCCAAAGCAGCGATCGACCCGCCCGAGACCGACGCCGTCGCTGACCATCGGTGGACGACCGTATGCGGCGATGCCGTCGTTGTACTTATGGGCCTTGGTGGCGGTCACGGGCGCGGGAAGTTCGCAGCGATGAGCCCGACCTCCTGGTCACCGATGACCTCGCGAACGCGACGCTGGTCCTCAGCCACAACGGCACCGCGATCGGCGAGGCACCGTTCACCCGGGTCTGACAGCGATCGTGGGTAGGCTCGAAGCATGGCCGTGGTGAAGATCAACGCGATTGAGGTCCCCAAGGGCGCTGGGGACGAGCGTTGACGGTCAAGTACGCGGCTGGTTGTACCGCCAGCCGCTGCCGGTGCCCTTGTACTGCTCGACGGGAATTGGAGCCTGACCGTCTCCCAGGTGGTCCTTGCACAACACGCCGTGCAGGTGGTCGACCTCGTGGGCGACGAGGCGCGCGACACCTTCGTTGAAGATCGTGATGCGGCGTTCGCCGTCTACGTCAGTGTGTTCGACGTGCAGTTCGAGCGGGCGCGGGACGAGAGACCGGACGTCGAAGAAGCTAAGACAGCCCTCGTACTGCTCGTCGGTGGCGCCGCTGGTCTCGACGACGCGGGGGTTGAGCAGGGTGATGACGTCGGTCGCGCCGGACGGCCGAACGATCGCGGCGGCGCGGTCGATGCCGAGTTGTGGCGCCGCGATGCCCATGCCCTTGCCGAAGTTGTGCGCTTTGGCTACGCGCTCGGTGGCCGACAGCAACTCGTTCACGACGCGGCGGGCATCCTCTGCGTCGTCGGGCAGGTCGAAGGCACGCGCCTGCTAGGGCGTGCGTCGCAGTGGGTCCGGCCGCCCGGTCTCGACTGTCACATCAGAACCGAGGGACGCGCGCAAGAGTGCGACCGTCAACCCGTCGACGTAGGGCAGGAGACGCACGCAAGCCCCCGTCCACTGGAAGGCCGGAGCGACCCGAGATCACGCAGCGTCACCCTTGACTGAGACTCGCATCACATCTAGCGCGCGTCATTGGCGCGCCGCCGTCGGGGGAAAGGGGCGGGCGCCTGAGCGAGATCTGTGGGGCATGTTTCGCGATGTTCTGGGGAAGGTGCAATCATGAGTAGATATCTGCGCGCGCGCATTTTCATGGCCGCTCTGTCCGTTTTGACGCTCCCGCTGGTTGTCGCGGGTGCCGCCACGGCGGACCGCGGCCAAGTCCAGCCCGGACCCGGGGGGAAATATCAGGACTACCTCGGATCGACCGCGATGGCCTCCGGGACCGGGGCGGATCAGTGTGGCGTCGAGCCGTCGAAGCGGAAAGGCAACTGGGTTTGCCTTGACGCAAAGGACAAGCCAGTGCAGACGTTCAGGCCGAATGGTATCAATTCCAGCTACTGCATCAGCGGTAATTGCTGGAATCGATACTCCGACCTTCAGGCCGACGCGAGCATTTCGGGCAATTGGGGTTACGGCGGAACGATTCTCGGACACGTCGACCTGTACGTTTCATACAACCTGGCAGGCGCGGAGACGTGGAGCAAGCCGGTTCAGTACAAGAACAGCCGCGCGACGACCAATGTCATCCTCACCGGCGACTTGATCAATGCGGCGCCCGGTGCGACCGGTTCGCAAGTTCCAGGCAAATTCAGCCTCTATCAGGCTGGGAACATTCCCCCTGGTCTAACGCGATCCTGGGCCCCCAACGGCTACAAGTCCTACGACAACACGATGTGGGACCACAGCCAGGTCCACCAGTGGTCGTGGAACACCAGCGGTTACAGCGGGTACTGGTACGCTTACATCAAGAGTATCAGCACCCACACGCCGGACAAGGTCACTTACCGCTTCTATTCGGTCAACCAGCTTCCGGCCAACGCATACGGAGCAGGCTGGCGCGCATGAGCGAATTCCCTCCACGCTACCAAGATTATTTGTCCCCACCCGACGTCGAGTCCGCAGAACCCGAACACCGCGTGAGTCCTCCGTTTGAGGAAACGGTCGTCATCATGAAGTTGCGCGGCCAAGAAGTGTGGCACGCGGTGTGGCAGGGCGAGCACGATGCTCTCGGTGAGTACGACGGTACGCGGGAGGAAGCGATTCGATGGGCGCGGACCAAACCATGCCGGTGCCTGATTTTCTCCGAGGAAGCCAGCAACTGGGTCCCGCTGAATAGCGACGACTAAGTTGAACTCGCCCGGCGCCCGCGCCTGGCGATTCAGCGTGAGTTGAAGTGCCTTGAAGCAAGCAAAGGGCTGCCCTGCGATCAATACAAGCGGGCGGCCCTTTGCCTATGGCGCTACAAATTGGCGGCGTCGCGGAGAATGCGCAGCCCTCGCACGGGTTCGCCGCCGGGGGTGAAGGGTCGTACTGGATGGACAGGGCGGCGTCGTCCACGAGGGAGACGTGGACGTCCATGGTGCCGTGGGTGACTTCGATGGTGGCGTCCCCGGTGTCGCGGTGTTCGGCGAGGTTGGAGCGGGCGCGGCCCGCGATGTCGGCGGCAGCCTGGCGGACGGCGGCGCGGACGCCGGGCAGGTGGGCAGGTGGGCAGG
>DATLIA010000135.1:0-26207 GCA_035540215.1 Actinokineospora sp. | reverse complement strand
GTCGAGGCAGACGGTGGTTCGCGCGGCAATCCCGGGCCGGCCGGCTACGGCGCCGTGGTGTTCGACGCCGCCAACGGCACCGTTCTCGCGGAACGCAAGGAAAGCCTCGGGATCGCCACCAACAACGTCGCCGAGTACCGGGGCCTGATCGCAGGCCTGGAGGCGGCCGCCGAACTCGGCGCCGACGAGGTCCAGGTGCAGATGGACTCCAAGCTCGTCGTCGAGCAGATGATGGGCCGCTGGCAGGTCAAGCACCCGGCGATGCAGCCGCTGGCCGCCCGCGCCAGGGAGCTGATGCGCGCCTTCCGCGACGTCGACTTCACCTGGATCCCGCGCGAACGCAACAAGCACGCCGACCGTCTGGCCAACGAGGCCATGGACCGCCAGGCGGGCATCGAGCCCAAGGTCGCCCCCAAGGCCGCGGAGGCCGCGCCCGCGACCGCCCCGTCGTGGACCGGTGCCCAGGGCGAGCCGACCCGCCTGCTGCTGCTCCGCCACGGCCAGACGGCGATGTCCGCCGAACGCCGCTACTCCGGCCGCGGCGACGTACCCCTGACCGACATCGGCGAACTCCAGGCCGAGGCCGCCGCGACCCGCGTCGCCAAGATGATCGACGCGTCCACCCCGATCGTCGCGTCCCCACTGACCAGAACCCTCCGCACCGCCGAGGCCCTCGCAGCGGCCTCAGGCGGCGAGGTAACCGTCAACCAGGGCATCATCGAAACCGACTTCGGCGACTGGGAAGGCCTCACCTTCACCGAGGCGTCAGCCAAAGACCAAGGACTCCACTCGCGCTGGCTGTCCGACACCTCAATCCCCGCCCCCGGCGGCGAGAGCATGGACGCGGTACACCGCCGAGTCCGCAAAGCCCGCGACGAGATCATCGCCAGACACGGCGGAACAACCATCGTCGTCGTCAGCCACGTAACCCCAATCAAGTCCCTGCTACGCATGGGCCTAGACGTGGGCCCCTCACTCCTGTTCCGCCTACACCTAGACCTGGCGTCCCTATCAATCGTCGAGTTCTACCCCGACGGCTACGCCTCAGTCCGCCTAGTAAACGACACGTCACACCTAGCGGACTGACCGTCAACGTCTCACCCAGTTAGCGCGATCGGCGAAACAAGAGCACGCGAGAACCCAGCCAGCGTGTCCTGCAGAGCAGCAGCAGCCAGAGGACGCAGATAGCCCCCCTCCTCCACCCCGGCAATCAACCGATCAAGCACAAAGTGCCCCGGCAACACATCGGTCGCCCCAATAGCCGTCAACAACGGCCGCAACGCGAAGTCAATAGCGACCACATGACCCTGGGTCCCCCCAGTCGCCACAGGCAGCACCACCCGATCAGCCAGCAGCCCCTTCGGCAGCAGATCAAGCAGACACTTCACCAGCCCGCTATACGCAGCCCGATAAACCGGACTGGCCACCGCAATCCCATCGGCCCGCTCGATCAGCCCGATCGCGGATCTGATCGCCGGATGCTCGACATCCTCAGACAGCAGGGCCACCGTAGGCAGGTCGCGCACCGCGATCGTGTGCACCGTGTGCCCCACCCCGCGCAGCGCCGCTTCCATGTGACGCACCAGGATGCCCGCCCGCGAGTCCGCCGACGGACTGCCGGAGATGATCACTACGTTGGCCATCGCGCACCTCCTCGATCTCCCTTCCGAGTAGATCAGGGACCCGCGACCTGCTCAAACGGCGTCCACTTCCTGGGAGTGCCAATGCGGAGGACGCGCCGGGCCCACTCGGCGTGCGCAAGATCGGCGGGCGGGCGGGGCCGCCGGTGGCCGGTCCGTATCCTTGACGGGCGGGCGAGTCGGCAGGGCGGCCGCGGGGGTGTGACCCATCCCCGAGGAAAGTCCGGACTCCGCAGGGCAGGGTGGTTGTTAACGGCAACCCGGGGTGACCCGCGGGAAAGTGCCACAGAGAACAGACCGCCTGGCAACGCCAGGTAAGGGTGAAACGGTGGTGTAAGAGACCACCAGCGCCCCGGGTGACCGGGGCGGCTAGGTAAACCCCACCCGGAGCAAGGCCAAGAGGGAGCCTCCGGGCTCCTGCGCAGACGTTCGAGGGCTGCCCGCCCGAGTCTGCGGGTAGGCCGCACGAGCCTGCCGGCGACGGCAGGTCTAGATGGATGGTCGCCACCCGGTGCCCTAAGGCGCCGGGGACAGGATCCGGCTTACGGTCGGCTCGCCCGCCCCTGTTGCAACGCGTTCCATACACCGATCGGAGTAACTTCGCCCAGGACACGCCTGAAGTTCACCTGTGAATTGCCACACCCTGAGTGCGCGGTTGGGGCGCAGGAGGGTGAACGGAGGCAAGGACTAGGAAATTCGGGTGGTCATCGAGTGTGACCAGCCCATTTCCCCCGATGATGGGTGTGCTCGACGGGCACCTGCGGCGGAGGACGTGGGTCGAGTGGATCTACGGAACGCAGCAAACTAACTACCCTTCGTAATGACAATCATGTGCTCCCCATGCGATGCTCCTGGGGGCACAGCACAGACCTGCCGCGCCGCCCCGGCCAGCTCGGCGCACTTGGGAGAAGGAAATGACCACCCCGACCCTGACCGCACTCATGGAACTCGCCCAGCAGCAGCAACCGCCGGCAGGCCCGACGACCGTCGGTACCGGCGGAGTCCAGAACTGGATCCTCGACAACGTCATCCCACTGCTCCTGCTCGTGGTCGCGCTGCTGCTGCTGTGGCTCGGTGGTGGCAAGGGGGACAACGCGGGCGTCATGCGCAGGCTCGGCGGGGTCATCGTCGCGCTGGCCATCATCGGCCTCGCCGTGACGAACGCGGGCGAGGGCATCGGGCGCTGGATCGCCAGTCTGTTCACCGGCTGACCTGGGCCGGGTGAACTGACGTGCGGATACGCACCGACGACGAGGTGTACCGGGTCGACGCCGTGTGGCTCGGCCCGCCGAAGGCGACGTTCCCCTGGCGCGCGCGCTATGTCGCGTGGGGTGTCGGGACCGTGATCTTCCTGCTGGTGCTCACCCTGCTGCGCAACATGGGCATCGGACTGTTCTGGTCGTTCGCCTGGGGCATGGTCGGCACGATCGGCCTGACCATGCTCATCTGTTCCCGCATCAGCCACGAACGCCCGCTGGGCGCGGTGCTGAACATGTGGATCCGCGAGGTCACCGCCCCCCGTGAGGTCACCGACGGCCAAGGCGGCGCGGCCAGCGCCGCGACCGTGCGTGTGCGCGCCGAACTTCCCCGCCGCCGTCAGCGGTCGGGTTCATACAGGACCACATACAGGGAGGTCAGCGGTGTTCGGACGCGGTAAGCGTGAGCCGGAAGCGCTCGCGTCGTACCCGGCGGGACACCCGCACGACCGAGCCGGGGCCCACGGCAAACACGCCAGATACGAGCAGGCCGCGGCCAAGAAGCGGGGCAAGCGGCTGCCCGGCGAGCAGAGCCTGCCCGCCTACACCCCCGAGATCGCCGCGCGGACCATCGACGGCCACCTGCTGCGCACCGGCACCGACGTCTACGCCTGGTACCGGCTCACCCCGCAGCGCTGGTCGTTCCGCTCGGACTCCCAGCGCCAGGACCTGATCGCGGCCATCGCGGGCCAGTACGCCGAGCTGGCGGGCCGGTGGATGCACCTGCGGGTCACCACCCGGCCGTACCCGATCCGCATGTGGGCCGAGGCGCACGTGCACAACGCGGTCAACCGCCTGCCCGACGTGCCCGGCGCGCTCTCCTTCGACGACTACCTCGTCGGCGAGCAGCAGCAGCTGATGGGCCGCTCGATGGCGGAGAAAGAGGTCTACCTGGGCGTCCAGGTGCAGACCCGCAACGTCATGGACCGCGCCGTCGAGCGGGCCGCGCCGCTGCTGCGCAAGGTCTTCCCCGACGCCGTCGACGCCGAGTTGCTGGCCATCGAGTCCGAGGTCGAGCACCTCGACCAGGTGATCGGCTCCGCGGGCCTGGAGGGTCGCCCGGTCACCGCCGAGGAGATGTCCTGGCTGATGCACCGGTCGTGCTCGCTCGGCCTGCCCGCCCCGCGCAACATGCCCGCCGTGCCCGGCGCGGCCTGGGAGCCGGAGGACCTGGCCAGCTTCACCGACGCCGCCGACTTCCACCAGGACCCGTACTCCCCGACGGTCACCGTGCGTGGCCGGACCGGCTCCAACGCGGGCGTGTCCCGGCACGTCACTGTGCTGACCGTCGGCATGATGCACGGCCTGCAGATCCCCGAGATCGACGACCCGTGGGTGCAGCGCGCCGACCGGCTGCCCGCCTCCGTGGAGTGGTCCGCGCGCATCTACGTGCGTCGGCCAGAAGAGGTCCAGGGCGAGCTGCAGCGGCAGATGAACAAGGTCCGCTCGCAGGTCAAGCACTACACCGACGAGCACGAGCTGGAGCCGCCGCAGTCGCTGGCCCGCCAGGCGAGCCGGGTGCTGGAGATCGACGACGAGATGACGTCGGGCTTCACCGCGCTGGCCACCCGGGTCCGCTCCTGGTGGCGCCTCGCGGTGTCCGGTCCGACCGAGCGCGACGCGCTGCGGCTGGCCCAGCAGCTCCTCGACCTCTACAAGCCGAAGGTGGCCATCGAGCACCCCGAGGCGCAGTACGCGATGGCCCGGGAGTTCATCCCCGGCGAGCCGCTGGCCTCGGCGGCCTACCTGCGCCGCGGCTCGGTGGTGTGGGCGGCGTCGTCGGTCCCGACGGCCACGGCTGAGGTCGGCGACCGGCGCGGCATCCTGCTCGGCGAGACCTGCACCGCGACCCGGCGCCCGGTGGCGTGGGACCCGTGGATGGCCCAGGAGATCCGCGACTCGTCCGGTCTGACGGCCATGGTCGCGGGCCTCGGTGGCGGTAAGTCCTTCCTCGGCGGCGGCATCGTCTACAAGACGCTGCGCGCCGGGGCGCACTGGACGATCCTCGACCCGTCCGGCCCGCTGGCCCGGCTGTGCGACCTGCCGGAGCTGCGGCCGTACGCGCGGCCGATCAACCTGCTCAACGCCCAGGCGGGCATCCTCAACCCGTACCGCGTGGTCGCCGAGCCCCGGCTGGAGCACTTCCTCGACGAGGACGACCCAGAGCGCGCGTGGCGCCGGGAGAAGGCGCTGGCCGCCGCGACCCGCCGCCGCCTCGTGCTCGACGTGCTCTCCGGCCTGCTGCCCTACGAGGTCGCGCGTCTGCCGCAGAGCCGCATCGTGCTGCTTCGGGCGGTGCGAACGGTCGGTGGCCGCGCCGACGCCGACCCGAGCCTGGTGTTCGACGCGCTGCGCCGCGACGCCAGCGAGCACCGCGAACACGCAGTCGTCGTCGCCGACTTCCTTGACGAGATGAAGGAGCGCATGTCGCTGCTCATCCCCGAGCGCGGCGCCGACCCCTACGACGAACAGCGCGACGACCGGCTGACCGTGCTGACCATGGCCGGGCTGACCCTGCCCAAGGACGGCGTCGGCCGCGAGCACTGGACCGACGCCGAGGCCCTCGGCGTCGAGATGCTCAACCTCGCCGCGTGGCTCACCCAGCGGTCGATCTACGACCGGCCCAAGGACATGCGCAAGGGCGTCTGGATCGACGAGGCGTTCTTCCTCTCCGAGGTGCCGACCGGCCGCGTGCTGATGAACCGCTTCGCGCGTGACTCGCGAAAGTGGAACGTCCGAGTGCTGCTGTCCTCGCAGATCCCGGCCGACTTCCTCAAGATCCAGGGCTTCGTCGCCCTGCTCGACTCGGTCTTCATCGGCCGACTCGACGACGACCAGGCCCAGGCCGACGCGCTGCGGCTGCTCAAGGTGCCGGTCGGGGCGGGCTACGAGCAGGTCGTTGCCAGCCTGGGCCGCCGCCCCGGCGTGCAGCGCGGCCTGGTCGAGCGCGACACCGCGCCCCGCCAGTTCATCTTCGGCGACGGCGCGGGCGGCGTGGAGCGGATCCGGATCGACCTGTCCGGCGCCCACCTGGACCACCTGCGCGGGGTCATGGACACCACCCCGGACGCCATGCGCGACAAGGCCCGCCAGGCCGCGCTGCCGCCCGCGCACGTGGCCGCCCCGGAGCCGACACTGCCCGAACCCGAGCCGGTCGACGGCTCGACACTGCCCAGCGACGAGGAGTTCGAACGCGCCGCCGAGTTCGAGTTGGGGCTGACCGAGGAGGACTACCTCGGTGAGCCGAACCCGGACCCGGAACCGAAAGACAAGAAACGCGGTCGTGAGGACGCGGCATGACAGCCGCAGATTTGGCTAAGTTGATCAAGCGAGTGCCCGGTAGCCCGAGCTCAGCGAGGTTGGTGGACGTCACATGATCACGTTCCTGGTGGTGGTCGCCGCCACGCTGCTCATCGCGGCGCGGCGGAGGGGTAGATCCCCATTGACCCGCAAACGCCTGACGATGCTGGCCGTCATCGGCATCATCGGGCTCCAAGCGGTCATCGGCAGCCCCGCGATGGCCCAGGACACGAGTTGCGTGCCCAACCCCGAGCGCCCCGGCGCGGGCATGGTCGGCGCGCTCGACCCGCCGCAGGGCAACGGTGAGGCCGACAGCCCGTACCAGATCTACGGCTACGCGGGCATGGTCTGGCACGTCTACGACGAGTCGTGCGGCGGCCTGGTGCCCAACGGCGTCAGCGACCCCGGCTCCACGATCGACACGTGGGCGGGCAACGAGCTCTTCAACATCGCCAAGAACATCGTCGGCGCCACCAACTCGCTGCACTACACGCTGCTCAACGGCGGCGTCCTCGGCGGGCTGAACGAGCAGATCGGCGAGGCGGCCGACTCGGTCTTCAACAACCTCTACACCCAGCTGTTCAGCGTCTTCATGCTGGTCTTGGCGATCCTGATGTTCCGCCAGATCTGGAAGGGCGACCTGGCCACGGTCAGCAAACGCGCCCTGTTCGCCTTCGCGGGCATGTGGCTGGCGGCGTCGTCGCTGGTGCTGGTCAGCAACTACGACCGCATCGACGACCTGATCGTGCGCACGACCAGCGGTATCCAAGGTGGCTTCGTCGACCCCGAGGAAGACCGCGTGGTCCGCCACGTCCTGCCGACACAGCTGCACAACAAGGTCGTGTGGGAGAACTGGCAGCGCGGCGAGTTCGGCAGCCCGGACGACCCGAAGGCCAAGGAGTTCGCCCGCAGGCTGCTCGACGCGCAGGCGTGGACCAGGCAGGACCTGATCGACCAGCGCGACGCGGACAACAACGCCGAGCAGCAGAAGAAGAACGAGTACAAGCAGATCGCCACCCAGCTCGGCCCGGCGACCGGATACTTCAAGGGCACTGACGGCAGCCGGACCGGCGCTGGCCTGCTCGCGCTGTTCCAGTCGATCGTGTACTCGCTGTTCCAGCTCTTCGCCAAGCTGTCGGTGCTGCTGGCCCAGCTCCTGCTGCGGCTGCTGGCCCTGGCCGCCCCGGTGATCGGCCTGGTGGCCCTGATCCACCACGACATCCTGCGCAAGGTCGGCCGCGCGGTGGGCGCCGTGGTGCTCAACGTGCTGGTGCTGGCCATGCTCGCGGGCATCCACTTCAAGTTCCTGGAGATGATCTTCTCCCCGGAGGCCAAGCTCTCGCTGCTCACCCAGATGCTGCTCGCGGCCATCGTCACCCTGGTGTTCTTCTTGGTGGGGCGGCCGATGCGGCGGATGTGGCAGATGCTGGAGATGTCGATGGGCGCGGCGGGCGCGAGCATGCCGACGGCGGGCGCGGGGATCTTCTCCCGCTTCCGGCGCGGCAAGCACGACGGCCCGACCCCGCAGGACAACTTCTGGGAGACCGTCCGCGACGGCGAACCGGAGGACGGCAACGCGCTCGTCCGCTCGGGTGGCGGCCGCAGGCCGAGGCCGGAGGCCAGCAACCCGGTCACCGCGACCGCCCAGCGGATGGACACCCAGCGCGCCGCCATCGGCACCCCGCGCGCGGCCATCGGCACGAGCCCGACCGGCATCGGCCCCGGCGGCGACCCCGAGGTCGTGATCCCCGGGTCCCGTCCGCCTGGCCGAGGCGGGCCCGCGGCGATCACGCGCGCGGCCAGCCGAGTGGTCGACACGGTCCCCGTCGCCGACCGTGGATGGGACCGCGGCGAGGACGCCGTGGTCATCCCGTCGCGGGTGCCGACCGCGTTCCACACCCCCGCCGAGCCCGCCGCGGTCAGCCCGCGGGTGGCCGACGTGGAGATGGTCGCGGGCAGGCCGGTGCACGTGGTCTACCGGCCGTCCCGGGGCCTTGAGGTCGCCGAGACACCGCGCCGGATGCCGCTCAACGACGGTCCGCGCGGGAACGACGCGGTGGTGAGGTAGGCCGTGCCGATCCGCACCAACCGCGGGCGCGCCGCGGTCTACCGAAAGCTCTGGGGCTGGCCGATGCGCTCGCCCAAGCACCTGATCATCAGCGCTGTGGTCGGCCTGATGTTCGTCACCGCCGCGGGCATCGTCATTCCCCGGCTCACCGGCAAGCACGCCAACCAGGCCGCCGCGGCGACGTCCACCTCCCGCACCCTGGGCAAGCCCAGCACCCCGGGTGCCGCGCCCGGAGTGCCGACGACACCGCCGACGTCGACGTCGCTGCCGACCCGGCTGACCTCGCCGCCGCCGCCGTCGTCCGCGCCCGCCTCCCCGCAGGCGCTGGACACCGCCACGCGCTGGGCGCACGCCTGGGTCGACCACCCCGACGGCATCAAGGTCGAGCAGTGGCTCGACCGGCTCCGCCCGTACACCACCGAGGAGTACCTGGCGGGCACGCTCGCGAGCATCGACCCGGCCAACGTGCCGGGCACCGAGGTAACGGGCCCGCCGGTGCCGCGATTGTCGTTCGAGAGGTCGGTCGAGGCGGAGGTCCCGACCAACGAGGGCGTACTGCGGATCACCGTCATCCGCACCGACAAGGGTTGGCGCGTCAGCAAGCACGAGCGGGGGGTCTGACCGATGCGCGGGGCGGTGGTGATCGGCCTGGTGGCCACTGTGGGCGTGGTTACCGTGATCGGTGCTGGTGTCCTCACGGTCGTGAACACCGACCAGGCCGCGGACGCGCTGCGCGCGAGCGCCGTGTCCTGCAACGCCGCGCTCGGCCCGATCACCGCGGGCCCGGCGGGCTCCGGCGCGGGCGACGCGGGCAGGCTGACCGACGAGCAGCGCGGCACGGTCGCGCTGATCATCGGCATCGGCAAGCAGCGCAGCCTGGCGCCCCGGGCGTGGCAGGTGGCGATCCAGGCGGGCATGACCGAGTCCGGCCTGCGCAGCCTGAACTACGGCGACCGCGACTCCCTCGGCATCTTCCAGATGCGCCCGTCCATGGGCTGGGGCTCGCCCGCCGAGGTCACCAACCCGACGTACGCGGTGAACAAGTTCTACGACGTGCTGCTGAAGGTGCCCAACTGGGAGAGCCGGCGGCCCGGCGAGTCGGCCCAGGACGTGGAGCGGTCGGCCTTCCCCGACCGGTACCACCGCTGGGAGGCCATGGCCAGCCACCTCATCGGTGAACTGGGCCAGGTCGCCGACGTCACCGGCTGCGGGCAGGGCATGGGCTTGCTGCTGCCGCCGTCGGCCATGGCCGGGTCGGCCATCCAGTTCGCGCTGGGCCAGCAGGGAAAGCCGTACGTGTGGGGCGCGCCGACGACGCAGCAGAACTCGTACGACTGTTCCAGCCTGATGCTGCAGGCCTACCGCAGCGCCGGGGTCACCCTGCCGCGCACGTCGCGCGAGCAGTACCGCGCGGGCGCGCTGCTGCCGGTCGAGCAGGCCCAGCCGGGCGACCTGCTGTTCTGGGCCTACGACGAGAGCGACCCCCGAACCATCCACCACGTGGCGATGTACCTCGGCGAAGGCAAGATCGTCGAGGCCCAGCAGAGCGGTGTGCCGGTCCACATCCGACCGGTGTCGTGGACGGAAGGCGAACTGGTCAACCAGGCCGTCCGTCCGGGCGTCTGAGGAGAAACACCCATGTCGATGTACCCCCAGGAGCCGCTGCCGAGACACGTCGGCCCGCCCACGTCGAGCACCCCCATCCGCGACTTCCTCAACGCGGGTCCCAGGCCGGGCATCAGCGGGGGCTACGCGGTGCTGCCGCGCGGCCTCGCCGAGGGGATGCCGCTGCCGTGGCAGCAGGCCATGGCGCACCTGCTGCACGAGTTCCACCAGGTCTACGCGCACCTGCAGTGGCCGGAGTACCGCGTCGTGCCGTCCCGCCGCGAGCGGCTGGTCGACCTCGACGAGGACCAGCTGGCCGAGGTCGGCTGCATCGTGGAGATCGACGTCGACGGCGAGCTGGTCTACCGGGAGCGCAACGGCAAGCGGATCGAGGACCCGGAACGGCACGAGGTCCTGGTCTCCTGCCTCGACCCGATCCCCAGCCAGCACCTCAACGCGAACCAGGACACGCCGCCGCGCGGTTTCCCTGTGCAGCACGCACCTCACTGGGGTTAAGTGAGGTCATGACCGACCCGAATCCCGATCCCGGCTGGTACTACAACACCCGAACCGGACAGGTCGAACACGGCGAGATCGGCCGCGCCATCGACCGCCTAGGTCCCTACCCCGACCGCGCTACCGCTGAACGTGCGTTGGAGATCGCCAAAGAACGCACCGATGCCGCCGACAAGGCCGACCGTGCCTGGCGCGGAGACGACGACGACTAGTCCGCCTCCCCGGAATTCTTACGTTGGGTTGCCTTCCTGGGGCATCTCGGGTGAGGGGGGCACCGTGGTCCGGTGCCGTCGCGGTCCCCTTAGCAGGCGGTTGCGTGGCAAGTAGGGTGCATCTTGTGACTTCCAGGGTGATCGGGACCGATGGGGCCGAAGTCGACTTCGCCGCTGTGCGCGAGGACTTCGGCCTGCCCAAGCAGTTCCCGGCCGCGGCGCTGGCCGAAGCCGAGCGAGCGGTATCGGAGGGTCCAAGAGGCGACCGTGACGACGCCACCGATCTGCCCCTGATCACCATCGACCCGCCTGGCGCCAAGGATCTCGACCAGGCCATGTACATCGAGCGGGTCGGCGACGGCTTCCGGGTGCACTACGCCATCGCCGACCTCGGCGCTTTCGTCGTGCCGGGCGGCGCGCTCGACACCGAGGTCCGCCGCCGCGGCCAGACGATCTACCTCCCCGACGGCAACGTGCCGCTGCACCCGCCGGTGCTGTCGGAGGGCATCGCCAGCCTGCTGCCCGACCAGACCAGCCCGGCCGCGCTGTGGACCATCGACCTCGACGCCGCAGGCGAGCCGACCTCGGCCACCGTCCGCCGCGCCTGGGTCCGGTCGACGGCCCAGTTCGACTACGAGACCGTGCAGGCCGCGATCGACGCGGGCCGCCCGCACCCGTCCATCGCCGCGCTGCCCGAGCTGGGCAAGCTGCGCCGCGAGCACGCGATCAAGCGCGGCGCCGTGGAGCTGCAGCTGCCCGAGCAGGAAGTCGAGCCGGAGGACGACGGCGGCTGGCGGCTCGTGCTGCGCCCGCGAACCAAGGTCGACGCGTGGAACGCCGAGATCTCGCTGCTCACCGGCATGGCCGCGGCCAAGATCATGCTCGACGCGGGCATCGGCGTGCTGCGCACCCTGCCCGATCCCGACGCCAGTGCCGTCGACTGGCTGCGCCGCTCGGCCAAGGTGCTCGGCATCGACTGGCCCAAGGACGCCACGCCCGCGGAGCTGCTCGCCGGGCTCGACCCGTCGCGGCCAGAGGCGCTTGCCCTGTTCATGGACGCCACCCGGCTGCTGCGCGGCGCAGGCTACACCGTGTTCGACGGCCACGCCCCGGAACTGAGTACGCACGCCGGGATCGCCGCGTCCTACGCCCACGTCACCGCGCCGCTGCGCAGGCTCGTCGACCGGTTCGGCACCGAGATCTGCCTGGCCCTGTGCGCGGGCGAGGAGGTGCCCGCGTGGGTGCGCGCGGCGCTGCCGCTGCTGCCGGACCTGATGGAGGGCTCAGACAGCCTCGCGGGCAAGGTCGACCGCGCGTGCCTCGACCAGGTCGAGGCCTGGGTGCTCAGCGACCGAGTGGGCCACGAGTTCGACGCCGTGGTGCTGCGCGCCGAGGGCGGGTCGGCGGAGATCTTCATCGCCGAGCCGCCGGTGCTGGCGCGCTGCGCAGGCGAGGGCCTGCCCGAGGGCGGCACGATCCGGGTGCGGCTCACCGGCGCCGTGGTCGCCGAGCGTCGGGTGGAGTTCGAGCGGGTGGAGGAGACGGCGTGACGGACATCAGTGGGCTCAAGGTCGGTGTGCTCGGCGGGACCGGCCCGCAGGGGCGCGGGCTGGCGCTGCGCTGGGCGAAGGCGGGGCTGACGGTGATCCTGGGCTCCCGCGCCGCCGACCGCGCCGAGACCGCCGCTGCCGAGCTGCGCGAGCTGGCCGGTGTCGACGGCATCACCGGGCTGGACAACGCGGGCTGCGCCGCCGCCGCTGACGTCGTGCTCGTCGCCGTGCCGTGGGACGGCCACCGCGATCTGCTGGAGTCCCTGCGCGCCGAGCTGACCGGCAAGATCGTCATCGACTGCGTCAACCCGCTGGGCTTCGACAAGCAGGGCCCGTTCGCCCTGCCCGTCGCCGAGGGCAGCGCCGCGCAGCAGGCCGAGCAGGTGCTTCCCGAGTCGCGGGTGACCGCCGCGTTCCACCACGTGTCCGCGGTGCTGCTCGCCGACCTCGGAGTGTCCGAAATGGACATCGACGTGCTCGTGCTCGGCGACGACCGCGAGGCCACCGACGTGGTCCGCGCGCTGGCCGACGCGATCCCCGGCACCCGCGGCATCTACGGCGGCAGGCTCCGCAACGCCCACCAGGTCGAGGCGTTCACCGCCAACCTGATCGCGATCAACAAGCGGTACAAGGCGCACGCCGGGATCCGCGTCACCGATGTATGAGGACGACCTCGGCGAACCGGTCCCGCTGACCGGTCCGCCGTCGCGCGTCGTGAGCCTGGTGCCGTCCCTGACCGAGGCGGTCGCGGCCACCGCGCCGGAACTCCTCGTCGGCGCGACCGACTACTGCACCCATCCCGCTGATCTTGACGTCGTCAGGGTCGGCGGCTCGAAGTACCCGACGGTCGACGCCGTGCTCGACCTGCGGCCGGACCTGGTGATCGCCAACTCCGAGGAGAACCGGCGAGAGGACGTCGAGCGGCTGCGCGCCGACGGGATCCCGGTCTGGGTGACCGAGGCCCCCGCGAGCGTGCCCGCCGGGCTGGCGTCGACCCGCCGCCTGCTGACGCAGGGCCTCGGCATGGCCGAGCCGGACTGGCTGCCCGCCGCCGAGGCCGCCTGGCGCCACATCGAGCCCATCCGGGCGACGGCGGTCATCCCGGTGTGGCGCAAGCCGTGGGTGGTGATCGGCCGCGTCACCTTCGCGGGCGACGGCCTGCGCCGCCTGGGCGTGGCCAACGCCTACGCCGACCACGCCGACCGATACCCCCGCCCGACCCTGGCCGAACTGAACGCGACGTCGGCCGATCTGGTCGTCCTGCCAGACGAGCCGTACGAGTTCACCCTGACGGATGGCCCGGAAGCCTTCCCGGGCAAGCGGTCCGTTCTGGTCGTCGGCCGCTACCTCACTTGGTACGGCCCCTCCCTGGTCGAGGCCCGCGACGCGCTGTCTCAGGCGTTGGCTGACTAAGAAACTTGTGCGGACTTAAGTTTCTTTGTACGCTCTGGTTATGACCAACGTACTTCTCGTGCTGACCTCCACCGACAATCTGGGCGGCCGCCCGACCGGCGCCTGGCTGGAGGAGTTCACGATCCCGCTGCACGCGTTCCAGGCGGCGGGCTACCGCGTCGACGTCGCGTCGGTCCGCGGCGGCACCCCGCCGATCGACCAGGCCAGCGGCTCGGCAGGCCCCACCGACACCACCCCGGTCGCCGACGTCGACCCATCCGCCTACGACGCGGTGTTCCTGGTCGGCGGCCACGGCACCATGGCCGACTTCCCGGACAACCCCGCCATCGGCCGCCTTCTCGCCGAGGTGCCGCTCGTCGCCGCGGTCTGCCACGGTTTCAGCGGCCCTGCTCAACGCCCCCGACCTGGTCCGCGGCCGCACCCTCACCGCATTCAGCGACGCCGAGGAGACCGCCGTCGGCGCAGACGCGATCATCCCCTTCTCGCTGCAGCACAGGCTCGCGGGACTCGGCGCCACCGTCGAGGTCGGCGACCCGTTCACCTCGACCGTCCGCCGGGACGGCAAGCTGTTCACCGGGCAGAACCCGCAGTCTTCGGCGGAGTTGGCCGAACTGGTGGTGAAGGAGCTGGGATGACCGACCTGCTGGCAGCCCTCCCGCTGCGCGAGCGCAAACGCGCCCGCGTACGGGTGGGCCTGTGGCGCCATCTGAAGGACCGCGTCGAGCAGGTCCCGTTCGCCGAGATCTCGGTGAAGGAACTCGCCGCCGCGGTGGAGGTCTCCGAGCCGACGTTCTTCGCCCAGTTCCCGAGTAAGACCGACTTGCTCGGCTACCACATCTGCCTGTGGCGCATCGGTTGCGTGCTGGCCTCGCCGGGCGAAGGCGCCGAGTTCGTCCGGCAGTTCTTCGCCGCCACCGCCCAGTCCATTTTGGACGGACCACGGCTGTGGTTCGAGATCACCGCCGAGATAGCCCGCGGCGGCGGTCTGTGCGCGGTCCAGGACGTCGGCACCGCCGAACGGCTCATGGTCTTCGACGACCCGGCCGCTCTGGAGGTCGAGATCACTCCGCAGGCCGACCTGTTCGCCCACCACTTGGCGGACGTGCCAGGCCTTGACGTCCCCACGGCGGTCACCGCGCTCCTCACCGGCTTCTATGGCGTGCCGCTGGCGCTGGGGGAGGGGCGGCTGGACGAACTCGCCGACGCCTACCGCGACCACGTGGACCGGGTACTCAGGGCCTGAATTCGTCCGTGGCTTCCCGGAGTGCCTCAAGGATTCCGGGATCGGTGACGGCGTGGCCCGCGGTCGGCAGCGTGATCAACGCGTCCGGCCAGGCCTGCCGCAGTTCCCACGCCGTCACCGGCGGACACACGACGTCATAGCGGCCCTGCACGATCCGGCCGGGGATTCCGGCCAGCTTCCCTGCGTCCCGGACGAGTTGGTCGTCGTCGAGCCAGCCCGCGTTCGTGAAGTAGTGCAAGGCGATCCGGGCGAACGGCACGGCGAAGGTGGGGGAGGCGTACTGGGCGACGAGGGCCGGGTTCGGCACCAGCGACACCGCCGCTCCCTCCCAGTTGCTCCACGCCACGGCCGCTTGCGCGCGGGTCGCCGGGTCGGGGTCGGTGATCATGGCCTGGTAGGCGGCCAGCGGGTCTTCGCCTTCCGGCACGAGCGCGGTGAAATCCGCCCACGCCTCCGGGAACAGCGCGCCCGCGCCGCCACCGCGGTAGAGCCAGTCCAACTCGCTGGGCCGCAACAGGAACACGCCGCGCAGGATGATCTCCGAGACGCGCTCGGGGTGGGTCTGCCCGTAGGCCACGGCCAGTGTCGCGCCCCAGGAGCCGCCGAACAGCTGCCAGCGGTCGATGCCCAGGTGTTCGCGCAGCCGTTCCATGTCGGCCACGAGGTGCCAGGTCGTGTTGGTCGCCAGGTCCGTCGCCGGGTCACTCACGTGTGGCGTACTGCGACCCGCGCCGCGCTGGTCGAACAGGACGATCCGGTAGGCGGCCGGGTCGAAGTGCCTGCGCTGCACCCCGTTGGTCCCCGCGCCCGGCCCGCCGTGCAGGACGACCACCGGCTTGCCTGTGGGATTGCCGCTGACCTCCCAGTACACGCGGTGCCCGTCGCCGACGTCGAGCAGGCCGGAGTCGTACGGCTCGATCGCGGGATAAAGGGCGTCCATATCCCTCATGCTGCCCTAAGGCGGGCGTCGCGGACATGGTGATCGGCAAATGTTCGGCGGGGCGGCCCAGTGCGCCGCCCCGCCGAGTCGGTTCCTAGTGTCCTGCGCCGGAAATCCGACATCTATCTCGGCGGCCCAGCTTCCCGCTGGCCGCACGGCCGAAAGGCCCACGGACAACCAGTACGAGAACCTTCCGTCCGCACGCCCAGCGGAAACCTGGACCACCGAGATAGACGCCGGATTTCCGGCGCAGGACACTAGTGGTCACGACCGGAGGTTCGCCGGGGGTCTCGACGGCCCAGCTTCCCGCTGGCCGCACGGCCGGAAGGCCCACGTACAACCAGTACGAGGACCTTCCGGCCGCACGCCCAGCGGAAACCTGGATCCGCCGATACCCCGACGAACCTCCGGTCGTAACCACTAGTGGAAGACGTGCTCAGGCCCAGGGAACTCGCGACCCCGGACGTCCGCGGCGAACTGCTCCGCCGCGTTCAGCAGCACCCCCGCGACGTCGGCGTACCGCTTGACGAACCGCGGTGCCTTCGCCCGGCGCATCCCGGCCATGTCCTGCCAGACCAGCACCTGCGCGTCGCAGTCCGGTCCGGCGCCGATGCCGACGGTCGGGATGACCAGCTCGTGGGTGATCTTCTTGGCGACCTCGGCTGGCACCATCTCCATGACCACCGCGAACGCCCCGGCCTCCTGCAGCGCCAGCGCGTCGGCGACCAGGCCCTCGCCGGCGTCACCGCGGCCCTGGACGCGGTAGCCGCCCAGGTTGTGCTCGCTCTGCGGGGTGAAGCCGATGTGGCCCATGACCGGGATCCCGGCGTTGGTGATCGCCTGGACGTGCGGCGCGAACGCCCGCCCGCCCTCCAGCTTCACCGCGTGGGCCAGGCCTTCCTTCATGAAGCGCACCGACGTGGCCAGCGCCTGCTCGGGGGAGAGCTGGTAGGACCCGAAGGGCAGATCCGCCACCACGAGCGCGCGCTTGGCCGCCCGGGTGACCGCGGAGACCAGCGGGATGAGCTGGTCGACCGTCACGGGCAGGGAGGTCTCGTAGCCGTAGACGTTGTTGGAGGCGGAGTCGCCGACGAGCAGGACGGGGATCCCCGCCTCGTCGAACAGCTCGGCGGTGTACATGTCGTACGCGGTGAGCATGGGCCACGGCTCGCCGCGTTCCTTCATCTCACGCAGGTGGTGGATACGGATCCGCTTGGCAGGCTTGCCGCCTTGCCGTGCGGAGGCACCCGTCCCGTACGGGGCAGACACTTCGGCGTTGTCGGACATCACTGTCGACCGTCCTTCCCTCGAGGCCCGCGTCGTCGCAGGTCCCCGGGTATGTGCGGATGGCTTACCCGCAAAGCGTGACACCCGCCGGATCACCCGGCGACTCGATGCGACGTGCCTCACACGAGATGGACGCGACACGGGAAACGAGTGGCCGATTCCTGCCGATAGGGGGTCGTGAAGACAAACTGGGGTGGTGGGCTCGAACGCGCCCGCGCACGTTTCGCCGAGCGGGTGTCGGCCCGCCTGTTCACCGAGGTCACCGAACGTCCGCTGACCAAGCCGGGCCGGGACGCGGCCAGCTTGGCCGCCGCCGCCATCGCCGCCGTCGTGCACCTGCTGACCTTCGCGCTGGCCGCGCTGGGCGTCCTGATCGTGGTGTGGGCGAACTCCGCGTTCCCGCTGATCCCGATCGTGGCCGCCGCCGCGTTGGTCGGCCTCGCTTGGCTCATGCGCCCGCGTCTTGGGAAGCCGCCCAAGCTGGACGAAACCGTTGACCCGGACACCGCGCCCGCGCTGTACGCGCTGGTCAACAAGGTCGCTGAGCGGGTCGGTGCCCGGCCGGTGTGGCGGATCGTGCTGTCGCCCGAGTTCAACGCGAGCTACACGGTTCTCGGCTGGCGCAGGCGTGCGGTCCTGGTGATCGGCTATCCGGTCTGGAACATCCTCGAACCTCAGGAACGGCTTGCGCTGCTGGGCCATGAACTTGGCCACGGCGTCAACGGTGACTCTCGACGTGGCTTGCTGGTCGGCTCGTCCCTCGGGAGTCTCGGTGAGCTGAGTCGGACGCTTGTCTCAAGGGGGGCTTCGACTGACGGCGAGGGTCTTCTGGTCATGGTGTCCGCGGCGGCGGCTCAGGTGATGCTGCGGGTGCTGTCGCTTCCGGTCATCGGGTTGGGCATGTTGCAGGAACGGCTCCTTGCCCAGTCTGGACAGCGGGCTGAGTACTACGCCGATCACCTGAGCGCGGAGGTCGCCGGTGCAGCACACGCGGTCGGCTCGCTTGGCAAGATTCGTCTTGCTAGTGGGTCGATGATCAGCTTGCGTGCGGCCACGATTCGGCGGGAATCCGATATTTGGGCTGCTCAGCGTGAGTGGCTGCGTGGGCGTACGGCTGAGGACCATGCTCGTGTGGTTGCCGCTGAAGAGGCTGAGCCGCATCGGGTCGATGCTTCGCATCCGCCTACGGGGTTGCGGATGCGTGCGGTTCGCAGTCGCGTCTACGGTGGCGATGTATTGGTTTCGAATACGGCTGAGATGGCGGTTGTTGATCGCGAGCTGCAGCCGTATTTGCGTGACCTTGCGCAGGCTTATCGGGGTTAGCGGGTTTGCTTCGCGGGTGCCGGTTTGGGTGGTTCGCCTTGATTCGGGACCCCTAAAAATGGGCCTGTTCGGGTTGAAAGGCGAGGTCAAGAAGACTCACCCGCACCGCGCGTTTAGGCCCATTTTCCCCGAATCAAGGCGAACCACCCAAACAGGCCGTTGGATTCTGCCCGTTGCGTTTTGTGGGGTACGGCTTCTCTTATGTTTGGGCGCCAGTTGATTTGGCGCTCTAGCGGGCGCCTTCTCGCCAGGCGCTGGTGATGGGGAGGCGGCGGTCTCGGCCGAAGGCTTTGAAGCTGATCTTTGTGCCTGGGGGGTACTGCCTGCGCTTGTATTCGGCCCGGTCGACCATGCGCAGTACCCGGTCGATCAGTTCTGGGGCGAAGCCCGCCGCGATCAGGTCGTCGTAGCCTCGGTCGCCCTCGATGTAGTCGTCAAGGACGTCGTCCAGCAGCTCGTAGTCGGGCAGGGAGTCGCTGTCCATCTGGCCGGGGCGCAGTTCGGCCGACGGGGGTTTGACGATGGAATTTTCCGGGATCGGCGGGATCTCGCCGCGCTTTTCCGCCTCGGCGTTTCGCCACTTCGCCAGGTCCCAGACCAGGGTCTTCGGCACGTCTTTGATCGGGGCGAAGCCGCCGACCGCGTCGCCGTAGATGGTGGAGTAGCCGACGGCTAGTTCGGTCTTGTTGCCGGTCGCGAGGACCAGGTGGCCGTGTTGGTTGGACAGGCCCATCAGGGTCACGCCTCGGCAGCGGGCCTGGACGTTCTCCTCGGCGAGGCCGGTCAGCCCGAGCTGGTCGACGAACTGGGCGACCATGCCCGCGATCGGCTGCTCCGAGTAGTGCACCCCGGTCCGCTCGGCCAGGTCGGCCGCGTCGGATTTCGAGTGGTCCGAGGAGTACACCGACGGCATCGACACGCCGTAGACCGCGTCGGGGCCCAAGGCGTCGACGGAAAGAGCCGCGCATACCGCCGAGTCGATTCCGCCGGACAGGCCCATGATCACCGACCGGAAGCCGTTCTTCTGCGCGTAGTCCCGCAGGCCCGTGACCAGCGCCGACCACACCTCCGCCTCCGGGGGCAGCGGCTCGGCGATGCCGGGGGAGTGCAGCGGTTCGTAGGCGGGCACCGGGTCGGCCGACACCGTGACGCGCCGGACGGCGAAGTCCTCGGCGACCGTGACGTCCATCCGCGACGCGCCGCCCGGCAGGTCCAGGTCGAGGACCATCAGGTGCTCGACGAACTGCGGTGCCCGCGCCAGCAGCGTGCCGTCGACCCCGACGATCAGCGAGTCGCCGTCGAAGACGAGGTCGTCCTGGCCGCCGACCTGGTTGACGTACACCAGCGGCGCCCCGGCCTCGCGGGCGCGGCGGGCCACCAGGGGCAGCCGGACGTCGTCCTTGTCCCGCTCGTACGGCGAGGCGTTGGGGGAGACGACCAGGTCGACGCCCGCTCGGCCGAGCCCGGCGATCGGCCCGCCCTCCTGCCAGATGTCCTCGCAGATCACCATGCCGACCTCAAGCCCGCGGACGCGGACGATGTCGAGCGTGTGGCCTGCCTTGAAGTACCGGCGCTCGTCGAACACGCCGTAGTTGGGCAGGTGGTGCTTGAACTGGCGGGCGACCACGGCGCCCCCGTGCAGGACGGCCGCCGCGTTGCGCGGGCCCTCCTCGTCCAGGTCGAGATAGCCCGCCCACACCGGGATGTCACCGCAGCCCGCGTCGGCGAGCGCGACCGCCAACTCGTCGAGCGCCGCCCGCGACGCGTGGCCGAACGACCCGCGCATCGCCAGGTCCTCCACCGGATACCCGGTGAGGACCATCTCGGGGAACACCACCAGGTGCGCCCCGGCCTCGACGGCCTTGCGGGTCCACTCCACGACCAGGGCCGAGTTGCCCGCCAGGTCCCCGACAGTGGGGTTGACCTGTGCTGATGCGATTCGTAGCTGCGGCATACCGACATCCTCCACCATGTTTTCGCCCCTGAGGCGAAAATGTGACGGGAGTCAGGCTAGCCCTTGCCGACCTTCACCTTCTTGAAGGCCGCCCGGACACGCTGCAGCGCCTGCTCCGCATCGGAATCGAACGGATTGTCATGCACGAGGTATGTCCACGTCGACGTCGGACGGCGCAGCCCGGCCGCGGCCAGGTCGATGCCGTCGGCGGTGATCTCGGCTTCCTCGAACGTCTCGCCCGCCCGTTCGCCGATCTCCTTCATGATGCCCTTGAACTCGCCGATCGCGGCGCGGTGGAACTCGTCGATCGGGGTCTCCCTGGCCAGCGCGCGCAGGTGGATGGTCTCGCGTACGTCGGACAGGAACGCCAGGTGGTGGGTCCAGCGGTCGTCGAGGTGGTAGAGCAGGACCTGCCGCGCGACCTTGCCGAGCACCTCGTCGTCGATGTCCTCGGCCAGCTTCTCCCAGCGGTCCGCACAGCGCTCTTTGAGCTGCTCAGCGGCCAGATCCGTGCGCAGGACGTCATCGCGGTAGGCCAGGACGAGGCCGCGCTGGTGCTCGATCAGCCGGGTGTAGCGCCAGGTGTTGCGGTGGATGTCGAGGTGCACGCCCTCGGCGACGCGCTGCGCGTGTTCGAGGAACCGCTGCGCGGTGGCGTCCTTGAGCCTGCCGTCGTCGTCGGGGTCCGACCCGGCTGACGCGTCCGGCGCGTACTGGGTGACGAGCTCGTCCTGCAGGCTCGCGTAGACGACCGATCCGCCGGGGTCGCCCTGCCGTCCGGACCGCCCGCGCAGCTGGTTGTCGAGCCTGCTGCTGGAGTAGTGCCCAGTCGCCATCACGTACAGACCGCCGAGGTCGGCGACCTTGTCGTGATCGTCCTCGTCGCCGCCCGCGCCGCCCAGGCGGATGTCGGTGCCGCGACCCGCCATCTGCGTGGACACGGTGACCGCCGCGTGCGCGCCCGCGTCGGCGACGATCGCGGCCTCCTCGGCGTCGTTCTTCGCGTTGAGCACGACCGACGACACGCCCGCCTCGGTCAGCTTCGCCGAGATCCGCTCCGACTCGGCCACGTCGAGGGTGCCGACCAGGATCGGGCGGCCCGTCTCATGCATGGTGACGATCTCGGCGACGAGCGCGGCTTCCTTGTGGTCGACGGTGTCGTAGACCCGGTCGGTCTCGTCCTCCCGCACACACGGCTTGTTCGGCGGGATCACCGACACCTTGAGGTCGTAGAACTCGCGCAGTTGCTCGGCGACCGCCGTCGCCGTGCCCGTCATCCCGCAAACCTGCTGGTAGCGGCCGATGAGGCCCTGAACCGAGATCGAGTCAAGGACCTCGCCGCTCTCGGTCGGGTCGAGCCGCTCCTTGGCCTCGACCGCGGCCTGCAGCCCGTCGGGCCAGCGCTGCAGCAGTGCGATCCGGCCGCGCGAGGTGTTGATCAGGTGGACCTTGCCGTCGCGGACGATGTAGTCGACGTCGCGCTGGAGCAGGGCATGGGCGTGCAGGGCGGCGTTGACCGCGGCGAGGCGGTCGCTGTGGTCGCCGGAGTACAGGTCGATGTCGCCGAGGGCCTTCTCGACGGTCTTCGCGCCGCGCGCGGTGAGCCACGCGTTGCGGTTGTCCTCGTCGCGTTCGTAGTCGCGGCCGGGGCGCAGCGCGCGCACGACCGCGGCGACCTCGGGGTCACCCTGCGCGTCTTCAGTGGAGCCCGCCATGACCAGCGGGACACGGGCCTCGTCGACCAGGACCGAGTCGGCCTCGTCGATCAGGGCCACGTCCGGGTCGCGGTGGACCAGGTCGTCGACGTCGGTGCACAGCCGGTCGCGCAGCACGTCGAAGCCGATCTCGCTGACCGCGCCATAGGTGACGTCCTTCCCGTACGCCGTACGACGCTCATCGGGTGTCGCTTCCTGGTCGACCCAGCCGACCGACACCCCGAGCAGCGCGTACACCGGCGCCATCCACTCGGCGTCGCGGCGGGCCAGGTAGTCGTTGACCGACATGACGTGCACCGACCGGCCCTGCAGGGCGTACCCGGCCGCGGCCAGCGCGCCCGCGAGCGTCTTGCCCTCACCGGTGCCCATCTCCACGACCCTGCCGTGCAGCAGCTCCATCGCGCCGACCAGCTGCATGTCGTAGGGCCGCTGGTCCAGGCCGCGGCGGGCGGCCTCGCGGCCGAGCGCGCACAGCTCGACCATGCCCTGGGCGTCGAGCCCGCCGAGCGCCTTCTCCCGAAGCTCACCGGCCGCCTCGGTCAGCTCGGCGTCGGTCAGCTTCTTGACCCGCTCCTCGCGCCACTCGATCGAGGTCAGCACTTCGCTGTACTTCTTGAGGTCGACCGTCGCGGGGCGCTCCAGCAGTCGCTGGAAACGGCCCTTGACCCGTGTCAGGAACGCAGCCACGTTCGTCGGCCACCTCTCGTTCTGTCCTAGCTGTCGTGAGCATTGTCGACCCTGCCACCTAACGGCGAAGTGTGGCGGATGAGTTCCCGGCTGACACACTGGTCAGGTGCCTCGTCGTTGGTTGTTGCCGGTCGCGCTCGCGACCATGTTGAGCGCCTGCACCGTTCAGGTGACCGGGACCCCGGTGACGGGGCAGACCGAGACCCTCGGCCCCAAGGGCACCGTGCCCGCCGGGCTGGAGCGGTTCTACGGGCAGGCCCTGACCTGGCGGGACTGCCGCGGCATGGCCCACGACGACGAGAGCCGCCGCGCCTTCGGCACCCGCGACGTGCGCTGCGCGACGATCACCGTCCCGCTCGACTACGCCAAGCCGGACGGCAAGACCGCGGCGCTCGGACTGCTGCGCAGGCAGGCCACCGGCACCAAGGTCGGCTCGCTGCTGATCAACCCCGGCGGCCCCGGCGTGTCCGGGATGAGCGCGGCGGCGTCGATCGCGGGGCAGATCAAGGGCAGCGAGCTGGCCGAGAAGTTCGACCTCGTCGGGTTCGACCCGCGCGGCATCGGCGTGAGCGAGCCGAAGATCACCTGCCTGACCGACCAGGAGATGGACGCCGACCGGGCCGAGCCGGACAACAAGACCGTCGCCGAGGAGGAGTCCGAGAACAAGGACTTCGCCACCAAGTGCGCCGAGCGCAGCGGCGGTGCCGACGTGCTGGCCAACGTCGGCACCCGCGACGTCGTGCGCGACATGGACGTCATGCGGTCGGTGCTCGGCGACGAGAAGCTGACCTACGTCGGCTACTCCTACGGCACCCGGATCGGCACCGCCTACGCCGAGGCGTTCCCGGCGAACGTGCGCGCGTTGGTGCTCGACGGCGCGGTCGACCCGAACGAGGACCCGGTCTCCCAGGCGATCGAGCAGGTCAGGGGCTTCGACAAGGCGCTCGACGACTTCTTCGTGTGGTGCGCCGACAAGCGGACGTGCACGGTCAAGGACAGGAACACCCTGCGCGGCCTGCTGGAGGGGCTGGAGAAGACGCCCCTCGACGTCAAGGGCCGCAAGCTCTCCGCGGGCGACGCCACCACCGCCGTCGCCGCCGCCCTCTACAGCGACGAGACCTGGACGTTTCTCGCGGGCGCGCTAACCGACCTGACCAAGGGGGATGGCGGCCAGCTCATGCTGCTCGCGGATCTATATCTAGGCCGCAGCGAAGACGGCAAGTACTCGGGCACCATGGCCGCGTTGGTGGCCGTCCGCTGCGTCGACGAGCCCCGGCTGACCGACCGCGCGCAGGTCGAGGAAGCCACCCGCAAGATCGTCGAAGGCACCAAGGACTCGTTCATGGCCGCTACCGACCCGCCACTGGCCGCGCTGGACTCGTGCGCGTTCTGGCCCGCCCCGAACACCAGCGCCCCGCACCAGCCCGAGGTCGCCGGGGTGCCGCCGGTACTGGTGATCTCCACGACCGGTGACCCGGCCACCCCGTACCAGGCCGGGGTCAATCTGGCCAAGGCGATGGGCGGCAGGCTGCTGACCTACGAGGCGACCCAGCACACGGTGTTCATGCAGGGCGACGCGTGCGTCGACAAGATCGGCACCCGCTACCTGGTCGACCTCGCCCTGCCTGCCGACGGGACGCGCTGCAAGGGCTGATCTAGGCCGGAACTCGTTGGTAGATATGGGTTTCCGCGACATCCTGGTAGCCCATCCGCCGGTACCAGGCGCGCGGCCAGTCCGTCGCCTCGGCGATCAGGTACCAGAGGTCGCAGCCGGCTTCGTGTGACCGGTGCAGCGCCTCGGCGACCAACGCGCGCGCGTGGCCCTCGCCGCGGTGTTCCCGCCGCGTCACGATGTTCTCGAACTGGGCGACGCCGTCACGGATGTAGAGCTCGCCGCGCGCGACCACGTCGTCGCCTACGCGCACACCGAGGAACGTCACGTCCGCGCCCAGCGGATAGAGCTGGGTCCGGTCGGCGAGCTGGGCGATAGCGCTGTCGTCGCTGTCTGGGAACTCGGTCCGCCAGTCGTGGATGAGTGAGGGCCGCAGGACGTCGAACGGGATCGCCTCCGCGTGGCCGACCCGCAGCGGCAGGACCCCGGAGTGGATCATCGTGACGATCCGCTCGTGCAGCCCGTAACCCGCCGCCGCGAACACTTCCCGCGCCGCCGCGCCCTGCGCCTCGTCGGCGAAGTGGACGAGCCGGTGGGTGTGGCCGTGGCCGCCGAGCACGGCGTCGGCCGCCTCGACGACGGCGGCCGGGTCGGCGGCGCCGGTCACGATGACCCGGTTGTGGTGCCAGGACTCCGGGAAGTCGCGCTGCAGCAGCGCGTGCCCCCAGCCGAGGTCGACCACCTCGGTGGCCTGGGCCCGGGCGAACCGGTCCTCGAACTCGGCGATCCGGCGTAGCGCGGTGATGATGTCCACCCGCACATCATCGCGCAAGCGACCCAGGTCCTACGACCGAAATCCCTCGCAAGCGGGACCAAGATCCGACCAAAGTAGGAGGTAACCCGACCACCCCCGCGCCAAAGTGGGTGATACGACGAAGAAATCGTCCATGAAGGGGGAAGAAATGCCGCGTGGCAAGGGAATTCTGGTGGTGGGGGTGGCGGTCGCGCTCGCGGCGGGCCTCGCGCCCGCCGCATCGGCCGACAGCACACGGGCGCCGAGAATCCAGTGGCAGCAGTGTCCGGACGACAAACAACTCCAGTGCGCCATGGTGCCGGTGCCGCTGGACTACGCCGACCCGAGGGGGAAGAAGATCAGCCTCCGGCTGGTCAAGCGGGTCGCGGACAAGCCCAACCGCAAGATCGGCACCGTGTTCATCAACAACGGCGGCCCCGGTGGCTCGGCGGCCGACTTCGTCCCCGGCATCGGCGACCTGCTCGGCGTCGGCACACGTGAGCGGTTCGACATCGTGGGCATCGACCCGCGCGGCATCGCGGGGAGCCGCAACTGCCTCACCGAGGAGTGCGGCAGCGCGCCGGTCGTGTGCGCCGCCGCCCCGCAGGACCCGCCCGGCCCGACCGTCCCGACCGCGGTGTTCCCGCGCTCCGAGGCGGAGGTGACAGCGCAACTGGACTACGACGACTTCCTCCGCAGGCTGTGCGACCAGCGCGGCAACGAGATCCTCGACCACATGTCGACCGCCGACACCGCCCGCGACATGGACCTCATGCGTGAGGCCGTCGGCGACCGCAAACTCACCTACTACGGCGTCTCCTACGGCACGATCCTCGGCGCCACCTACGCGGCGATGTTCCCGAACAACGTGCGCGCCCTGATCGTCGACGGCGTCCTCGACCCGGTCGCCTGGAGCCACGGCCGCGGCGACGACAGCCATTACCTGCTGTCCGCGCGCCTCGGCAGCGGCTACGGCGCCTGGGAGGCACTGCACAGCGCCTTCGCCGAATGCGACCGCGTCGGCGTGGCCCGCTGTCCGGCCGCGGGCCACGCGAGCGGCAAGTTCTACGCCGTCAGCGAGCGCCGGAAGCAA
>DATLIA010000134.1:0-12900 GCA_035540215.1 Actinokineospora sp. | reverse complement strand
GACGTAGGGCACCTGGGGGTCGGTCGGCCAGATGCCACGGTCACCGGCGGCGGGGGGCAGGCCCTTGGGCTCGTCGTTGTCGGCCACGTTGTTCATCATGCCGTGGACCCGATTTGGAGACCGCGCCGCGCACCACGTACTCTTGTCAACGGTTCTACCGAAGACCGCTGGTTTCTTCCGACACCCTCGGGTGGACGAAGACGAAGGCCCCACATGTGGGCGGCCCGCGCAGGAGGACGAGGAAGTTGCCAAGCGCCATGCGCTTGTTCACGCCCCGTGCCACTGCGCCGGGGCGTTTGTCGTGTTCGGGTCGCGTCACCAGCGACACCCACACGAGAGGAGGCGACCATGGCGAAGCCTGAGAAGGTGAACGCAGTCGCCGAGATCGCGGACAAGTTCCGCAACAGCTCGGCTGCCGTCGTCACCGAGTACACGGGCCTCACCGTGTCGCAGCTGACCACGCTGCGTCGCGCTCTCGGCACTGGCACGACCTACCGCGTCGCGAAGAACACCCTTGTCAAGCGGGCTGCCGCCGACGCTGGTGTCGAAGGGCTCGAGAGCCTTTTCCTCGGCCCGACCGCGATCGCCTTCGTCGAAGGCGAACCGGTTGACGCGGCGAAGGTCCTGCGCGACTTCGCGAAGGACAACAAGGGTCTGGTCATCAAGGGCGGCTACATGGATGGCCGCCCGCTCACGGTGGAAGAGGTCGCGAAGATCGCGGACCTCGACTCCCGTGAGGTGCTGCTCGCCAAGCTGGCGGGCGCGATGAAGGGCAACCTCAGCAAGGCCGCCGGTCTGTTCCAGGCCCCGGCTTCGCAGATCGCCCGCCTGGCCGCTGCTCTGCAGGAGAAGAAGGCAGCCGAGGGCGACTCCGCCCCCGCCGCCGAGGCTCCCGCCGAGGACGCTGTCGCAGCCGAGAGCTGATTTAAACCACCCGGAAATACACCGCGCCCGCTAGACCGGGTGTGCAAGTGAAAGGAACCGCCACCATGGCGAAGCTCAGCACCGACGAGCTGCTCGACGCGTTCAAGGAAATGACGCTGCTCGAGCTGTCCTCGTTCGTCAAGCAGTTCGAGGAGACCTTCGAGGTCACCGCCGCAGCCCCCGTCGCGATCGCCGCCGTTGGTGGCGCCGCTGCGCCCGCCGAGGCCGTTGAGGAGCAGGACGAGTTCGACGTCGTCCTCGAGTCGGCTGGCGAGAAGAAGATCCAGGTCATCAAGGTCGTCCGTGAGGTCGTCTCTGGCCTGGGCCTGAAGGAGGCCAAGGAGCTGGTCGAGGCCGCTCCGAAGGCGATCCTGGAGAAGGTCAACAAGGAGGCCGCCGAGGCCGCCAAGGACAAGCTCGAGGCCGCTGGCGCCAAGATCTCCGTCAAGTGATCTGACGCTTCACCTCTTTCTCTACGAACCGGGGTCCCGCGCAAAGCGCGGGACCCCGGTTTCGTCATGTCAGGACGGCGATGCCTAGCTTGCGGGCAACGTCGGCTTGATCGTGGTCGCGGGTGACCAGGGCGACCGGTTCCCCGCCTGCGAATGCGACGCAGTCTGTGGCAAGGACGGCCAGGTGGATCGCATCGAGGGTTCGCAGGCGGTATTGGCATACCGTTGTCCGCGCGATCGGCAGGATGACTGCGGAATCGAGCTCGACGAGGGTGAAGGGCCCGTCGTCCTCGCAGTCGTCGTCGAAGCGATCCAAGTACGCCTCGGGGCAGCTCAGACGACCTGATCGGCCTGCGGCGATGATCGCACTCGCGAACTCCACACGGGTGAGTTCGCTTGTCAGTACCGGATTAGCGCTGTCGAACAGCAGATTCGCCAATTCGGCATGGTCGGGTTCATCGGGCAGGTACGCGCGGACCACGACGCTTGTGTCCGCATAGAGCAGGGTCATCCAGCGGCCCGCTCTGCTGCGAGGGCATCGCTTACCGATGTCCCGGCGCCACGCCCCAGAGCGATGACCTCTTCTCGAGAACGGTGTACCCGAGAGGTCGTCGTGGGCGGCGTGACAAGTTTGCCCGCGGCGCGGACGCGATCACGCAGGGCCTTGCGGGTGATCTTGGCGTCCAACGCGGTCGTCAAGTATTCGATTACCAGTTCATTGACGCTGCGGTTCGCGGCGGCCGCGCGCTCCTTGAGGCGGGCGTGCAGGTCGTCGTCCAAGCGAGTGATCATTTGCTTCACAGGGTGATGATAGCAAAGTTTGCAAACCGAGCTATCAGCGCGGCCGGATGATCGCCGGATTGAGCGAACTTCGCGATGAATGTGCTCTAGGTCATACCCGGATTCGTGTGACAAGGCCCATCCGGGTACGTTCCCAACTCGGCGGTAACTTCGCTAGTAACCCGCAGGGACCGCCGTCGTTGCATGGAAGACACCGTTCACGCAGGCGGAGCGGTCGGTGGAGCTGATTCCCGGGAGGTTCGATGGGCGCCGAGGTGGTCATCGAGGGTCTGACCAAGTCCTTCGGTAAGCAGGCCATCTGGCGGGATGTCACGTTGACCCTGCCCCCTGGCGAGGTGTCGGTGATGCTGGGCCCGTCGGGTACCGGCAAGTCCGTCTTCCTCAAGTCGATGATCGGGCTGCTCAAGCCCGACCGGGGCAAGTGCGTCATCAACGGCGTCGACATCGTCACCTGCAGCGAGGCCAAGCTCTACGAGACCCGCAAGCTCTTCGGCGTCCTTTTCCAGGATGGCGCGCTCTTCGGTTCGATGAACCTCTTCGACAACGTCGCCTTCCCGCTGCGGGAGCACACGAAGAAGTCCGAGACCGAGATCAAGCAGATCGTCCTCGAAAAGCTCGAACTGACCGGTTTGCAGGGCGCTGAGAAGAAGCTCCCCGGTGAGATCTCCGGCGGTATGCGCAAGCGCGCGGGCCTGGCCCGCGCACTGGTTCTCGACCCCGAGATCATTCTGTGCGACGAGCCGGACTCGGGTCTGGACCCCGTCCGCACCGCCTATCTCTCTCAGCTCCTCATCGACCTGAACGCGCAGATCGACGCGACGATCCTGATCGTCACGCACAACATCAACTTGGCGCGTACGGTGCCGGACAACCTGGGCATGCTGTTCCGCAAGGAACTGGTCATGTTCGGTCCGCGCGAGGTGCTGCTGACCAGCGACGAACCGGTCGTGGAGCAGTTCCTCAACGGCCGCCGTCTCGGTCCGATCGGCATGTCCGAGGAGAAGGACGCCGCGCAGATGGCGCGCGAGCAGGCGCACGCCGACGCCGGGCACTCCGACGGGTCGTCGGATGAGGACCTGCGTGGCGTCGTCCCGCAGATCGAGCCGACGCCGGGCATGCCGGAGCGGGCAGGCGTCCGCCGACGCAAGGACCGCGTCATGCGCATCCTGCACACGCTGCCGCCCGCGGCGCAGGAAGGCATCATCCAGTCGCTGACCGACGAGGAGCGCGCCCGCTACAACGTGCACTCCCACCTGGTCCCCGCCGCCGCCCAGTCGAACAACGCGCCGCGGCCGCAGCCGGTTCCCCGGGCGCAGCCGCGTCCGGTCGCCGACCCGCCGCAGAGCTTCCACGGCGACCTGGCCGAGACCGAGGTCGCCCGGCTGCCGGAGACCAACTGGCGGCAGCCACCCGGTGGTGGCCGGTGACCACGACGACCGCCAACTTCCCCGGGGCCGGGGCACTGCGGGAGACCGGGCGCCTGTTCGCGCTCGGTCTCGACGTAGTGGTCAACGTCTTCCGGCGGCCGTTCCAGACCCGGGAGTTCATCCAGCAGTGCTGGTTCATCGCCAGCGTGACGATCCTGCCGACCGCACTGGTCGCCATCCCGTTCGGCGCGATCGTGGCGCTGCAGCTCGGGACGCTGATCGTGCAGCTCGGCGCGCAGTCCTTCACCGGCGCGGCCAGCGTGCTCGCGATCATCCAGCAGGCGGCGCCGCTGGTGACCGCGCTGCTGGTGGCGGGCGCGGGCGGGTCGGCGATCTGCGCCGACATCGGCTCGCGGACCATCCGCGAGGAGATCGACGCCATGGAGGTCCTCGGCGTCTCCCCGGTGCAGCGGCTGGTCGTGCCCCGCGTGCTCGCGATGATGCTCGTCGCGGTCCTGCTCAACGGCTTGGTCAGCGTTGTCGGCGTGATGGGCGGCTATTTCTTCAACGTCGTCCTCCAGGGCGGGACGCCCGGCGCCTACCTGGCCAGTTTCTCGGCCCTGGCCCAGCTGCCCGACCTGTGGATCTCCGAGATCAAGGCACTGATCTTCGGGTTCATCGCCGGTGTCGTGGCGGCCTACCGGGGCCTCAACCCGAAGGGCGGCCCGAAGGGTGTCGGCGACGCGGTGAACCAGTCCGTCGTCATCACCTTCCTGCTGCTCTTCTTCGTCAACTTCGTGCTGACCGCGGTCTACCTGCAGGTCGTCCCGGCGAAGGGGAGCTGACCCATGGCCTCCGTGACCGACACCGCCAAGAAGGTCGTCGACCGTCCACTCCAGACGCTCGACAACCTCGGCGACCAGCTCTCGTTCTATATCCGCGCGCTGGCCTGGATTCCACGCGCGCTGCGCCGCTACATGCGCGAGACCATGCGGCTGCTGGCCGAGGTCAGTTTCGGCAGCGGCGCGCTCGCGGTCATCGGCGGCACGGTCGGCGTCATGGTCGGACTGACCGTGTTCACCGGCATCGTCGTCGGCCTGCAGGGCTACGCGGCCCTCGACCAGATCGGCACCGCGGCGTTCTCCGGCTTCGCGTCTGCGTATATCAACACCCGTGAGGTCGCCCCCCTCGTCGCCGGCCTAGCGCTGTCGGCGACGGTCGGTTCCGGCTTCACCGCCCAACTCGGCGCCATGCGGATCTCCGAGGAGATCGACGCGCTAGAGGTCATGGCGGTGCCCAGCCTGCCGTTCCTGGTGACCACCCGGATCATCGCGGGCTTCATCGCGGTCATCCCGCTCTACATCATCGGGCTGCTGTCGTCGTATCTGGCGTCCAGAACGATCACGGTCTATTTCTATGGCCAATCGGCCGGCACCTATGACCACTACTTCAATCTCTTCTTGCCACCGGAAGACGTCTTCTGGTCCTTCGGCAAGGTGCTGATCTTCGCGATCATCATCATCCTGACCCACTGCTACTACGGCTACAACGCCAGCGGCGGGCCCGCGGGCGTCGGCGTCGCGGTGGGCCGGGCGGTGCGCACCACCATCGTCACCGTCGCGCTGGTGAACTTCTTCATCGGCTTCGCGATCTGGGGCACCACGACGACGGTGAGGATCGCGGGATGAGCGGCACGAGCCTCGCCAAGACGATCAAACGCAGGGTCCTCGGCCTAGCGTTCATCGCGGTGATCCTGGGCTTGGTGGCGCTCAGCGTCGCGATGTACAACAAGGCGTTCACCCCGGTCGCCAAGGTCACGCTGACCACGGACAAGGTCGGCAACCAGCTCGCGGTCCACTCCGACGTCAAGGTCCGCGGCCTGGTCGTCGGCGAGGTCCGCAAGATCACCCCGACCGCCGACGGCGCGGTGCTCGACCTGGCGATCGACCCCGAGAAGATCGACGTGATCCCGAACAACGTCGCCGCCCGCTTCCTGCCCAAGACGCTGTTCGGCGAGCGCTATGTCTCGCTGCAGATCCCCGAGCAGGCCGCTGACGGCTCGCTGCGCGCGGGCGACAACATCAGGCAGGACAACTCGACCAAGGCCGTCGAACTGGAGCAGGCCTTCGAGAGCCTGCTGCCGGTGTTGCAGGCGGTGCAGCCGCAGAAGCTGTCGAGCACGCTCACCGCGATCTCGACCGCCCTGCAGGGCCGCGGCAAGGACCTCGGCGCCACCCTGGCCGACCTCGGCGACCTGGTCGGCGAGGTGAACCCGCACCTGCCGAAGCTGCGCGAGGACTTGCGGAGCCTGGCGACGGTCAGCGAGACCTACGGCGACGTCACCCCGGACCTGGTCGCGGCGCTCACCGACCTGACGGTCACCTCTAAGACTGTCGCCGAGCAGCGCGCCAACCTGGATCTGCTGTTCGCGTCGACCACCACCGCCAGCCGCGACCTGGAGTCGTTCCTGCGGGCCAACAGCGCCAACCTGATCCAGCTCGCCGACTCCGCCCGCCCGACGCTGGAGACGCTGGCCAGGTACTCCCCGGAGTACCCGTGCCTGCTCAAGCAGATGAGCGAGGGCGTGCAGGTGATCAACAAGGCGCTGGGTATCGGCACCAACAAGCCAGGACTGCACGCCACCATCGAGGTCACGGTGAACCGCGGGGCTTACAAGCCGGGCAAGGACGAGCCGCGCTACCAAGAGGACCGCGGCCCGCGCTGCTACGACTTCACCCAGTTCCCGCAGCCCTTCCCGCAGACCCCGCCGGACGGTCCGCTCAAGGACGGCGCGACGATGCCGCCCGCGGCTCGGCCCGCGCAGGACGGCCTGCTGCCCGGCTCGAACGTCGCGCAGTTCACCACCCCGAACGGGGCGGGCGCCGACGGGCTCGGCCTGCCCAACTCGCCGCAGGAGATCGCCTTCGTGTCCCAGCTGATCGCCCCTGGCCTGGGGATGAGCCCGGACCAGGTGCCGTCGTGGAGCACGCTGCTGCTCGGCCCGGTCTTCCGCGGCGCGGAGGTGAGCTTCCGATGAGAGGTCTCACCGCCCCGCTGGTCAAACTGGCCCTGTTCATGGCGATCACCATCGCCGCGACCGGGATCCTGGCCATCAGCATCGCCAACACCAACCTCAGCTCGACCGAGTCCTACACCGCCCGGTTCTCCGACGCGACGCTGCTGCTTCCCGGCGACGACGTGCGCATCGCCGGGGTGCGGGTCGGCCAGGTCGAGGAGGTCGCGGTCGCCGACCGCAAGCAGGCCCAGGTCAAGTTCTCCGTCGCGTCGGGCCGCAAGCTGCCTGCCTCGGTCACCGCGACGATCAAGTTCCGCAACCTGGTCGGCCAGCGCTACATCTCGTTGACCCAGGGCGCGGGCTACGACCCCAACGCCGTGCTCAAGCCGGGCGACAACATCCCGCTGGAGCGCACCCGGCCCGCGCTGGACCTGACCGAGCTGTTCAACGGCTTCAAGCCGCTGTTCCGCGCGCTGTCGCCCGACGACGTGAACAAGCTGTCCTACGAGCTGATCACGGTCCTGCAGGGGGAGGGCGGCACGGTGGAGAACCTGCTGGCCCACACCGCGTCGCTGACCACCGCGATCGCCGACAAGGACGCGGTGATCGGCGAGGTGATCACCAACCTCAACGGCGTGCTCGGCGCGGTCAACTCCCGCGGCGAGGAGCTCTCGCAGCTCGTCGTGCAGGTCCAGCAGCTGGTCAGCGGCCTGGCCGAGGACCGCAAGCCGATCGGTGACGCCATCGACGCGCTCGGCGGGCTGGCCACCAGCACCTCCGGGCTGCTGCAGCAGGCCCGTGAGCCGCTCAAGCAGGACATCGCCACGCTCGGCCTGCTGACGAACAACCTCAACGCCAACGAGAAGACCGTCGAGCACTTCATCCAGTTCACGCCGACGAAGCTCAGCGCGCTGACCCGCACGGTCAGCTACGGCTCGTGGTTCAACTTCTTCCTCTGCGAGGCCAGCGGTGACATCGGTATCCCGGGTTTGATCACCACGCCGATCAACATCCCGGTCCTGCCCGCGAACCAGGCGAGGTGTCTGTCGTGAAGCCGTTCCGGTCCCGCAACCCGATCCCGATCGGCATCGTCAGCCTGGTCACCATCGGCCTGGTCATGGTCGCCGCGGTGAACTCCGACGACCTGCCGGTCATCGGCGGCGGCACGACCTACAGCGCCGAGTTCAGCGAGGCGGCGGGCATCCAGGCCGACGACGAGGTGCGCATCGCGGGCATCAAGGTCGGCAAGGTGTCCGACGTCGAGCTCGACGGGGACAAGGTCGTCGTCAGCTTCCGGGTCAAGGACGCCTGGGTCGGCGACCGCTCCCGAGCCGCGATCAAGATCAAGACGCTGCTCGGTCAGAAGTTCCTGTCCCTGGAGCCCGACGGCACCGAGGTGCTCGACCCGGGCACCCGCATCCCGCGCGACCGGACGATGGCCCCCTACGACGTGCTTGAGGCGTTCCGCGGTCTGGCCGAGACGGTCAACGAGGTCGACACGACCCAGCTCGCCAAGAGCTTCGAGGTGATCGCCGAGACCTTCTCCGACACCCCGGACGAGGTGAAGGGCGCGCTCACCGGCCTGCAGTCGCTGTCGCACACCATCTCCTCGCGGGACCAGGAACTGGCCACGCTGCTGAGCAACACCAAGCAGATCAGCCAGACCCTGGCCGACCGCGACGCCGAGGTCGTCAAGCTCCTGACCGACGGCAACCTGCTGCTCGGCGAGATCAACAACCGCAAGAAGGCGATCGACGCGCTGCTGACCGGCACCAAGACCCTGGCCACCGAGCTGCAGGGCCTGGTCGCCGACAACAACGGCCAGCTCGGCCCGGTGCTGCAGAGCCTGGACCAGCTGACCGCGATGTTGCAGCGCAACCAGGACTCGCTGGCCGAGGGCATCAAGAAGTTCGCCCCGTTCGCGCGCCAGTTCAACAACGCGATCGGCTCCGGCCGCTGGTTCGACAACTACATCTGCGGACTGCTGCCGCCCGCGTTGGGGCCGATCAACCAGCAGGGATGTCTGGGGGACCCGTCGTGAACTTCGCTACCAAAGGCGGGAAGGACCTCGCGCGCACTGTCGCCATCGTCTGTGTCCTCGGGCTGTTCGTGGCCGCGGCGCTGTGGTGGCTGCTGCGGGAGTCCGGCGAGAAGCGCTACACCGCGATGTTCCCCAACGTCGTCGGCCTCTACGAGCACAACGACGTGCGCGTCCTCGGCGTCAAGGTCGGCTCGATCGACACCGTCGTCCCCAAGGGCGACCAGGTCGAGGTGACCATGCTCGTCGACCGGACCGTCAAGGTCCCGGCCGACGCCAAGGCCGTCATCGTCGCCCCGTCGCTGGTCTCCGACCGCTACGTGCAGCTCACCCCGGCCTTCACCGGTGGCGAGGAGATGGCCACCGGCGCGGTGATCCCGAAGGAGCGCACCGCGGCGCCGCTGGAGGTCGACGACCTCTACGCCAGCCTGAGCCGGGTCAGCCAGACCCTCGGCCCCAACGGGGTCAACAAGGACGGCGCGCTGTCGGACCTGCTCAACACGCTGGCCAAGAACCTCGACGGCAACGGCCAGGCGGTCAACGACACCGTCACCGACCTGAGCAAGCTGTCCAGCACGCTCTCCGGCAACTCGCAGGACCTGTTCGCCACCATCGACAACCTGCAGAAGTTCTCCACCACGCTCGCGGGCAGCGATGGGCAGGTGCGCCAGTTCAACGCCCAGCTCGCCGAGGCCGCCAAGTTCCTGGCGAGCGAGCGGACGAACCTGGCCGCCTCGGTCGACCAGCTCGGCATCGCGCTGGGCGCGGTGCAGCAGTTCATCAACGACAACCGCGGCCGGATCAAGTCCAACGTGGACAAGCTGGCCACGATCACCCAGGTCCTCGTCGATCAGCGAGGGGCCCTCGCCGAGACCCTCGACATCGCGCCGCTGGCGCTGAGCAACCTGGTGAACACCTACAACGCCTCGTCGGGCACGCTCGACGCGCGCGCCAACATCAACGAGCTGACCACGCCGCCGATCGTGACCGTCTGCAACCTGGTCCGCCAGGGCACCCCGACCGGGCTGCCGCCGACGCTCGCCGACGTGTGCAACCAGCTCGCGCCGATCGTGCAGGGCGTGGTGCCGCTGCCGTCACCCGCGCAGGTCATCGAGAGCCTGCGCAGCGGCAAGCTGCCGACGCTGCCCCTGCCCCTGGCGGGCGACGCGTTCGGCTCGGGAGGCAACTGATGAGTCGACTCAAGCTCCTCGCCGTCGGCGCTGCCGCCGCGCTGGCGCTGTCCGGCTGCGGCTTCACCGGGATCTACGACCTGCCCCTGCCCGGCGGGGCCGACCTCGGCGACGACCCGTACTCGGTCAAGATCCAGCTGCGCGACGTGCTCGACCTGGTCCCGCAGTCCGGGGTCAAGGTCAACGAGGTCGCCGTCGGCCGGGTCGACCAGATCGGCTTCGCCGAGGACGGGTGGACCGCCGAGGTGACCGTGCTGGTCAACCGCGGCGTCGAGCTGCCTGCCAACGCGCTGGCCAAGCTGCGCCAGTCCAGCCTCCTCGGCGAGAAGTACATCGAGCTGAGCGCCCCGCCAGGAGACAAGGCGCAGGGCGTGCTGGCCGAGGGCGCGGTGATTCCGGTGGAGCGGACCAACCGCAACACCGAGGTCGAGGAGGTCCTCGGCGCGCTGTCGCTGCTGCTCAACGGCGGTGGCGTCGAGCAGCTGCAGAGCATCACCAAGGAACTCAACAACGCGCTCGCGGGCAACGAGACCGACATCCGCGCGCTGCTGAACAACGTCGACACCATGGTCACCGAGCTGGACGCGGGCAAGGCCGACATCACCAGGGCCATCGACGGGATCAACCGGCTCGCCAGCTCCCTCAACGCCCAGCGCGACCAGATCGTCGGCGTGATCGACGACATCGGGCCCGGCCTGAAGGTGCTCACCGAGCAGCGCCAGCAGCTGGTGACGATGCTGCAGAGCCTCGACACCCTGTCCGGCGTCGCGATCGACACGGTGAACAAGAGCCAGGACGACCTGATCGCCGACCTCAAGGCGCTCACCCCGACGCTGCAGAAGCTGGGGGAGGCGGGCAACGACCTGCCCAACGCGCTGGAGCTGATGATGACCTTCCCGTTCACCGACCAAGCGGTGAAGGGCGTGAAGGGCGACTACTTCAACCTCTACCTCAAGCTCGACCTGAACCTCCAGAGCGTGATCGACAACCTGGGCCGCAGCAGGCAGAACCCGCTGCAGGACCTCGGTCTGCCCGGCCCGCTCAGCGGTCTCGGCGGCGGCCAGGACGGGGTGCCGTCGAACGCGCCCGCGCCGCTGCCGCTGCCATCGCTCAACGGGAACCAGTCCACGACCACCACGCGGCCGAACACGCAGTCCGGCGGCGGTGGCCTCGGTGGCCTGTTCGACGTGCTGCTGGGAGGCGGTTCCTGATGCTCACCAAGACCGTCCGGATGCAGCTCATCGCGTTCTTCGTCATCGCGGTGGTCGCGGTCGTCTACGCGGCGTTCCGCTTCACCGACCTCGGCCGCGTGTTCGGCGCCGACGGCTACCGGGTCAAGATGGACCTGGTCGAGTCCGGCGGCATCTTCACCAACGCCGAGGTCACCTACCGCGGCGTGAACGTCGGCAGGGTCGGCGAGATCAAGCTGACCCACGACGGCATGCGGATCGACCTGAACATCGACCCGTCGGCTCCGGAGATCCCCGCCGACCTCGACGCCGTGGTCGCCAACCGCTCGGCCGTCGGCGAGCAGTACGTCGACCTGCGCCCCCGCCACGACGGCGGCGCGCCGCTCAAGGAGGGCTCGGTCATCTCCGCCGACCGGACCAAGACCCCGGTCAGCACCGACTCGGTCATCCGCGACCTCGACAGCCTGGCCGCGTCGGTGCCAACCGACTCGCTGCGGACCGTGGTCGACGAGCTGGAGCGCGCGTTCACCGGCACCGGCGACGACCTGCGGGTCCTGCTGGACAACTCGGCCGAGTTCACCGCGGCCGCCCGCGAGCACCTGCCGCAGACGATCAAGCTGATCGAGGACGGCGGGATCGTGCTGAACACCCAGGCCGCCCAGTCCGGCAACATCCGCTCCTTCGCGGGCGACCTGCGCCTGCTCGCCGAGCAGCTGCGCGTGTCCGACCCGCAGATCCGCACGCTGATCGCGGCCACCCCCGGCACCGCCAACGCCGTCACCGGCCTGCTGCGCGAGTCCGGCAACGGGCTGGGCGCGGTGTTCGCCAACCTGCTGACCACGTCGAACATCCTGGTCAGCCGGGTCGACGGGCTGGAGCTGGCGCTGGTGGCCTACCCGATCGTCGCGGTCGGCCCGAAGACGGTCGTGCCCGGCGACGGCACCGCCCACCTCGGCCTGGCGCTCAACCTGTTCGACCCGCCCACCTGCACCCGCGGCTACGAAGGCACCCCGCACCGCGACGGCAACGAGCTGGCCGACGTCCCCGAGAACTCGCAGGCCTACTGCGCCGAGCCGGTCGGCAGCCCGATCAACGTGCGCGGCTCGCAGAACGCCCCGTACGGCGGCAAGCCGGTCGCGCCGAGCCAGGACCAGATCGCGGCCAACCAGAACCGGAGCTCGGAGCAGCTCGCGCTGATGGCGCAGAACAGCATTCCCGGCACGCTGACCCAGCCGGGCCTCGGCGGCCTGGCCAGTCTCGCCGGTCTGCTCGGCCTGCCCGCGTGACGCCGCTCACACCCGTCTACCCTGGAGTGTTATGACCAGCACGGACCTGTTCCCCGACGAGATCACCGACGAGGAACCGGCGCCCAAGCGCGGGCACAGTGTCTACCTGGTGATCGCGCTGGTACTGGTCGTGATCAGCGCTTTCGCCGCGCTCTGGTTCGGGGTGTCCTGGATCAAGGCCGCAGGCGACGACGACCTGGAGGTCTCCCGCGTGCGCGACGAGGTCACCCGCGTCGGCGAGCAGGCGATCATCACGTTCAACACCCTGGACTACCGCCGGGTCGACCAGGACCTCGACCGCTGGCTCAACGCGTCGGTCGGCCCACTGCACGACGAGGTCGTCGGCAGGCGCGCCAGCAGCAAGTCGACCATCGAACAGGCCAAGACGGTCACCACGGCGCGGGTGCTCAAGTCCGCGATCATCGACCTGCGCGACCGCGAGGGCAAGGCGACGATCATCGCCGCCATCCGCATCGACGTGACCCCGGACGGCAAGCAGCCCACCGTGAAGTACCAACGCATCCAGGGCGACCTGGAACGCACGGACGCCGGCTGGAAGCTCAGCGCGGTCGGCTTCGTCCCGTTCACCCCCGCCTGATCTCTTGATCGCCTGATCGCCGAGAGGACCGTTCCCAC
>DATLIA010000133.1:0-5780 GCA_035540215.1 Actinokineospora sp. | reverse complement strand
GCGCGCTGCTCGGCCTGCGGGCGCGACAGGCTGCGCAGCTGGATCGGGGCCAGCGTGCAGTTGTCCAGCACCGACAGGTGCGGGAACAGGTTGAACTGCTGGAACACCATGCCGAGCCTGCGGCGGGCGGCGTCGATGTCGACGTCGCGGTGAGTCAGGTCGACGCCGCTGACGACGACCTTGCCCTGGTTGGGTGTCTCCAACAGGTTCACGCACCGCAGCAAGGTCGACTTGCCCGACCCGGAGGGGCCGATGATGCACACGACCTGACCCGGATCCACCGCCATGTCGATGCCCTTGAGCACTTCCAGGGGACCGAACGACTTGTGCAGGCCGACGATTTCCACAGCGTGGGTCATGACCTCACCTCGACTTCCGCTGCTTGGCTTCCAACCTGCGCACCACGATGCCCAGCGGGATCGTGATCAACAGGTAGGCCGCGCCCGCGAGCACGAACGGGGTGGAGTCGGCGGTCTTGATCGCCTCGTCCGACCCGAGCTTGGTCAGTTCCCGACCGGCCAGCGTGATGCCCAGTGCCGAGACCAGGGACGAGTCCTTGAACAGCACAATCAGCTCGTTGGTCAGCGGCGGGATGACCAGCCGGATGGCCTGCGGAAGGATGATCGTGAACATCGCCCCGGTGTGGGACATGCCCAGCGACCGGGCGGCCTCCAGCTGACCGGGTGGCACCGCCTGCACACCCGCGCGGAAGGTCTCCGCCATGTACGCCGCCGCGACCAGGCCGAGGCCGATGGCCACCTTGTCGTACGGGTCGAGCGGATATTGCAGGCCGTCGAACGCGATCGGCAAACCGAAGCCGATGATCAACAGAACCAGCAGCGCGGGCAGGCCGCGGAAGATCTCGATGTAGGCCAACGAGATCCAGCGGTAGGGCGCGAACGACGACAGCCGCATGAGCGCCAACACCAAGCCGAGCAAGAAGCCGATCACGTAGGCCGAGACGGCGTAGATGATCGTGTTCTTCAGCGCGACGGTGAAGATCGTCGGGAACATGTTCTTCGCGGCCTTGAAGTCGAAGAACGACTCCTGGACCTTCTGCCCGTCGACGGTGACGATCAGCACGGCCACGACCGCGAGCAGGACCAGCGACTGAATGCTCAGGCTGACCCGGCGCCGTTGCCTGGGAGACAGCCCGCGGGCCCCGCCGGTGGCGGGGCCCGCGGACTTGGACGACTCGCTCATGACTACTTGGACTTGGGCGTGGACTTGGGCTCGGAGCCGATCCACTGCTTGTAGACCTTGGCCCAGGTGCCGTCCTTGATCGCGGCGTCGAGCTGCTCGTTGATGACCTTGAGCAGTTCGGCGTTGCCCTTCTTCACCGCGAAGCCGTACTGGTTGCCGCTCTCGATGACCTCGCCCAGCTCGAACTTCTCAGCGACCTCAGGCTTCTTCAGCCAGTCGTTGACGACCGGCAGGTCCTGCAGGATCACGTCGATCTGGTTGGACTGCAGGGCCAGCAGCTGCTTGCCCGCGTCGTCGAACTCGGTGGCCTCGATGCCCTTCTCCTTGGCCAGGTCGAGGCTGGTGGTGCCGGTCTGCACGCCGAGGCGCAGCTTCTTGGTCTTGACCTCGTCGAGGGTCTTGGCCTCGCCCTTCTTGGTCAGTACCGAGAGGACCTCGTCGAAGTACGGGTTGGAGAAGTCGAGGTTCGCCTTGCGCTCCTCGGTGATGGTCATACCGGCGGCGGCCACGTCGCACTGGTTGGAGTTCAGGACCGCGCCACTCTTGATGACGTCGAACTTGACGTCGGAGAACTCCTGCTTGACGTTCAACTTCTTCGCGGCGAGGTCGACCAGGTCGACGTCGAAGCCGACGATCTTGCCGCCTTCCTCGGACTGGAACGGCGGGTACGGCAGGCTGGTGCAGGTGGTGAGCTGACCAGACTTGACCAGCTTGACGCTCGCGGCGCCGGGGGCCGCGCTCGTCGAACCCGTGTTGCCGGAGTCGGACTTGGCGCATGCCCCGACGGTGGCCATCAGGGCGAGGGCAGGCAGTAGCCCCAGAACGGTGGACCTTGATCGAAGCGCCACGGTGTCACTCCTCGTAACTTGTTCACATCGAGTGGCACGCATCCTGCCACCGTCAACTGAAACTTCCCAGTACCTGTCCATTTGTCACGGCACCGCAGCCAAGTTGTTGCGTGGCGTTGACCGGGTACGCAGCATTTGCGTCCAGCAGGGGGCGAAACCGAAAGAAATCCATTCATTTGGCCCCGGCGGGCCATCCGGCGATCAAGACGGCGACCAGCGCCGTCCAGCCGGTCTGATGGGAGGCGCCGAGGCCCTCGCCGGTGTCGCCGTCGAAATACTCACTGAATGTCACGTGTTCCCGCCAGCGCGGGGAGTCGGTCGACTCGATGCGCTTGCCGTCGGCCGGGCGGGCGCCGTCGGGGCCGGGCAGGAACAGCGTCGACAGCCTGCCTGCCAGGTCGCGGGCGGCTTGACCTGCGGTTACCCGCACGCCGGAGCCAGTCGGCACGGACAGGCTGATGCCACCGCGGTGGAACTCGTCGAGGATGAACAGCGCCTCGACAAGCAGGGCGTTCGTCGGGAACCAGACCGGGCCGCGCCAGTTGGAGTTGCCGCCGAACATCGGGGTGCGGGACTCGCCCGGTTCGTACTCGATGCGGTGCTCGGAGCCCGCGATGTCGACCACGATGCCCTCGCGGTGGGCTGCGGAGAGTGACCGGATGCCGTGCGGGCTGAGGAACTCGGCCTCGTCGAACATCCGCGTCAGCACCCGGCGGAGTTTGCGCCCGTCGAGCAGGGACAACAGCGCCCGCCTGCCGCCCTCGTCCTCACGCCAGGTGAGGAACTGGCCGAACTCGGGCTGGCGGTGCAGCACGTAGTTGAGGCGCTCGGCGAAGGCGGGCAGCTCGGTGAACACCCACGGCTCCAGCTGCGCCGAGGCCAGCACCGGGATCAGCCCGACCATCGACCGCACCCGCACCGGCCGGGACTGAGTGCCCGCCCTGGCGAGCAGGTCGTAGCAGAAGCCGTCCTCCTCGTCCCAGATCGGCGCGCCCGCTGAGCCGAAGTGCGTCGAGGCCTGCGCGATGGCCAGGAAGTGCTCGACGAACTTGGTCGCCACGTCCTCATACGCCGGGTCGTGCCTGGCCAGCTCCAGCGCCATGGTCATCAGGTGCAGCGCGTAGGTGGCCATCCAGGACGTCGCGTCGGACTGCTCGAAGCGCCAGCCGTCGGGCAGGGGCGCGGAGCGGTTGACCGGGCCGATGTTGTCCATGCCGAGGAAGCCGCCCTCGAACAGGTTGTTGCCCTCGGGGTCCTTGCGGTTGACCCACCACGAGAAGTTGAGCAGCAGCTTGTGGAACACCCTGGCCAGGAACAGCCGGTCACCGTGGCCGGTCGCGCGCTGCTCGGCCCGGTAGACCTGCAGCGCCGCCCACGCGTGCACCGGCGGGTTGACGTCGCCGAACTCCCACTCGTAGGCGGGGAGCCTGCCGTCGGGGTGCATCAGCCACTCCCGGCACAGCAGGAGCAGCTGATCCTTGGCGAAAGCCGGGTCGACCTGGGCGAAGGGCACCATGTGGAAGGCCAGGTCCCACGCGGCGAACCACGGGTACTCCCACTCGTCCGGCATCGACAGCACGTCGGCGACGTCCATCTGGGTCCAGTGCCGGTTGCGCGCGTCCGGTGCCATCCGCTCTTCCGGTGACGGCGGGTGCGCCGGGTCGCCCTCCAGCCACTCGCGGATCCGGAAGCGGTAGTGCTGCTTGGTCCAGAGCAGGCCCGCGAGCGCGCGCCGGGCGACTTGCCGTTCCGGTTCGGTCGCGGCGGGCGCGATGCCCGCGTAGAACTCGTCGGCCTCGGCCGCGCGGTCGGCCATGGTCTTGTGGAAGTTGCCGCTGAACGCGCCGCCGTGGCCGTCTCCGCTGATCAGGCGCAGTTTCACGGTCACCGACTCGCCGGGGGCGACGGCGTCGAACCGGTACCAGGCGGCGGCTTTCGTGCCTGGCTGCGACGCGCCTTGGACGAGCTGGCACGAGTCGGGGTCGCCGCCGACGATGTGGTCGCCGATCCCGGACTTGACGTACCGGCTGGGGTTCGCCGAACGCCCGAACAGCAGCGCCTCGTCGGTCTCGTTGTCGGTGACGAGCAGCTGCGGCGACCCGTCGAAGTGCAGCGTGTACCGGCCGAGGCTGGAGTGCTCGGCCACGACGCGCGACCAGCCGTCGACGGTGGAGGCGACCAGCGACGGCTTGCGGGCGTCGCGGCCCCAGGACCAGGTGTTGCGGAACCAGACCTGCGGAACCAGGTGCAGCGGCGCCGGGTCCGGGCCGTGGTTGGTCGCGGTGATCTCGACGCAGACGTCGTCCGGCCCGGCCTTGGCGTAGGTGACCTCGACGTCGAAGAAGCGGTCATCGTCGAGCACGCCGGTGTCGGACAGCTTGGGCTCACGCGCGTCGCGCCCGGCGGCCTGGGCAAGTTCCCGCAGGCGGGCGTAGGGATAAGCGGCGTGGGGATAGCGATAGACGACCTTCATCCACGAGTGCGTCGGCGTCCCGTCGACCACCCACCAGTGCTCTTTGACGTCCTCGCCGTGGTTGCCCTCGTCGTTGGTGAGGCCGAAGTAGCGTTCCTTGAGGATCTCGTCCCGGCCGTTCCACAGCGCCAGGCTCAGGTTGAGGAAGCCGTGCCGGTCGCAGATGCCCGCGATTCCGTCCTCGCCCCAGCGATAAGCGCGGGATCTGGCCTGCTCGAACGGGAAATACCCCCAGGCGTCGCCGTTCGCGGAGTAGTCCTCACGCACCGTGCCCCACTGCCGCCCGGCGAGGTAGGGCCCCCACTGTCGCCAGGGGGAGTGTGCGAACGGCGATTCGGCCAGCCTGTCGTGTTCATTCATCGCCCACCAGTGTGGACCGGCTTCGTGGATCTCGTGAAACGTCCCCGTGACGACTGTGACGTTCGGTAAGGTCGTCACACGCCAGGAGTGAAACGGACGCGGGGGCATGACATGTTCGAGGCGGGTGGCGGTGGCGGCGGCGGGATGTCGGCGCACCAGATCTACATCGCGCTGACCGAGGGTCCGGGCACCGACAGCCTGGAATCGGCCTACGGCGTGGCCGACACCGAGGCGAATCTCGAGGCTGAGCGCGCGAAGCTGGTGCGGCGGCTCGCCGAGAAGATCGAAGCGGGTTGGGAAGGCCAGGCCGGGACGGCCGCGCTCGGCGCGGCCCAGCCGCTGGTCGACGTGTCGATCGTCGGCGCCGCCAACCTGGAGAAGACCCACGTCCTGCTCCGCGAGCAGGCAGGCGGGTTCAACCGCGCGTCGACGCAGGTCTACCCGGTCGCGGAGAACGCGCCGGAGACGAACTGGGTCGACGACTGGAGTCCCTGGGAGACCGACACCGAAGAAGAGGTGAAGGAGTACCAGGAGAAGTCCGAGCACAACATCCAGGTCTATCGCCAGTACGACGACCAGAGCATGTCCAACGAGCAGGAACTGCCGATGGACTACTCGTACCTGACCGACCCTGGTGGCTCGGTCGCCGTCACCCCGCCCGAAGGCGGCGGCAAGGAGCCGATCGATCCGAACAAGAAGGACCCGTGGACGCCGCCGGGCACCGGGGACGGCGGCCGCGACCGCACCGACCCGCCGTCGGTCGGCGAGGACCGGCCAACCACACCGCTCCCGCCTGGCGAGACGCGGCCGCAGCAGGTCGGCCCGCCGCAGACGACGCTGCCCAACGAGCACAACCTGCCCCCGAACCGGCCTGACGTGCCGCGCCCCCCGTATGG
>DATLIA010000132.1:0-9974 GCA_035540215.1 Actinokineospora sp. | reverse complement strand
GGTGGAGGACCGCCCGGTCCTCGGCACCGGCCGCATGCCGGACGCTGGGCACGTCACTCGGGCGGTGGAACTGTCCCGGGTAGTCGGTGCCCTGACAGCGGCCGTGGCGGCGGTGATCGCCTTCGCCCTCGGCAGGCGCCGGAAGTCCCGGGCTGTCTGACCTGCGCTGTTCCGCGATCTCTGGAGGCGCGTCGGTCTCCCCAGGAGACCAAACTTGCCAAATATGGCGACTTTCCACGAGGTGGAAAGTCGCGAAGACTGGCAAGTTTGGTCTCCGACTCGATCGGTACCGACTACGACGAACGCAGGCTCCAGCCCAGCCTGGCTGCGGCAGCAGCTTCACCCGACCATACCTCTGTACATGTAGTAACATGTGGAGCATGACGGCTGCGGCGAACCATCACCACACGGTCGGTATGCGCGAACTCTCTCAGCGCACAGCCAAGGTGCTGGCTTTAGTCCGCGCAGGCGAGACGGTCGAGGTCACCGATCGAGGGATGACCATCGCCAGGATCGTTCCCGCGGCGAACGCCCGCTATGACCAACTCGTCGCCGCCGGGTTGATCCGGCAGGCGGCCAGGCCGTTCGACGTGGCCGATCTTCCAGAGCCGGTGCCGAATTCGACCGGCCGCTCGACGCTGGACTGGCTAGAGGATCTTCGAGGAGACCGCTGAGTGGCCACCACGATCTATCTTGATACCTCCGCCGCCGCAAAGCTGTTCATCGCCGAGGTCGAGTCACCGGACCTGCGGCAGTGGTTCGGTTCGGTGGCCGAGCCCAGGTTGGTCTCGTCGGTTCTGCTGAAGGTGGAACTCATCCGACTGATGCGGCTGATCGCGCCGACGGCGGTTCAAACCGCCGAACAGTTCATCGCCGATCGGATCGATATCGTCGAGATCACCCCGCCCGTCATTGATGACGCGACTACCGTGCCCCCGGCCCGCCTGCGTTCGCTGGACGCGCTGCATCTCGCGACGGCACTTGATCTCGCGGAGTCCGTTGACGTCGTGCTCACCTACGACAAGGTTCTGGTCGATGCGGCCCGTTCAGCGGGCCTCGCGGTCGCACACCCGGGCGCCACTTACTGAGCTGCGTGGGCCTCGTCGTCGGCCAGGATTTGGGCTACTGAGCGGCGGCGGGGGGCCTCGGTGCGAAGCGCGCCGCCGGGTTTGATTTCGCGCCAGGTGAAGTAGATGAGGCCGAGCAGGGCCATCGCGCCGAAGGCGATCCACTGCAGGGCGTAGGAGAAGTACGGGCCCGCGTCCAGCTGGGGCAGCGGCAGCGCGCCGAGGACGCCTGGGGAGCCTTCCTCCAACTGCGCGTAGCCCGGCTGGATCGTTAGGTCCGCCGTCGCCGCGACCGCGCGGGAGTCGACCGCGTAGACGTGTTGGCGCCCGTCCTCCTGGAAGGCGGGGCGGTTCTGCGCGTCGCGTTCGTCGACCCGAAGCCGGGCCACCAGCGACACCTCACCCGACGGCGCCGCCGCGAACGCGGGCACCTGCACGCCCCCGACCGGGCGGATGAACCCCCGGTCGACCAGCACGACAGCCCCACTGGCCAGCCGGAACGGGGTGAGCACCTCGAACGCCGCCGCGCCCTGCACCGTGCGCAGGCGGGCCAGTGCCTCGGCCTCGGGCAGGTACGTGCCCGTCAGCGTGACCTTGCGCCACTCGCCGGAGGCCGACTCGATCGGCACCGGTTCCGCGTCGAAGGACGACTGGATCGCCGCGTTCGTGGCCGACCGCTCGTCGTGCCGGGTGAACTGCCATGGGGCGAGCAGGGTGAAGCACGTCATGGCGAATCCGACCACGACGAACGCCAGCGCCAGCCAGCCCGGCCGCAGCAGCAACTTCACCCGACCACGGTAAGCCGGCGGGCCACGCGACCGGTCAGGTGGGGTCAACCGGCAATTGGGAAATTCTGCCCGGAACTTACCCACGATCGTCTGTGCGTAGAGCAATCAATGCACAGGTTAAATATTGCAGTCGGAATCTGTGTCCCTAGCCAACGATTCCGGTGGGAGTCCCCCTGCGCCCAGTCCGTCCATGGACTGGACAACTCCAAGGAGAACTATGAGGTTTCGACGAATCAGCGGCCTTCTGCTGCTGATCGCAGGCATCGCCGCGGTGTCCAACACCCCCGCGGGCGCCCACGACCCGCAGACGCCGGAGGGCATCGCCGCCCAGCAGGCGTTCATGGCCGACTACCAGGCCGCCGACCGCCGCGCCGCCGTCACCGGCGCGGCGATCCCGTGTGTGAACGGCAAGGCCGACAAGTACCCCTGCAAGAACGTCGACCTGCTCAGCGTCCTGCCACTGGGCAACATGGGCGGCGGCAACGGCAACGACATCTGGGGCTGGACCGACCCGACGAACGGCAAGGAATACGCCATCGCGGGCCGTACCAACGGCACCTCGTTCGTCGACATCAGCGTCCCGACCTCGCCGGTCTACCTCGGCAACCTGCCGTCCAACGGCGGCAGCAGCACCTGGCGCGACATGAAGGTCTACAAGGACCACGCGTTCATCGTCGCCGACGCGATCTCCGGGCACGGCATGCAGGTCTTCGACCTGACCCGCCTGCGCACGGTCACCTCGCCGCAGACGTTCACCGCCGACAAGCTCTACACCGGCTTCGGCCCGGCCCACAACATCGCGATCAACGAGGCCACCGGCTACGCGTACGCGATCGGGTCGAACACCTGCAGCGGCGGCCCGCACATGGTCGACATCCGCACCCCGAAGAACCCGGTCAACGCGGGCTGCGTGTCCCAGGACGGCTACACCCACGACACCCAGTGCGTGGTCTACAACGGCCCGGACACCACCTACGCGGGCAAGGAGATCTGCTTCTCCTCCAACGAGGACACGCTGACCATCGTCAACGTGGCCACCAAGAGCAGCCCCGTGCAGATCTCGCGGACCAGCTACTCCGGCGCGCAGTACTCCCACCAGGGCTGGCTCACCGAGAACCAGCGCTACTTCATCATGGACGACGAGCTCGACGAGTCGCGCAGCACGACGGACAAGAAGACCAAGTCCTACATCTGGGACCTGCAGGACCTCGACGCCCCGCGCCACATCGGCACGTACAGCTCGCCGGTCGAGGCCATCGACCACAACATGTACATCAAGGGCGACTACGTCTACCAGGCCAACTACCGCGCGGGCCTGCGCATCCTCGACATCAAGAACATCGCGAACGCGTCGCTCACCGAGGCGGGCTACTTCGACATCTACGAGACCGCCGACGGCGCGCAGTTCAACGGCGCGTGGAGCACCTACCCGTACTTCCCGAGCGGCAACGTCGTCGTCAACGGCATCGAGCAGGGCCTCGTCGTCGTCAAGCCGAACCTCACCGCCACGCCGCCGCCCACCGGTGGCAAGTTCGAGAACCTGAACAACGTCAACATCCCCGACGCGGGCGCGGCCGTGACCAGCGACGTGACGGTGACGGGCCAGGCGGGCAACGCCCCCTCGACGCTGAAGGTCAACGTCGACATCAAGCACACCTGGCGCGGTGACCTGGTCATCGATCTGGTGGCCCCGGACGGCTCGACGTACCGGCTGAAGAACTCCAGCGGCAACGACTCGGCGGACAACGTGATCACCACCTACACGGTGAACGCGTCGACCGAGGTCGCCAACGGCACCTGGAAGCTCAAGGTCCAGGACGTCGCCCGGTACGACACCGGCTACATCGACGCGTGGAGCCTCCAGTTCTAGTCCGCTGAGCGGTCCCGTCCCGGCATCCGGGACGGGACCACTCGGTTCACATATTCGCAAAACCCCCAAATGGCAAAGATTGCCGGGAACCATCCGCCATTCGCGGGTTACCCGGCGTATTGGGCGATGGCTACCGTTTTCGCGCGGAGGCACCGCCCTGTTTCGGTGTCTCCGAAATCTGGAACCCTGCGCCCGGGCCGCCGGTCCGGGTTACTCCAGAAGGAGCACCCGTGCGAATTCGAGATATCGGACTCATCGTCGTCGCGTCAGCGGCCGTGTTCGCCATGGCGAACACGCCCGCCACCGCGCACGACCCGAACACCCCGGAGGGCCAGGCGGCGATCGCCGAGTTCATGGCCGACGCCCAGGGCCCGGACCGGCGCGCGCCGATCACCGGCCAGGCAGCCGGGGTGGCCTGCGTCAACGGCAAGGCCGACAAGTACCCGTGCAAGAACGTCGACCTGATGAGCTACCTGCCGATGTCCACCATCGGCGGCGGCAACGGCAACGACATCTGGGGCTGGACCGACCCGACCAACAACAAGGAGTACGCGCTGGTCGGGCGCAGCAACGGCACGTCGTTCGTCGACGTCACCAACGCGTCGTCGCCGGTCTACCTCGGCAACCTGCCCTCCAACGGCGGCACGAGCAGCTGGCGTGACATCGACGTCTACGCCGACCACGCCTTCATCGTCGCCGACTTCGTCACCGGCCACGGCATGCAGGTCTTCGACCTGACCCGCCTGCGCACGGTGACCTCGCCGCAGACCTTCACCGCGGACAAGATCTACACCGGCTTCGGCCCGGCGCACACGATCACCGCGAACCCGAAGACCGGCTTCGTGTACGCCAACGGCTCCAACACCTGCAGCGGCGGGTCGCACATGATCGACGTGCGCACGCCGAAGAACCCGGTCAACGCCGGTTGTGTGTCCCAGGACGGCTACGTCCACGACAACCACTGCGTGACCTACGACGGCCCGGACACCCGCTACACCGGTCGCGAGATCTGCGTGAACTCGAACGAGGACTACCTCACGATCGTCGACGTGACCACCAAGTCCAGCCCGGTCCAGCTCTCGCGCACCACCTACACCGGCGCGAAGTACGTCCACCAGGGCTGGTTCACCAAGGACAAGCGCCACTTCCTGCTCGATGACGAACTCGACGAGCAGAACGGCGGCACCGACAAGCGCGCCAAGACCTACATCTGGGACATGTCGAGCCTGACCGCGCCGCGGATGACCGGCACGTACAACTCCGCCGTCGAGGCGATCGACCACCAGATGTTCGTCGTCGGTGACTACGCCTACCAGTCCAACTACCGCGCGGGCCTGCGCATCCTGGACGTGAAGAACGTCGCCAACAACCAACTGTCCGAGGCGGCCTTCTTCGACATCTACGAGACCGCCGACGGTGTCGGGTTCAACGGCACGTGGGCGAACTACCCGTTCTTCAAGAGCGGCAACGTGATCGTCAACGGCATCGAGCAGGGCCTGTTCGTGGTCCGCCCGAACCTCGTCCCCGAGGTCCCGCCGCGCGTGTTCGAGAACTCCAACAACGTCAACATCCCGGACGCGGGCGCGGCGGTCACCAGTGACATCTCCGTCACCGGTGTCCCCGGCAACGCGCCCACGGGGACCAAGATCGACGTCGACATCAAGCACACCTGGCGCGGCGACCTGGTCATCGACCTGATCGCCCCGGACGGGACGGCCTACCGGCTGAAGAACTCCAGCGGCAACGACTCGGCGGACAACGTCATCGCGTCGTACACGCCGAACCTGACATCAGAGTCGGCCAACGGCGTCTGGAAGCTCAAGGTCCAGGACGTGGCCCGGTACGACACCGGCTACATCGACAACTTCAAGATCTCGTTCATCTGAGCCGACGCTGAAGGGTCCCGCGAGCCGGGGCCCTTCAGCGCGTCCGGACCCAGTCGAGCAGGCCCGCGCAGGCGGCCTCGACCATCGCGTAGACCTGCTCGTAGTCCTCTTGGGTGCCGTAGTACGGGTCGGGCACGTCCAAGTCGTCGCCCGCTTCGGGGTCGAATTCCCGCAGCAGCCGGACCTCCTGAGCCCCAAGCCCACGCAGCGCCTTCGCATGACCCGCGTCGAGCGCGATCAGCAGGTCGGCGTCGAGATGGCTATCGTCGACCTGGGCCGCCCGGTGGGCGGTGGGGTAGCCGTTGCGGGCCAGTACCCGGACGGTGCGGGGATGGGCGGGCTCCCCGACATGCCACGCCCCGGTGCCCGCGCTGGTCACCCGCACCCGGTCGGCCAACCCGGCCCGCCGAAGCTGTTCACCGAAGACGAGGGCCGCCATGGGGGAGCGGCAGATGTTGCCGGTACAGACGAAGCAGATGTGCACGATGGGAGCGTAGGGCGTTGGACGAGAAACCATGGTGGTCCCCGGAACGGCTGGCCACCCTGCCGTCCCCGGAACGTGAGCACACCATGAGCCGGATCGCGGAGGCTGTCGAACACCACATGGCCCTGCGCACCGCCCCCGACGACCTGACCCGCCGCCGCGCGGCCCGGTGGCTGCGGGACAACGGCCTGGCCGCGCTGGTCGACTGACCGACCCGTTTCTTCCCATATTCTGGTCAGATTTCTACCTGCGCATGTGCCTTTGCAAGCAGATTGCCCCACCCGAGGTGGTCGGCGGCTGGGCCCTGACCTGGCGACGGTGACGGAACGTGTTGATCCTTCCGCGCGTGCCACCTGAACGCGTTACGCAACAGGTATCGCGCTGGGTCGAATCCTGGGTAGTATTAGGGGCGGATCAACCGGGGAGCGCCGTTATGAAGATGGACACTAACGACGTCATCAGCGTGACAGAGGCCAACACGCAAGGAATCTCCAAGCTCATCAAAGAGGCCAGCGAAGGACGTCGGCTCGTTGTCTTCAAGAACAATCAGCCCGCTGCCGCGATCGTGGACATCAAGACCATGGAGCGCCTTCAGTACCTCGAGGAATTGGAGGAGGACTTGAAGGTCCTCGCCATCGCCTGGGCTCGAACCCTTGCCGACTCCGGGGAGCGGTACAGCCTGGAGGACGTCGCCGCGGAATTCGGTGTGGACCTCGACGACGAGGAGTGATCGGGTTTGGCCGAGGTCAAGCTAACCTCTGACGCCCGCGAGGACTTGCGGGACCTCGACGGATCTTCGCGCAAGGTCGTCCTCAAGGCGATCAAGAAACTGGAGACCGAACCTCACCAACGTGGGGAGCCTCTTGGTGTCCGCCAGACGGGCAACCTGACGACCTTCCGCAAGCTTGTCGTCGGTGATCGGGAATTCCGCGTTATCTATCGGGTCGAGCCTGACGATACTGTTGTCGTCGTCTGGGTGATCGCGAAGCGGACCGATGACGAGTGCTACGAGTTGGCGGTTTCCCGTTTGCGCCTCCACGGTGACGTTCGGTTGGCTGCACAGGCTGAAGAGCTGCTCAATCAGGCGTTCGACAAGTCCTGAACCACTGTCGGCCGTCGATCGCTCGGTCTGCCCGTCCGACTAGGATTCGCCGCGATGACCAGCAGCGGATCTGACGAACACGCCCTTCTGCGGCACCACGGTGACGTGGACGCCGAGCCGGGTCTGCTCGACTTCGCCGTCAACGTGCGTGGCGCGCGCCCGCCGGGCTGGCTGCGCGACCGGCTCGTCGCCGCCGTCGACCGGCTCGGCACCTACCCCAGCGCCGCCGACGATCTTGCCGCGCGCGAAGCCGTCGCCGCCCGGCACGGCCGCTCCGCCGACCAGGTCATGATCCTCAACGGCTCCGCCGAGGGATTCGCTCTCCTGCCTCGCCTCAAGCCTCGCCTCGCCGCGCTCGTGCACCCGTCGTTTACCGAGCCTGAGGTCGCGCTGCGCACCGCGGATGTCCCGATCCACCGGGTCCTGCTCGACCCGGCCGACGGATACGCGCTGCACCTCGAGCTGGTTCCCGACGACGCCGACCTCGTCGTCCTCGGCAACCCGACCAACCCCACCTCCACCCTGCACCCGCGCGACACCGTCCGCGCCCTCGCGCGGCCGGGGCGGGTCCTGTTGGTCGACGAGGCGTTCATGGACGCCATCCCTGGCGAGCCCGAATCCCTGGCCGCCGACGCCGACACCTCCGGCCTCCTGATCTTCCGCAGCCTCACCAAGACCTGGGCCGTACCCGGCCTGCGCGCCGGGTACGCGCTCGCCGCGCCCGAACTGCTCGCCGAGCTGGGCGTTGACCGTCCACAGTGGCCGGTCGGAACGCTCGTCCTGGAAGCGGTCCGCGCCTGCTCCGAGCCGCGCGCGCTCCTGCACGCCGAGAGTGACGCCGTCGAGATCGCCGAGCAGCGCATAGAACTAACAGCCGCTCTCAAGGATCTTGGCGTCGAAGTGAACGAACCCGCGTCAGCTCCATATGTCTTGGTCCGGGTGCCTGACGGCGAACGTGTGCGCGAAGGTCTGCGCGCGCGGGGCATCGCCGTCCGCCGGGGTGACACATTCCCCGGCCTAGGCCCCGACCACCTGCGGATCGCCGTCCGCGACCGTGACCAGTGCGCGCCGCTGCTGGCCGCGCTGACCGCCGAACTCTCCGTGGAGGTGACCAGGTGACCACCGTCGCCGACGCTATCGCCGCGCTGGACGCCGCCTATCCGCCCGCGCTCGCCGAGTCGTGGGACGCCGTCGGCCTGGTCTGCGGCGACCCGGCCGACGAACTGACCAAGGTCCACGTCTGCGTCGACGTCGTCGAGTCCACTGTGGACGAGGCGATCGCGGCGGGCGCCCAGCTGATCGTCGCCCACCACCCGCTGCTGCTGCGCGGCGTGCACGGCGTGGGCACCGACACCCCCAAGGGCTCGCTGGTGCACCGCATGGTCCGCGCGGGCGTCGCCCTGTTCTGCGCCCACACGAACGCCGACGCCGCCGACCCCGGCGTGTCCGACGCGCTGGCCGAGGCGATCGGGCTCAAGGTCACCGGCCCGCTCAACCCCAACCCCGACGGCGGCACCGGCATCGGCCGGATCGGCGTCCTCGACCAGCCCGAGCCCTTCGCCGTGTTCGTCGAGCGGGTGGCCCGTGCGCTGCCCGCCACGGCAGGCGGGGTCCGGGCCGCGGGCGACCCGAACCTGCGGGTCGAGACCGTCGCGGTCTCCGGCGGCGCGGGCGACTCTTACCTGTCGACGGCCGCCGCGGCCGGGGTCGACGCCTATGTCACCGCCGACCTGCGCCACCACCCCGCGGGTGAGCATTTGGCCGCAGGCGGGCCCGCCTTGATCGACCTCGCGCACTGGGCCAGTGAGTGGCCGTGGTGTGAGCAGGCCGCGGGGGTCCTGCGGGCCGCCCTCGGCGCTAATGTCGACGTCACAGTCTCCGAACTCCGCACCGATCCCTGGACCGCCCAGGCCGCAGGCGCGCCGACCCGAACCGGGAGGTTCACCGGGTGAAAGCCGATCCCGCTGTCCAACGCCGTCTGCTCGACCTCGCGGAGGTGGACGCCGAGCTCTCGCGTGCCGATCACCGCAGGCGGACCATGCCGGAGCTGGCCGAGATCACCGAGGCGGAGAAGACCGTCCAGGCCAAGCGGGACGCCCAGGTCGCCGTCCAGACCCAGCTCGACGACCTCGACCGCGAGGTGGCCAGGCAGGAGAAGGAGATCGACGCCGTGCGCGCCCGCGAGGACCGCGACCGCAAGCTCATGGCGGGCGGCACCATCGGCGCCAAGCAGCTGACCGACCTCGAGCACGAGCTGGCCACGCTGGAGCGGCGGCAGGGTGTCCTGGAGGACGACCTGCTGGAGCTGATGGAGCGCCGCGAGGCCGTCGAGATGGACGGCAAGCACGCGGGCGTCGAACTGGCCAGGGCCGAGGAGAAACTCGCCGACGCCGTCCGCCGCCGCGACGAGAACCTGACCGACATCGGCACCACCGAGGCCCGCCGCGCCCAGGACCGCACCAAGGTCCTCGCGGGTATGCCCGCGGATCTCCTCGCCGTCTACGAGCGCAGGTTCAAGCAGAAGGGCATCGGCGCGGCCCTGATCCGGGCCCGCCGCTGCGGCGCGTGCCGCATCGAGCTCGACACCCGCGAGATCTCCCGGATCCGGGAGACCGCGGCCGACGAGGTCATCGAATGCGAGGAGTGCGGGGCGATCCTCGTCCGCACGCCGGAGTCCGGCCTGTGAAGGTCGTCATCGAGGCCGACGGCGGGTCCCGGGGCAACCCGGGCCCGGCGGGCTACGGCGCGGTCGTCTTCGCCGCCGACACCCGCGCGGT
>DATLIA010000131.1:0-1916 GCA_035540215.1 Actinokineospora sp. | reverse complement strand
CGGTAGGACGAGCGTCCTTCCACAGACCTTCGTCGGTAACCGGAGCTTCGTTGCTGGTGCATCCTGCCATCGCCCAGTCCTGCGCATCGGCGATCGGTGGTGTCGTGGCCGATCCCGAGGGTGGTGATCGGCTTGCCGATGTCGCGGTCGGCGGTTCTGACCTGCTGTGCCGGTTCGGCGGGATTGGTGACGGCTGGGCTTCCCCTCGTAGCGTGGAGACATCGCTTTAAGGAGGAGCGGTGGCAAGGCAGTACCGGAAGTTCGATCAAGACTTTCGGGCGGGCGCGGTGCGGCTGGTGCTCGAGACGGGCAAGCCGATCGCGCAGGTGGCCCGGGAGTTGGGCATCAACGAGGGCACGCTGGGTAACTGGTGCGCGCGGGAGCGACGCAGCCGGGAAGACGGCAACGCGGCGTTGAGCGAGAGCGAGCGCGTCGAGCTGGACCGGCTGCGGCGGGAGAATGTCGAGCTGCGGATGCAGCGTGATGTCCTCAAGCGATCGGTGGCTCTCTGGGTCAACGAGGCGATGGGCCGGTAGCGGTGGCCGGGTTCATCGCCGTCCAGAGGGCCGAGCACCAGGTTCCGCATGCCACCGCGTGCCGGGCGCTGGGTGTCAGCCCGGCATGGTGCTACAAGTGGCGCGCCGGGGACGCCTCCCGGCGGCGGGCGCGGCGCGCCCAGCTCGCGGCTGAGATCGCGCGGCTGTTCGCCGCGCACCGTGGCCGCTACGGCTCTCCGCGGATCACCGCCGACCTGCACGAGGCCGGGTGGCGGGTCAGCAAGAACACGGTCGCGAAGATCATGGCCGAGCAGCGGCTGGTCGCCCGCCGCAAGCGGCGCCGCGGCGGCACCCGCCCGGGCACAGGCCGGTGGCGGGCCCCGGACCTGATCGGGCGCCGGTTCGCCGCCGCGCAGGTCAACCGCAAGTGGTATGGCGACGGCACCGAGATCGTCACCGACGAGGGCAAGCTGTTCCTGGACAGCGTGCTGGACATGGCCTCGCGGCGGGTGGTCGGCTTCGCCCTGGGCGCCCATCACGACGCCGAGCTGGCCTACGCGGCGCTGTCCATGGCGGTGGCGGTGCGCGGCGGGCGGGACGCGATCGCCGGGGTCATCCTGCACACCGACCAGGGCAGCGAGTACACCGCCGGGCTCGTGCGGGCCGCCTGCGACCGGTTGGGCATCCGCCAGTCGATGGGCCGGCCCGGGTCGGCGCTGGACAACGCCGTGATCGAGTCCTGGTACTCCACACTGGAGTTCGAGCTGCGCCGCCTGGAGCGCTTCGCCACCAAGGCCCAGGCCCGCGCCAGGGTCGCCGCCTGGATCGAGGAGTACAACCACGACCGACGCCACTCGGCCCTGGGCATGCTCTCACCGATCGCCTACGAGCGCCGCCACACCACCCTCGACGACCCACCGGAGCAAGCGGCGTGACCGGCCCGCTTCCGGCTACCCAGCGTGGCGCCGTCCTCGCCGGCGTCAACGCCACACCCTGCGGGTGGCCTACGGCCAGCGTTGACCCCCGCTGCGGGCGGCACCCTTGAACCGCCGCCGGAACCAGGCACGAAGAACGGCCCCAGAGAACCAAGATCCGCCAATCGGAGGTCTCCACGCTTTTGGGGGATGGCCACTCTGCGTACGCTTCCCACCCGATAGGTGTCCTCCAGACCCCGACGATGCTGGCTTCGACAACCGCATCATCACAGGTCACAGGACACCTATCGCCATCTCACCCCCCACGCAGCCGCCGCTACTCGCGGAATCGGGTCAGAGGGACTGACCGTGGCCAACTATTTGACCCCCAGGCTCGACCAGAGCGTCTACGACGGTGCATAGAGGTACGCTGAGCTGCAGAAACTGTCTCAACAGACCTCCGCACATCGGCCGGGATCTGAGGCCGTTGCGGTCAGCGTTGCTG
>DATLIA010000130.1:0-14974 GCA_035540215.1 Actinokineospora sp. | reverse complement strand
GGTTCCCGAGTACCCGGCGGGCGCGCTGCCGCCGGGGTGGTGCGTGGGCGAGGCCGGGCTGCTGCTGGCCCAAGGTCGCGCCGCCGACAGCGGTGGAGCACGGTTGGCCGAGCGGGCCAGGAACCTGGCGGCCCGGCCGGTCCTCGAGGACCTGAGTCTGTGCTGCGGGGAGCTCGGCGTGGTCGACTCCCTCGCCGTGCTCGCCGCGCACGTTCCGGCGGTCGAGGACACCCGTCGCAGGTCGGCGGGGTCGGTGCTCGACGCGATCACCCGAAACAGCGCGAATTGCGGGACCCCTGGCCAGGTGCCGACACCTGGTCTGCTGAATGGGCTGGCCGGAATCGGCTACGGATTGCTGCGGCTCGGATTCGCCAATCGGGTGCCTTCAGTACTGTTGCTCGAATCGATTCAGAATGATGCCAGTTGACGCGCTGCGGCGCGAGTGTGAAAGGAAGAAACAATGAGTGGAGTGCACGTGTCCGAAACTGTCGAGACCCCGGAACAAGCTGAAGTTGTCGAATATTCAAGAATTAGCGGCCTGGGCAGATGGCGCGCGCCCGCGGTGGCCTTCGGGATGCGTGCCGCGGCCCTCGCCGGTATCGCCGCGGCGGTCAGCACGGTCGGAGTCGACGCGCTGAATGGCATTTTCGACGGTCCGGACGGCGTGGCTGCGTTCAGTTGGCCGATGGGTTCCACCTGTTGCATCGAGGACACCGTCTGAGTGGAGTACGGCGATAGGACTGGGCCGGTCGTTCGACCGGCCCGGGCCTCATCGGCCCAATATGTGGGGCCGTATGCCTCATTATGGACCGGGGGACGGGCGAATCGGTACTGTTCTGCTTGTGGGAAATCGCTCGTCGATCATCGTGGGGCGCGATGACGAACTAACGGCCATCGACAGCGCGCTGAGTTCGGTCCGCGCCGGTCGCGGAGGGGCTTTATTCCTGGTCGGGGAAAGTGGCATTGGAAAATCTCGATTAGCAGCTGCGACGGCGGAACGCGGTTTCGCCGCCGACATGCGGCTGCTGCGCGGCCGGGCCAGCGCGCTCGGCCCGATGGTGCCGTTCCGGTCGCTGACCGAGGCGATGCTGTCGCTCGTGCGCCTCGGCGAGCCGATCGACGTGAGCGCTCTGGGCCCCTACCGCCCGATCCTGGCGAGGCTCATCCCCGACTGGGGTGAGCCGCCGGGTGAGCAGGAGGGCGGCTCACTTGTCATCCTCGCCGAGGCGGTGCTGCGGCTCACCGCGCTGGCAGGCCGCGACCGCGGCTGCGTGGTCACCCTCGACGACCTGCACAACGCCGACCCCGAGACGCTCGCGGTGGTCGAGTACCTCATCGACAACCTCGACGACCAGCCGACGCTGCTCGTCTGCGGCATCTGCGACGAGGAGCCGTCGCCCGCGCTGCGGCTGGCCAAGTCGGCTGGTCAGCGGCGCAACTGCGCGGTGCTCGAACTCGGCCACCTCGACCGTCCCGACCTGCAGCGGATGGTCGGCTCCTACCTCGGCGTGCGGGCCGACCGGATCCCCGAGCCGGTGGTCGACCTGGTCTGGGCGGGCAGCGACGGCAACCCGTTCCGGGTCGAGGAGCTGCTCGACGGCATGCTCGACAGCGGCGTGCTCGTGCCGGACGGCGACGGCTGCGCGCTGACCGCCCGGCTGGAGAACAACCTCCCGGTGACCTTCGTGCGCAGCGTGACCCGGCGGATGGAGGCGCTCGACCCCCAGGGGCGCCAGGTCCTCTCGGTCGCCGCGACACTCGGCCGCCGGTTCCCGCTCGCCGTCGTGCGCCGGGTCGTCGGCCTCGACTACCGCGACCTGCTCAGCCACCTGCACGGCGATGCCGTCGCCCAGATCGTCGGCCAGGACGAGCAGACCCCGGACTGGTACGCCTTCCGGCACTCGCTGATCACCGAGGCGCTGCTGGCCGCGTCCACTCCCGCGCAGCGCTCGCACCTGGCCGGGCAGGTCGCCGACGCCGTCGAGGAGACCTACCCCGGCCTCCCGGGTGAGTGGTGCCAGGTGAGCGCCGCGCTGCGGCTCGCGTCGGGCCAGCAGCCCCGCGCGGGCCTGCTGTTCGCCGAGGCGGGCAGACGGGCCCTGGCGCTGGGCGCGGCGCACACCGCGGTCGTGCTCCTGGACAAGGCGGCCGAACTGCTCACCGACGCCGCCGCCCGCGCCGACGTGCTCGAAGCCCAGCTCGACGCGCTGGCCGAGGCCGGGCTCATCGACCGGGCGCTGGCCACCGCCGAGGTGCTCGACCAGTTCGGCGGCCAGGTCGACCACCGCCGCCGGGCCCGGCTGCACGCCAGGCTCGCCTGGGTCGCCAACCTCGACGGCCGCACCATGGACGGAATCGGCCAGGTCGAGACCGCCAGGGCCTTGCTGGGCCCCGACGCCGAACCGCAGGACGTCGCCCCGCTCGACGTCGTCGCCGCGCACCTGCGGCTGGACCTGCCCGGCCCCGGCCGGATGGCCGAGGCCGAGGCGATGGCCCGGCGGGCCGCCGAGGTCGCCGAGCAGGTGCCCCTGCCGGTCGTGGCATGTCAGGCGTGGCAGCTGCTCGGCGCCCTGGTCCGCCCGCGTGACCCCAAGGAGGCGGCGCACTGCCTCGAACGCAGCCGGTCCATCGCCGTCCGGCACGACCTGCCCATCTGGGAGATCCACGCGCTCGTCCGGCTCGGACTCAACGACGCGCTGCAGGACGCGAGCATCGAACGGCTGGAGCAGGCGCGGCAGAAGGCCTCCCGCATCGGCGCGGTGACCGCCCGCTACCAGGCCGAGGTCAACATCGCGCTGCAACTCGTGCTGCGCGGTGACTTCGCCGCGGCCCAGCCGGTCATCGATCAGGTCCTCGCGGCGACGACCCGGCTCAAGCTCATGGAGATCACCCAGTTCATGCTCCTCAACCGCGCGGTGCTCGCCGCGCACCGGGGCCGCCGCCGGGACATGGACCGCGCGCTCGCCGAGCTGCGCAAGTGGGACCGCGAGCCCGACCAGCACCTGTCCAGGGTGCACGGGCTGGCCAAGGCGTTCTGCGCGCTGCTGGAGGAGGACCGGCCAGCCGCCCGCGACGAGCTGCGCGTCGCGCTCGACGCCGACACCCGCAACCCGACCCCGTTCCGGCTGGCCGGGCGCAACGGGCTGAACCTGCTGCTGATGGCGCTGGAGGGCGAACTGGATCCCTCGGACCTGCGCGCGGTCACCGAGGCGCCAGGCGGCCAACTGCGCTGGGACCGGCAGTTCGCTCTGTTCGCCGAGGCGGTCCTCGCGGGCAGGGAAGGCCGCGGCGACGACGCGACCGCGCTGGTGGCCGACGCGCTGCGGGCGGCCGAGCACTACGCGATGAGCAGGCACCTCGGCCTGCGCCTGGTCGCCGAGGCCGCACTCGCCGACGGGTGGGGCGTCCCACTGGACTGGCTGCGCGCGGCCGAGTCCTACTTCCACGACGCCGAGGTCGCCGCCGTCGCGGGCGCCTGCCGGTCACTGCTGCGCCGCGCGGGCCACCGCGTCGCCCAGCGCCGGGCCGGGGTGTCCGACATCCCGCCGTCACTGCGCGCCGCCGGGATCACCGCGCGGGAGTACCAGGTGCTGCGGCTGCTCGTGGGCAGGCTGGGCAACCAGGAGATCGCCAAGACCCTGCACCTGTCCCTGCGGACGGTCGAGAAGCACGTGTCGAGCCTGATGTCCAAGACCGGCCAGCCGAACCGGGTCGCGCTCGGCAAGTTCGCCGTCGCCGACGAGTGAGGCCAATCCAGTCCACTGGCCTGCGCAATGGCTCTGGGCGTGGCGGGAGCCGCGGGCGACGCTGATGGGGCAACCATCTCGGATCGACGGAGGACAGCCGTGACCAACCCGTTCGAAGACGCCGACGGCCGTTACCTGGTGCTGGTGAACGCCGAGGGCCAGCACTCGCTGTGGCCCGCGTTCCTCGCCGTCCCCGCAGGCTGGGACCACGCCTTCGGCGAGGCGTCCAGGCAGGAGTGCCTGGACTACACCAACGAGCACTGGGTCGACATGCGGCCCAAGAGCCTGATCGGCTAGCGCCGCGTTTCGACCGACCAGGCGTGCCCGGGACACCTAGTCTCCTGAGATGCGTACGCGGGTTTCCTTTGTGATCGCAGGCATCGACGCGACCGCCGCCGAAGTGGTCCCGCTGGTGGTGGGCCGGTGGCGGGAGCTGGTGTTCGACGACGACGGCGTCGTGCTGGTCGACGGGGAGCGGCGCGAGGGGCTCGCGGTCGAGGCGGGCGCCCACCCGCGCGCGGGGACCCGGTACAGCCTGGTGACGGTCGGCGAGCGGGCCGCGAACTACGACGTCGAGCTGGTCGAGGACACCGCGTCCCGCTTCGTCGTGCGGGTCGAGCAGCACGGCGACGTCCCGATCGAGTTCGAGCTGACCAAGCCCGCCGAGCGCGCCGCCGTCCGGTTCGCCGGGGAGGTCGGCGGCAAGTGGCCGATCGGCGGGCGCGTGCGCGGAGACGCGTCGGTCGACCTGCGAAGGCTGCCCGCGGGTGACGGAGAACCGCAGGTCCTGATTTCTGTCGAGCACTCGCGGGTGGTGGGCGACGCCAAGGCGTTCGTGCGTGGAATCGATGGTGGATGGCGGGTCGATGTCGACGTCCGGCTGCGGGGGAGTGGGATCACCCGGGTCGTGCTCGGCCCGGTGATCATGATCATGGGCAGGCGGGCCGTCGGCGAGGTGGTCGACAAGATCGCCGCGGACCTCAACGCGGCCGTGCTGAGCGCGGGCACTCCACTCGACGCGGTGAAGGTCGCCGACCGGGTGGCGCGGGGCTTCCTGGACTCCGTCGCGCGGTATCGGATCCGGACGTGAGCTACGCCACGAAATAGTCAAGCGCTCAACTAGGTTGGACCGGGTGACATCGCAGAGCCCGGAGGGGGCACCTGATGACCACCGCACTCGTCCTGCCCAAGGACGCCCAGGACCTGCTCTTCCGCGGCGCGCGCACCGCGAACGCGTTCTCCGCCGACCCGGTCACCGACGACCAGGTCCGCGCCGTCTACGACCTGGTCAAGTGGGCGCCCACGTCGATGAACGGCCAGCCGCTGCGCGTGCTGCTGGTCCGCTCCGCCGAGGCCCGCGAGCGCCTGCTGCCGCTGATCGCACCCGGGAACCGGGCCAAGACCGAGAGCGCCCCACTGGTCGCGATCCTGGCCGCCGACACCGACTTCCACGAGCACCTGCCGACGCTGTTCCCGCACCTGCCCAACGCGAAGGACTTCTTCACCGACGAGGCCGGACGCACGGAGAGCGCGCGGTTCAACGCCGCGCTGCAGGTCGGGTACTTCGTGCTCGGGGTGCGGGCCGCCGGGCTGGCGGCCGGGCCGATGACCGGCTTCGACGCCGCCGCCGTCGACCGCGAGTTCTTCCCCGACGGCCGCAAGCGCGCGCTCGTCGTGGTCAACATCGGCAACCCGGACACCGGCGCGGCCTTCCCGCGCAACCCGCGGCTGGAGTACGACCAGGTCGTCGCGAGCGTCTGAGCCGCAACGAGTAGAGGGGCCCGCGCGAACGCGGGCCCCTCTACTCGTTGTCTAGTGCTACTTCTTGAAGTGGTACTGAGTCTGGACGTTCAGCTCGTTCCACTTGTGGCCGCGCGCGACGTTGGTGCGGGCGTCGTTGATGTCGATGACATCGAAGCCCTTGCCGATGTCAGACGCGTAGATGTAGCCGTTGTAGTAGTACGCCGACCAGAAGCCGCCGCTCTCGTTCTCATCGGCGGCCGGACCGCGCTCGAGGAAGCCGATCTCCACCGGGTTGGCCGAGTTGGTGAAGTCGATGACCTGCAGGCCACCCATGTACCAGGCCTGGACCATGATGTCGCGGCCGGGGATGGGGAGCAGCGAGCCGTTGTGGGCGACGCAGTTCTCCTCATCGGTCTGGGTGCGGTTGATCTTGTAGTAGCTGCGGAACTCCAGCTTGCGGCTGTCGCCGCTGCCGGTGATGTCGTAGATGCCGTCCGCGCCGCGGGTGGCGCCGATCTTCGGGTTGCACGTCGCCGCTCCGCCGCCGCCGAGCTCGTCGGTGAAGACGACCTTGGTGCCGTCGTTGTTGAACGTCGCCGAGTGCCAGAACGCGAAGTGCGCGTCGTCCTGGACCTTGGTGATGACCCGCGGCTTGGCCCGGTCGGAGATGTCGAACAGCACGCCGTCACCCATGCACGCGCCCGCGGCCAGGTCCTTGGCCGGGTAGACGGTGATGTCGTGGCAGCCGCTGGTCGCCACGACGTAGCCGGTGTCGACGTCACCGGGCTTGCCGGGGTTGCCGCCGTCCGGGAACAGGTTCGGCGTGGCGACGAGCGCCGCCGCGCCCGGGTTGTCCAGCGGGACCTTGATGATCGAGATCTTGTCGTGCGGGGGCTGGCACTTCGACAGCGTCGCCGCCGGGCTGTACGACGAGACGTACAGATAGACGTCCTTGCCGCGCTTGTCCGGGACGAGCGTGTGGGTGTGCGACCCACAGTCGGTCTCGACGGCGGTGATGTACTTCGGGTTCGTCTTGTCGCTGATGTCGAAGATCTTCATGCCCTCCCAGTACGGCTTGGTGCCGTCGGGCTGGGCGACCGAGTTGCAGGAGTTGTCGCTGCGGCGCGAGTCGGTGGAGACGAACAGCAGGTCTCCGCTCACGGACACGTCGTTCTGCGAGCCAGGGCAGAGGACCTGGCTGGTGATCGTCGGCTTCTTCGGGTGCTTGATGTCGTAGATCGTGAAGCCGAGGTAGTTGCCCGCGATCGCGTAGTCACCGGTGAACGCCAGGTCGGTCCCCACCGACGAGGTGCCCGCCAGCGGCGCGGTCGGCGGGATGTTGGTGATGTGGCTGATGTTGGGGCTGGAGACGATCTCGTCCGGCGCCGGGAACTCGCCCTGTGCGGTGGCAGAGGGCAGGCCAAGCAGCGTCGACGCCAGGATCGTCGCGGTTCCGATGATCGCCGCGGGCGCCATACGGCGTCGGGCGCGTCGGGGTGAAGGCACGCGGTGTACCCCTCTCGTGGAGTCGGGAACCGCAGTATGACCCGTCAGTCATCTGCTAACCAGCTATATTTGTCGCTTGTTTTCGCCATCTGAGAATGTTCTGTTGTGTGTGGTATCACCGGGGTAGGTTTCCCGGGGTTCGTTCTGACGTGCGGTAAGGAGATGTCTCGGTGAAGTCGTTGCGCCATTTGGCCGTCAGTGTCCTAGTCGCCGTGATAGCGGTCGGGGTCTCGGCGTGTGGCGACGATGTCGCGCGGCCGGAGAACCCGGTTCTTCAACCGGGGAAGCCGGGAGAAACAAACAAGACGCTGTCACCGGACGAAGCGGTCTCCGCTATTCCGACATACAAGCCGAACGAAGCGGACATCACTTATATCCGCGACATGATCGTGCACCACCAGCAGGCCGTGGAGATGACCGCGCTCGTGCCCGCACAGGGCAAGGACGAACAGGTCAAGGGCCTCGCCTCGCGCATCTCCGACGCCCAGCAGCCCGAGATCGAGGCGATGAACCGCTGGCTGAGCACGAACTTCCAGCCGCCGGTCGACCCCGGCCACGGGCACGTGCCCGCCGACATGCCGGGGATGGCCACCCCGGAGCAGCTCGCCGCGCTCAAGCAGGCCACCGGGGCCGAGTTCGACAAGCTCTTCCTGCAGCTGATGGTCAAGCACCACGAGGGCGCCATCGCGATGGCCAACAAGGTGCAGCAGTCGGGCCTCGACGTGAAGGTCCAGGAGATGGCCGACCACGTCGTCGCCGAACAGGGCGACGAGATCCGCCGCATGCAGACCATGCTGGCGGGTCCGTAGTCCACGTCTGGTCGAGTTATCCACAGGACGGGCAAACCGGGGCGCGACCCCTTCGGTCGACTGGCTAGCATTCGGGTGTCGAGGTCACAAGACGTGACCGGCCGAGAACCCGAGGAGTCACCGTGTCCGAGCAGCCCGCATCCGTCGCACCCGCCACGAGCGTGGTGGTGTCGGCGGGAACTACCGCGGGCGCGGCGGTCCGTGAGGCCGGGCTCCCCGGCAAGGGCCCGGACGCGATCGTGGTCGTGCGCGACCCCGAGGGCGGACTGCGCGACCTCTCGTGGACGCCCCAGGTCGACGTGACGGTCGAGCCCGTCGCGGCGAACACCGACGACGGCCGCGCGGTGATCCGCCACTCCTGTGCCCACGTGCTGGCCCAGGCCGTGCAGCAGCAGTTCCCCGAGGCCAAGCTCGGCATCGGCCCGCCGGTGCGCGACGGCTTCTACTACGACTTCGCCGTCGACAAGCCGTTCACCCCGGAGGACCTGCAGGCGCTGGAGAAGCGCATGAAGGCGATCATCAAGGGTTCGCAGCGCTTCTCCCGGCGCGTGGTCGAGTCGCTGGAGGCCGCGAAGGCCGAACTGGCCGCCGAGCCGTTCAAGCTCGAACTGGTCGACATCAAGGGCGGCGTGGACGACGCCGAGGTCATGGAGGTCGGCGGCGGCGAGCTGACGATCTACGACAACCTCGACCCCCGCAGCGGCGAACAGGTCTGGGGCGACCTGTGCCGCGGCCCGCACGTGCCGACGACCAAGCACATCCCGGCGTTCAAGCTGACCAGGGTCGCCGCGGCGTACTGGCGGGGCAACGACAAGAACCCGCAGCTGCAGCGCGTCTATGGCACGGCGTGGGAGTCCCAGGAGGCGCTCGACGCCTACCTCGAGCTGCTGGCCGAGGCCGAGCGCCGCGACCACCGCAGGCTCGGCGTCGAGCTGGACCTGTTCAGCTTCCCCGACGAGATCGGCTCCGGCCTCGCGGTGTTCCACCCCAAGGGTGGCGTCATCCGCAAGGAGATGGAGGACTACTCGCGCATCCGGCACGAGCAGGAGGGCTACGAGTTCGTCTACTCGCCCCACATCACCAAGGGCACGCTGTTCCAGACCTCCGGTCACCTCGACTGGTACAAGGACGGCATGTACCCGGCGATGCACCTCGACGCCGAGTACGACGAGGACGGCAAGGTCCGCAAGCCCGGCCAGGACTACTACCTCAAGCCGATGAACTGCCCGTTCCACGACTTGATCTTCCGCTCGCGCGGCCGGTCCTACCGCGAGCTGCCGCTGCGCATGTTCGAGTTCGGCTCGGTCTACCGCGACTAGAAGTCCGGCGTCGTCCACGGCCTGACCCGAGTGCGCGGCATGACGCAGGACGACGCGCACATCTTCTGCACCCCCGACCAGGTGCAGGAGGAGCTGAAGTCGCTCCTCGGCTTCGTGCTCGGCCTGCTCCGCGACTACGGCCTCGATGACTTCTACCTCGAGCTGTCGACCCGCAACGACGAGAAGTACGTCGGCTCCGACGAGGTCTGGGAAACCGCCACGGAGGCCCTGCGCGTCGCCGCCGAGTCCTCCGGCCTGGAACTAGTGCCGGACCCGGGCGGCGCGGCGTTCTACGGCCCGAAGATCTCCGTGCAGGCCAAGGACGCCCTGGGCCGCAGCTGGCAGATGTCGACCATCCAGGTCGACTTCAACCTGCCGGAGCGCTTCGAACTGGAGTACACCGGCTCCGACGGCAACCGCCAGCGCCCCGTCATGATCCACCGCGCGCTGTTCGGCTCGATCGAGCGTTTCTTCGGTGTCCTGACGGAGCACTACGCGGGCGCGTTCCCGGCCTGGCTGTCCCCGGTCCAGGTAATGGGCATCCCGGTCGCGGAAGACCACGTCGAGCACCTGCTCCAGGTGTCGAAGGCATTGCGCGCCAAGGGAATCCGCGTGGACGTCGACGCCTCCGACGACCGGATGCAGAAGAAGATCCGCACGCACACCATGCAGAAGGTCCCCTTCATGCTCCTGGCAGGCGCCAAGGACGTCGAGTCCGGCTCCGTCTCCTTCCGCTTCCGCGACGGCACCCAGGTCAACGGCGTCCCCGTCGACCGGGCCATCGCCGCCGTCGAGGACTGGATCACCCGCCGAGTCAACGACTCCCCGACGGCCGAGACCTTCTCGCCTGCGGAGTAAGGAAGTGGGGGAGCGGCTGCCTGGCCGCTCCCCACCCCAACATTGGTTGAAGAACTCGCTGGCACCCAGCCCAGGCGGGCGCAAGACGCGTCGAGACGAAACGGCCGTGCGGCACGGCGAACCTTAGAACGCCAACGGCCGAGTACACCGCTGCGCGCACACCGGGGACTCGAACGCGAATGTCCGACCCAGCCCCGATGCGACACGCAGAGCGGCTGAGAACGTATGAGTCCGGCCAGACCCGTGCGACACACGGAGCACTGAACCTGTCCGTGACGCGACCGGCGAGCCCGCGCGGGCGGACCCGCGGTGAGGGTCAGGCGACCCGTACGCCCTGCTCGCACAAGGCGGTGACGCCGTCGCGGGCCGCGGCGAGGCCGACCGCGATCCGGTCGGCCAGCAGTTGCTTCGTCCGCGCGCGGATCTCATCGAGGGAGTAGAAGCCGACCGAGCGAATCTCCGTGGCGGCGGGTGTGAGTCCGGCCAGGTCCGCCCCGCTGAGTACGCCGCCGTCGAACAGGAACACCACACCCTCGGGGCGGTTGTCCTGGGGGCGGACATAGTCGACAACCAGCAGCCTGCCCAGCGGCCGATCCAGGCCCAGTTCCTCGGCCACCTCCCGCGCGGCGGCGCTCCACGGTGACTCGTCGGCCTCCACCGCCCCACCCGGGATCTCCCAGTTCGGCTTATAGGTGGGTTCCGCCAGTAGGACCCGGCCGTCCTCGTCGCGGAACAGCACACCGGCGACCTGACGCTTTCGGGCCAGACCAGCGACGTAATGCTCGACCGGGAGCACGTCGGCGGGTTTAGGCGATGTGGATGCGGTCACCCACAGCACCCTAACCACCTGTGTGGGCACGCCGACGCCCGGCAATGGCAGCACGCCGGGCCGAAGCGCCAGCCTACGAAACTGACTCCGTCGCGAAGCGGGCACGCAAGCGAGACAACGTCTCCGCGTCCGGTGTCGTGCCTGCCCTCATCAGCTCGTCAATCAGGCGGAAGTAGTCCTCATACCCCGCAGGCGTGAACGTCACGATGCAAGCCGCAGGCTTGTCCGAGACATTCCGAAACCCATGCGCCTCCCCACGCGGAACCGACACCACCCCACCCGCCGGGACCACCAGATCCGAGTCCGCCGTATCGAAGGTGATCTCACCCGAGGTCACCACGAAGTCCTCTTCATGCCCATGGTGAATATGCGGCGCCGCTCCAACCGCCCCCGGCGGCAGCAGCTGTTCGACGATGGCCAACCGGCCGCCCGTGTCCTTGCCGGAAAGCAGCACGCGGTACTCGCCCGCGACGGCCTGGAGACGGTCTACGTCGGCGGGGTTCTTGATCAGCAGGCTCACACCGGTCAGCCTATGAACCGCTGGTGGCGGGCAACATGGCCAATCCACGACAACTGGCCGCCCCGGGCAGGCCCTAGGATCGGACACATGGCCGCCGCACACGAACCGGAGCTCGTCGCCCAGGACGGGGTCGGGGTTCCTGATGCCCTGCAACGGCTCTGGACGCCGCACCGGATGGCCTACATCCGCGGTGAGAACAAGCCCGAGCACGACGAGCAGGACGGCTGCCCGTTCTGCGGCCTCATCGCCATGGACGACGCCGAGGCGCTGATCATCGCGCGCGGTGAGCTGGTGTACGCGGTCCTCAACCTCTACCCGTACAACCCGGGCCACCTCATGCTGGTGCCCTACCGCCACGTCCCCGACTACACCGACCTGACGCCGGGGGAGACCGTCGAGCTGGCGGAGTTCACCCAGCGGGCCATGGTCGTCGGGCGGAAGGTCGCCGCGCCGCACGGGTTCAACATCGGGATGAACCAGGGTGTCGTCGCGGGCGCGGGCATCGCCGCGCATCTGCACCAGCATGTTGTTCCCCGGTGGGGTGGCGACGCCAACTTCATGCCGGTCGTCGGCCACACCAAGGTGCTGCCACAGCTGCTCAGCGAGACCCGCGCACTCCTCGCAGACGCCTGGCCCGCGTAGTTACGCGTCCTTGCGGAGGACCGCTTCGAGCTCGATGTGGATGTTGATCTTGTCGGACACCACGGCGATGCCGTTCTGGACGCCCTCGAAGTTCACGTTGAAGTCCTTGCGGTTGATTTCGGCGTCCGCCGAGAATCCGACGCGCGTGCCGCCCCACGGGTCCGGGCTGAAGCCGTTGAGCTCCAGGGTCAGCGGCACGGTCTTGGTGACGCCCTTGAGGGTCAGCTCGCCGTCGAGGACGTACTTGTCACCGTGGGCGCGCACGCCGGTGCCCCTGTAGGTCATCGTCGGGTAGGTCTCGACCTCGAAGAAGTCGGCGCCCTTGAGGTGGTTGTCGCGGTGCTCGCTGTGGGTGTTGATGGTGTTCAGGTCGATGACGACCTCGACGCTGGCGGTGGCCAGGTCGTCGGTGGTGACCAGGTGGCCGGACACGCCGTCGAAGCGGCCGCGGACCTTGGTGACCACGAGGTGCCGGACGGTGAAGCCGACGTCGGAGTGCGAGGCGTCGATGTCCCAGGTGCCCGCGATGAAGCCGGGGATCTCGGTCAGTGTGGGGGTGCTCATAGCGGTCTCCTCAAGTAGTTGAACGCTTGGTGATTGAGCGCTCAACAGGGACCCTACAACACATCCGTTGAGAGCTCAACAATGGGCTAGAATGTGAGACATGGCAGACACCCGATGGCTCTCCGACGGCGAACAGGAGGTATGGCGCGCCTTCGTCACCATGCTCGGCGCGCTCAACGACCAGCTGGATCGCCAGCTCCAACACGACTCGAACATGCCGTACACCTATTACGAGATCCTGGTCGTGCTGTCCCAGACACCGGACCGGCAGATGCGGATGAGCGAGCTGGCGGGCTTGCGCGGCTCGTCGCGCAGCAGGCTCTCCCACGCGGTGTCGCGACTGGAGGAGGCGGGCTGGGTCGAGCGCCGCGACTGCCCGACCGACAAGCGCGGCTCGCTGGCCGTGCTGACCGACACCGGGTTCGCCGCGCTCGCCGCCGCCGCGCCAGGGCACGTCACCGCGGTCCGCGAGAAGCTGTTCGACCGGCTCACCCCTGAACAGGTGAGGGTGCTCGGTGAGATCAGCGTCGCGGTGCTCGAGGGGCTGGACCCCGACAAGACACTGCCGGGCTGCCAGGAAACCTGCTGATCGGCGCGGGCGTCGGGGCGGTTAGGCTGCCCGGGCCAGAAGGACCCACCGGATAGGTGCACTCGACGCCCCCATGCTGAACATCTTCGCTCGTGCCTCGGTCAACCGCGTCACCGATCCGATCGGTGCCTCGCTGGTGCGGATCGGCCTCACCCCCAACGTGGTGACCGTCGTCGGCACCCTCGGCGCGGTCGTCGCGGCCCTGTGGCTGTTCCCGGCCGGGCACCTGTTCGCGGGCACCGTCGTGGTCACCGCCTTCGCCCTGTTCGACCTGATCGACGGCGCCATGGCGCGGGCGCTCGGCGGGGGCACCCGCTACGGCGCGGTCCTCGACGCCAGCTGCGACCGGATCGCCGACGGGGCGCTGACCAGCGCCATCGTCTGGTACGCCTTCGCCGTCGCGGACAACCGGACGCTGGCCGCGGCCGCGTTGATCTGCCTGGTCGCGGGCCAGGTGATCTCCTACGTGAAGGCCCGCGCCGAGGCGTCGGGCCTCAGCGCCGACGGCGGCGTGGTCGAACGCGCCGAGCGGCTGATCATCACCCTGGTCGGGACCGGACTCAGCGGCCTTGGCGTCCCCTACGCGCTGCACGTCGCGCTGTGGGTGCTGGCCGCCGGTTCGGTCGTGACCGTCACGCAGCGGCTGCTCGCGGTGCGGCGAGCGGCGATGGAGGAGACCGCATGAGTTTTGGCGAACGCCTCGCCGATTTCGGCTACGCGGCCGGGTGGCGGCTGGTCCGGGTCCTGCCGGAGGGCGTGGCCAAGGCCGTGTTCGGCTTCGGCGCCGACCTGGCCGCGCGCCGCAAGGGGCCCGGCACCCAGCGGCTGCGGGCCAACCTCGCCAGGGTCGTGCCCCAGGCCGGTCCCGACGAACTCGACGAACTCGTCCGCCAGGCGCTGCACTCCTACGCGCGCTACTGGATGGAGGCCTTCCGCCTGCCGTCGATGGACCACGCCGCCGTGCACAAGGCCATCGACGACGCGTCCACCGGCAAGGAGAACCTCGACGCCGCGCTGGCCGAGGGCAACGGCGTGATCCTGGCGCTGCCGCACTCGGGCAACTGGGACGCGGCGGGTGTGTGGATGGTCGGCCTGAAGGGCAGGTTCGCCACCGTCGCCGAGCGGCTCAAGCCGGAGTCGCTGTACAAGCGGTTCGTCGACTACCGCGAGTCCCTCGGCTTCGAGATCCTCCCGGCCAGCGGCGGCGACCGGGCACCGTCGGAGGTGCTGGCCGAGCGGCTGCGCGCCAACGGCGTCGTCTGCCTGCTCGCCGATCGCGACCTGACCCCGTCCGGGATCCCGGTGACGTTCTTCGGCGCGCAGACCCGGATGCCCGCTGGCCCGGCCTACCTCGCGGCCAAGACCGGCGCCGCGCTGCTGCCGATCGGGCTGTGGTTCACCGAGGACGGCTGGGGGCTGCGCGTGCACCCGCGGATCCGAGTGAGCGGGCCCGACGGTGTGCAGGCCGCCACCCAGGCGCTGGCCGACGTGCTCGCGGGCGACATCGCCGCGCACCCAGCCGACTGGCACATGCTGCAGAAACTGTGGATCGAGGACCTGTCAGCCGACCGCCGCACCGCGCTGGCCGCCCGCGAGGAACGCCGCGAGCCGTGAGGATCGGCATCGTGTGCCCCTACTCCTTCGAGGTCCCCGGAGGAGTGCAGGCGCACGTGCTCGACCTGGCCAGGGCGCTGCGCGCGCAGGGCCATGACGTCGACGTGCTCGCCCCGGCCGACGAGGACACCCCGCTGCCCGAGTTCGTCCACCCGGCCGGGCGCGCGGTCGGGATCCCGTACAACGGGTCGGTGGCCCGGCTGTCGTTCGGCCCGGTGTCCTACGCCCGCGTCCG
>DATLIA010000129.1:0-17041 GCA_035540215.1 Actinokineospora sp. | reverse complement strand
CCCTGCAGGACGGTCGTGGTGCCGTTCGGGACGAAGCCGAACAGGTCGCTGATGATGATGTCGGCGAACTTGCCACCGCAGATGATGTTGTAGGTCATGACCAGCTCCGCGGGGACGCCGACGGCCGGGCCGGTCGCCGTGGACCCGAAGACCAGCGTCTTGCCGAATCCGGTCTTGCCGTTGGCCCACGTCGTCGCGCCGGTCGGGACCGCGGTCCCGGTGGTCGCGTCGACGGTGGTCGAGCCGGTGCCCTCATCGAACGGCAGGCGCAGGGCGAGTGCCTGCTCGGTGGCGGGTTCGGCCGCGACGCCGCCCGCGTGCTTCGACGCGACCTCGGCGGCGGTCAGGGCGCGGTTGTAGACCCGGGCTTCGTTGATGGTGCCGACGAACCTGCGGGTGCTGTCGGCCGGGCAGCCACCGACGAGGAGCGCGGTGCCGGTCGAGGGGGTCAAAGCGCCCGTCAGCGCCTTGCTGGCGCGTTCTACACCGTCGATGTAGATCTTCTGGGTAGTGCCGTCGTAGACGCCCGCGACGTGGTGCCAGCCCCCGGTGGGGACGGTGGCGGTGGTCTGCAGGTCCGACCAGTTTCCGTTGACGACGATGGCGAAGGAGACGCGTCCGCCCGCGCCGCCGCGCAGGACGTAGCCCTTGTTGCCCGACGACCAGGTGTCCTTGGCGATGATGCTGCCCTGGAAGATCTGGGTCGGCCAGCTCGTCGCGTTGACCCAGGCGGAAGCGGTGACGCGCTGGGTCGGGTTGAGGGCCGCGGTGTCCGCGGTGGTGCTGACCGCACCGTTGTTGGTCGGGACCCGCAGGACGAGTGCTGGGTCCTGGGTGCCCGCCGCGCCGCTGGTGGCCTGGTAGGCGGTGGTGATCTCGGCGGCTGATAGTGCTCGGCTGTAGACGCGGGGTTCGTCGATGCCGCCGGTGAACTTGCGGGTGCTGTCGGACGGGCAGTTGCCGATGTGCAGGGGCGTGCTGGAGGCGGTAAGCGCGCCGGTCTGATTCTTGGTGGCCTGCTCGACGCCGTCGATGTAGATCTTCATGGTGGTGCCGTTGTAGACGCCTGCCACGTGGTGCCATCCGCCCGCGGCCGCGGTGGCGGTGGTGGTCAGTTCGGACCAGCTCCCGTTGGCAACCACCGCGAACGAGATGCGACCGCCCGCGCCGCCGCGCAGGACGTAGCCGCCGTTGCCGCCTGCCCAGGTGTCCTTGGCGATGATGCTCGCCTTGAAGATCTCCGTGGGCCAGCTGGAAGCGTTGACCCAGGCGGACACCGTAAGCGCCTGCCCCGGGTTGAGGTTGGGTCGGTCGGCCACCGAGAGGTTCGCGTTGGGGTAGGTCAGCTGGTGGGCCTGGGTGAGCGGGCCCTTCGTCGTGACGTTCGAGTACGCGGCGAGCTGGGTGCGCAGGCCCGCGTAGTCGCCGAACTTGGCGAAGGTCTGCGCGGTCAGCGCGGGCCACGCGCCGTAGGCGCCGCTGGTTCCGTGGTCGACCCGGTTGACCGGCGCCATGGAGTCGCTCATGGACAGTGCGCGCATCCAGTCGCCGTCCAGCAGCTCGGTGTTGACGAAGTTCCTCATCTCCGTCTTCTGCGTGCTGGTGAGCTTGTCGGCGATCAGGTTCGCCCCGATGCCGAAGTCGAGGACCGTGCGGACCTCGGTCAGCGTCCCGTCGGTGTTCCGGCAGTTCCAGAAGCCCTTGCCCGGGACGTACAGCGCGAGCACCTCAGTCAGGAGCGCACTCGCCGAGGAGCGCAGGGTGGCCGCTGTGGTGGTGTTGCCCGCGGCCTGCTGCATGTCGGCGGCCTGGTTCATCATCCACACGTTCGCGGCGTTGAAGGACGCGACCTGGTGCTCGTACTTCGGCAGGACCTCGAGCAGGTTGTGGTTGAGGCCGTAGTCGGCGAGCTTCTGGCCCGCGGGCACGAGGGTCTGCCAGTGTGTCGAACTCTCGGTCAGGCGCTGCAGGACCGTCTTGCTGTTGATGGTGGTGTTCAGGTAGGCGCGGTCGCCGCTGTAGTTGATGTAGTTGAGGATCGTGGAGAAGGTGGTGAGGTCGTTGGCCGAGTACCACGGCCCGTTGGTTCCGCCTTCGACCCAGTCGACCGCGTAGCAGCCGTAGATGTTCTTGGTCATCCAGTAGTCGGTCATCTTCTTGAACTGGACGGGGTCGAGCAGCGTCAGGATGACCGAGGCGTACGACGTGTCCCAGAAGTAGGTGACGGTGTTCGAGTACTCGGGGCCGCCGGTCGCGTAGACGCGGTCGATCCCGGAGAACGTGCCGGTCCGCCCCAGCAGGGTGTTGAACGCGGGTCCGAGGTTGGTCCGCTGGCAGGCGAGCACGGAGAGAATCGACATGTAGTACAGGCGTGCGATGGCGTTTCCGGTCGGCGTGTTCTCCGGGCTCAGTACCGGCAGGGAACCGGAGTAGTGCGTGTTCCCCGAGGTGAAGGCCGCGGTCCACCTGGCCGACCACGACGTCGCGACGGCCGCGAAAGCGGAGGTGAAGTTCGTCAGCGCGGTGTTGGCCGCGTTGGTGACGCTCTGGCCTTCGGAGACGTTGACCAGCGCCTGGCCGGTCGAGGTGTCGCCGATGGCCATGACGATGTTGATGGTCTGGGTCGCGCCCGCGGCGATGGTCAGATTCCAGGAGGCGGTGCCGCCAGTCCCGGACACGGCGAGCGTGGCGCCCCCGCTCACAGCGAACACGGTCACCGCGGCGCTGGAGTTGTCCGAGACCATGACGTTGGTGGTCGGACTACCGACGGCGCGCCCGGTGAAGTTCGAGTCACCCGGCCGCGGCGCGCTCCAGGTCCAGCCGTTGGTGCGCTTGCGGATTCGCGGGTTCAGGTTCGCCGAGAACGTGCTGGTGACCGCCGCGGTGGTCGGGTTGGTCACGGTCAGCTGAGTCAGGACCCGGTTGGCCTCGAATGCCAGGCGGGTCGCGGTCTGGACGGTCAGGCCCTTGGCGGTGGTGGCCTTGCGGAGGATCTCGTAGGCCGACCAGCGGTTGTGGGTGGCGTTGATCCCGACCCCGTCGACGGTCAGGTCGATGGCCGAACCGGACTGGACATACGGCGCGAGGGTGAAGTTGTTGACGCCGAGCACATTGGAGCTGACGTTGACCCCGCCCCAGAAGTTGGAGATGGCGGGCAGGTGCCTGAGCGCGGTCACCGCCAGCCAGTCGCTGGTCAGCGCGTCCAGCGGGGGCGGGGTACCGGTGGCCGCGTTGGCCAGCGCGGCGGGGAGAAGCGGCGCGGCGAAGGCGCCCGCGGCCAGGGCTGACGACCATTTGAGAAAGCTGCGACGACTGGTCTCGCTCACTGCGGGTACTCCTCTACGTGGACAGGCCCCCAGAAAGAAAGGGGGTCCGGGCGTCGGACCCGGACCCCCGGCAGCGATCTAGTAAGTGGCCGAAGAGATCTTGTAGAGGCTGCTGGCGGTGACGATCCGCGACCAGTACGCCCAGGCGGCGTGGTGGGAGATCCACTCCTCCGCGCCCACGTAGGTGAATTCCGCCGTGGTGGCGAACGTGTGGCGGTCGGTGTGGCGTTCCTGCTGCTTCTGGACCTTGGTGAGGTGCGCGTTGGCCCAGACGTCCGCCTTCACACTGGCCAGGTCGTCTTCCTTGAAGCTGTTCGCGAAGACGTCCATGGTGGCGTAGTTCATCCGGTGACCGGTGCCCCAGTCGTTGCCCATGGGGTAGTAGATGTCGCTGGTGTCGTTCGGATCGGTGACGGTGCTGCTCGCGTAGATCTTTCCGCCCGGTGCGTTGAGCGTCTTGCCCGTGAGCTTCGGGTCGGTGTACGGCATGGTGCCCGCGACGAAGTTCTTGTCGACAAGGGTGTCGTACATGTTGTTGTAGGCGCGGCGCATCGCGTACGGGGTGTCCTGCTTGGACATGGCCAGGGTGAGCGCGCCGCTGAGGTTGATCGCGAAGGACTCCATGTAGTCGGGGTGGATCTTGTCGTGGTTGACGACCGTGCCGTCCTGGTTGACGTTGCTGCCGGTCATGGAACCGAGCTTGAAGCCGTTGAGGGTCTTCCACGCGTCAGCGCCGGTACCGACGTCAGACGGCCGGGAGTTGGCCTTGTACGACAGGGCGACTACCTGCTTCATCCACGTCGCCTTGTTGGCGTGGTTGGGCATCATCGACGCGGCGAGGGCGACGATGGTGTTGTTCCAGGCCACTTCCTCAGCCTTGGTGTCACCTGGGGAGACGTACGTGCCGTCGACGCGGCGGTAGTAGGCGGGCTGGTAGGTGTTGAACCGGTTGGCCTCGTACTCCACCATCTTGCGCACGTATTCCCGGTCCGTTGTGGACAGCTTGTCCCACATGATCCAGCCCGCGGTGCCCGCCATCGCGGCCCAGTGCGCCGACTGCCAGGCGTCGCCCCAGCCGCCGGTGGTGTTGACCTTGTGCCGGTATGCCAGTGACTTGATCAGCTTGACGGCGATCGCCTCGGCGTTCGCCACGCTGACCCCGGTCTGCGTCGCGGAGTAGACCCCCATGCGCAACGCCGTGGCCAGACCGTAGGCCTGTGCCCCCGGGTGCCGGATCTGGTGCTCGCCGGTGCCGCCGAAGTCCAGGTAGGCGCCGGTCTGCGCGTCGTAGTTCTTCGTCGTGTTCCACCAGGTGGTGACGGCGTACTGGTTGGTGTTCCGCAGGATCGTGGCCACCTTGGTGGTGATCGCGTCGCTCGGCGTCACCAGCGCGGCGAAGTCGATCGGCACGACGTCGTAGGTGGCGGCACTGGCTGGGGCGGCGACCATGACCGAGACCGCGGATACCGCGACGGCCGCCGCGGCGAGACGTAACCCGACACGACCCGCCTTGCGGCGTGTGACATTGCTGGGCACAGGTACTCCTTGGGGACTGGAGATGCAGGGGGGCAGTGACTGTTCGGTGTTCCTATTCGATGCCCAGTGCGTTGAACACGCCCTGGAGGTACCCGATGGCGTGGGCTCGGCCGCGGCTGCAGTAGGCCTCGGGCGAGATGTCCATCCAGGTGTCCGGGTCGCCGACCATGGCGGGCACGTGGTCGTCGATGATGAATCCGTCGAACCCGACCGACTGGAGTCGGCGGATGACGCGTGCGGGGTTGTAGTTGCCCTCGCCGAGGAAGCACTCCTTGAACGCCGGGACGGTGCCCTGCACGTCGCGGAAGTGCACATAGAAGATGGAGCCCGCGACGCCGAGGGTGTCGATGATCTCGTTGATCGACTCCTCGCCCGCCATCTCCGACACCGTGCCCAGGCAGAAGTTCAGACCCCAGGACGGGCTGTTCCCTGCTTGCTCACGGGCCCGCAGCAGCGACGCGGGGGAGATGAAGATGCGTGCCGCGCCACCCAGCGGCGCGTCGACCGGCGGGTCGTCGGGGTGCAGCGCCAGCCGCACACCGTGTTCCTCGGCGACCGGCAGCACCGCGTCGAGGAAGTACTTGTGGTTGGCCCACATCTGCTCGGCGGTGATGAACTCGTCGAACGGCTCCGACGGTGCCAGCCGGTAGCCCTCCAGCGCGTTGCCCTTGTCGATGTCGGCCAGGTCGAACGAGGTGACCATCGAGTCGCCGCGGCCCCGGTCGAGCATGTTGGTGCGCCAGACGAACGACGGCAGGAAGTTGTAGCCGAGCATCCTGACGTCGACCGCGGCCAGGTTGGCGATCGTCTTGCGGTAGTTCTCGATCTGCTCGTCGCGCCCGGGAAGTCCACGTTGGACCTTCCAGAAGTGGGCCAGCGGAACGTTCTCCACCCCGTCGATCCGTAAGCCGTCGCGGTCGCAGCGCTCACGCATGGCGCGCAGTTCGGCGAGCGTCCAGTGCCCCTCCTCCCCCGGGAGCAGGTTGGGGGTGTGGAACTGCACGCCGGACAGGCCGAGCTGGTGGGCGAACTTGGCCACGCGGTCGTCGTAGACGTCGATGTGGCCGAGGGAAAGTCGCATGGTCATCGACCCGTCACCCGCTGCCGCTGCCCGCCGAGGCCGTCGATCTCGATGTCCATGACGTCTCCATTTCGCAGGTACGGGAACCGCCCGCCGACAGCGACGCCTTCCGGGGTGCCGGTGTTGACCAGGTCGCCCGGTTCGAGGACGGTGACCTGGCTCAGCTGGTAGACCAGCTCGGCGACGGAGAAGATCATGTCTTTGGTGGTGGAGTGCTGGCGGGCCTCGCCGTTGACGAACGAGCGCAGGCCCAGCGCCTGCGGGTCGCCGACCTCGTCGGGCGTGACCAGCCAGGGGCCGAGGGGGTTGAAGGTCTCGCAGCTCTTGCCCTTCGACCACTGCCCGCCGCTGATCTCCAACTGGAAGGTCCGCTCGGACACGTCGTTGGAGATGGCGTACCCGGCGATGTGCGCCGCGGCTTCGGCGGGCGATCCCAGGTAACTGGCGCGGCGGCCGATCACGACCGCGAGCTCGACCTCCCAGTCGGTCTTCACCGACCCGGGCGGCAGGAGCACGTCGTCGTTGGGGCCGACGACGGTATTCGGTGCCTTGTAGAACATCACCGGGTGTTCCGGCGGCGCGGAGCCGCTCTCGGCGGCGTGGGCCGCGTAGTTCATGCCGATGCACAGCACCACGCCCGGCCGGGCGATCGGCGCGCCCACGCGCTCGTCGCCGAGCTCGACGCGGGGCAGAGTCCCCGCCGCCAGGGCGGCGCGGACTCGGTCGATTCCGTCGGTCGCGAAGAACGTCCCGTCCAGGTCGGCGGTCAGTTCGCGAAGGTCCAGGTGGTGGCCCTCGGCGGTGAGGACGACGGGTATTTCGGCGCCGGGGGCGCCGATGCGCATGAGCCGCATCAGAGGTTCCTTTGAGCTGAGATGTCTTTCGCTGCCGTGGTTCGAGGTTCGCTGTCAGCCGGCCTTGAGACCTCCGTCGATGACGAGTTCGGTGCCGGTCATGAAGGCCGCGTCGTCGGAGGCGAGGTAGAGCGCGGCGGCGGCGACCTCCTGGGGTGTGCCCAGGCGTCCCATCGGCTGCCGGGCGACGAGCCCGGCCCTGGCCAGTACTGGGTCCTCGGCCGCGTCGAGCAGCCGGGCGACCCACGGCGAGTCGACGGTGCCGGGGCACACGCAGTTGGCCCGGACACCCGTGCCCGCGTACTGGACGGCGACCTGGCGGGTGAACGCGATGACGGCGCCCTTGCTCGCGCAGTAGGCCGCGCGGTCCTTGAGTCCCACCTGGCCCGCCACGGAGGCGGTGTTGACGATGGCGCCACGCCCCTGGGCGAGCATGGCGGGCAGCGCGTACTTGGTGCCGAGGAAGACGCCGCGGGTGTTGACCGCGAACGTGCGGTCCCAGTCCTCGACGGTGCACGAGACCGGGTCGCTGGTCGACGCGGCGCCCGCGTTGTTGCACAGGACGTCGAGCCTGCCGGTGGACAGGGCCAGCTGGATGGCCCCGGCGACCGAACCCGGATCGGTGACATCGATGTGCACCCCGATCGTGCCGTCAGGCACGTCGTCCTTGCGGAGGTCGGCGGCGAACACGGTGGCGCCCTCGGCGTGGAACTGGCGGGCCATCTCGTAGCCGATGCCGGACGCGGCGCCGGTCACGATGACGGTCTGGCCGGTGAACCTGCTGGTCATGACTGCTCCTTCGGAACCAGTCCGCCGACCCATGGACCGGCGAACGTCGTGTGCTCGGTGGCCTCCAGCCGCAACAGCCGGTTCCACTTGGCGGTGCGCTCGGACCGGTGGGTGGAGCCGACCTTGATCTGGCCCGCCCGCCACCCCACCGCGAGGTCGGCCAGCCAGTCGTCCTCGGTCTCCCCGGACCGCGCGGACACGACGGTCGAGTAGCCCTTCGCGCGGGCGAGGTCCACCACGGCCTTGGCGCCGGACAGCAGCCCGTTCTGGTTGACCTTGACGAGCACCGAGTTCGCCACCCCGGTGTCGATGCCCCGGGCGAGCCGCTCGCTCGACGTCACGAACAGGTCGTCGCCGATCAGCTGGACCCGATCGCCGAGCGCGGCGGTCGCCGCCTGCCAGCCCGGCCAGTCGTCCTCGGCCAGCACGTCCTCCAGCGAGACGATGGGGTACTTCGCGCACCACTCGACGAGTTCGTCGACGAGTTCGCCCGCCGACAGCACCCGGTCCTCGCAGGCCAGGCGGTAGTACCCGGCGTCGTGGAACTGGGTCGCGGCGATATCAATGGCGATGGCGGCGTCGACGCCAGGGACGAGCCCGGCCTCGCTGATCGCGTCGGTGAGCAGGTCGAGCGCTGCCCGGTTGCTGCGCAGCGGCACGCCGACCCCGCCCTCGTCGGCGACGAGCACCGCCTGGGGGAATCCGCGCCGCACGGCCAGCTTCGCCGCGGCCGTGCGGACCGCCCCGGCCCACTCGATGGCCTGGGCGAAGCTGGTGGCGCCCACCGGGATGACGAGGAAGTCCTGCACGTCGAGCATCGCCCCGGCGTGCGCGCCGCCGGAGAGCACGTTGACCATCGGCATGGGCAGCAGCAGGGGGCCGTCGGCACCGGCGAGCCGCCGGGCCAGGCTCATCCCGGCCGCCGCCGCGTCCGCGCGGGCCGCCGCGATCGAGACGGCGAGCACGGCGTTGGCGCCCAGGGCCATGAAGCCTGGGGAGGGGTCGGCGTCGGCGAGCACCGGGTCGACCTCGGCCGGGGCCAGGCCGACCAGCCGCGGCGCCAGCCCGATCACGTTGGCGACGGCCCGGCGCACGCCGCGGCCGAGGTAGCGCGGCTCGCCGTCGCGAAGCTCCACCGCCTCGTGCGAGCCCGCGGAGGCGCCCGCGGGCACCATGGCCACGCCCTCACCGCCGTCGCTGAGCCCGACCCGGGCCGCGACCGTGGGGTGGCCCCGCGAGTCGAGTGCCTCCCAGGCCTGGACAGAATTGATCACGACGCTCACACAGTCTCCTGAATTCGTTGCCAGAGGGTGCCGATCGACCACTGGTCCGTAAGTGCCTCAAGTGCGAGCAGCCGCAGGGCGTCGGCGGTCGGCGCGCCGAGGTAGGCCGCGGGGGAGAGCCCGTCGACCCTGGCGAGCAGCAGGCAGGCGACGTGGGCGCCGAGCCCGCGCAGCTCGTCGTCGGCCGCCGCGCCCGCCCGCTCCCGATAGGACCAGAGGAAGGCCGCCGCGGCCGCCGCGATGTCGGCGGCCTCGGCGGGTCGGTGCAGCGCTTTCAGCGCGAGGTGGGTCTGCATGAACGCGACGTCGAACACCGGTGCGCCGACCCTGGCCACCTCGAAGTCCAGCACCATCAGTCCCTCGGCGCCGACGAGAACGTTCTTCGGGGAGAAGTCGCCGTGCACGAGACAGTGCCTGCCGTCGCGAAGTTCCTCGGCGCACAGGTCGACGGACTTGGCCACGTCGGGGTGCCGCTCGGCGACGGTCCGGTGGAATGGGGCGAGCCGCAGCTGTTCGAAGGCCTCGTCGTCGCGGAACCGCCTGGCGACGTCGGCGTCGTGCCAGGTGCGGCGGTGCCAGGTGCCCAGCAGCCCGCCCAGGCGCGCCGCGACGGACCAGACGCCTCGGCTGGGGTCGGCGGTCTCACCCATCAGCACGGCTTTCCAGTTCACCCAGTCGGCCGGGGCCGCCCGCATCACCAGGGTGTTGCGGCTGGGGTCGGCATACCGCAGCTCGGGGACATGCTGCGGGCTGTACTTCGACAGCAGCCGGATCGCCGCGGCCTCGGTCATCGCCCGCTCCGGCTTCGCCGTCCAGTCGGCGTCGACAAGCAGCTTGCCGAGGGTCCGCTTGACCACCAGCCGGTTGTCCCCGGCCTCCACCAGCACCGTCTCGGCGGAGACGCCGCCGGTGAGCCGGGCGGCCCGCACGGGGGTACCGGCTTCGAGGAATCCGTTCGTGACGAGATAGGCGAGCACGGGCCGCATGTCCGCGGTCATGGCGCGAACACCTCGGGGTGGGAGCCTCGCAGCTCGGGCCCATATTCGAGCACCCGACGGGTGTGCCTGCGCAGCCAGTCGACGCCCGTCGAGGTGTCGCCGGACTCCAGCGCGTCCACAATGGTCGTGTGCTCGGTGATCAGCTCCGCCACCGTGTCGGCCTCAGGCAGGCTCAGCCGCCGGAGCCGATCGAGCTGGACTTTCACCGACTGCATCGCGCGCCAGGCCCCGGGGTACCCGCTGGTCGCGAAGATCAGCTCGTGGAAGGCCTCGTCGGCGGCGAAGAACCCGTCGACATCGTGCTTGGCGTGGGCGAGCTCCTGCTCGACCAGCGTCTCCCGCAGCGCCGAGACGTCCCGCTCGGGCCGTCCACAGGCGAAGCTGAAGGCGGCCACCTCAAGGTGCTCGCGCACGAACTGTGCCTGGACGACGTCATCGAGGCTGATGAGCGCGACCCGGGTGCCCACCTGGGGGACCACGGTCACGAGCCCGTTCTCGGCCAGCCTGGCGAGCGCCTCCCGCAGGGGCGTCCGGCTGACGTGCAGCCGCATCGCCAGCTCGGTCTCCGACAGCGCCGCGCCCGGTGGCAGGCGCAGGTCGCGGATCGCGGTGGCGAGCTGGTCGTAGACCCGGTCCGACGTGCGGGCACGGATCGGCGTGCGCTCGACGGGCGTGAGGTCCGCCGGAGAGTTTGTCGCTGGCATGAACGCATCGTTGCAGGACGTGCACTTGTATGCAAGTATCCGTTCCAATCGCAGTTGGGCCCCCTCAGGAGATGGTTATGGTGATTGGATCAATGAAGCGATTGCTGGTCGGTGGTGTTGCTGTCACGTTGGCCGTGGGACTGGCCGCGTGTGGGGGCGGCGGCGACAGCGGCGGAGGCGCGCAATCCGTCAGCGAGGTCACTCTCTACAGCGACAACCCGCAGTGGAAGGACGGCTTCGAGAAGGTCTCGGTCGACCTGAAGAAGCTGACCGGCGGCACGGGCATCACCCCGCTGTCGATTCCGTCGACCTCCAGCTACGAGCAGGTCATCCGGTCCTCCATCACGACGCCGAAGACGGCGGACATCGTGAAGTGGTGGCAGGGCTACCGGCTGCAGGACCTCGCGCGCACCGGTTCGCTGACCGACCTCACCGAGGTCTGGGACGAGGCCGAGAAGAAGGGCTGGGTGAACCCGGGCCTGAAGGACCAGTTCACCTACAAGGGCAAGGTCTACGGCCTGCCGCTCTCGCAGAGCAACTGGGTCGTCTACTACAACAAGAAGCTGTTCGCCCAGCTCGGGCTGACCCCGCCGAAGACGTGGGACGAGTTCCTCGCCGCCTGCGAGAAGCTCAAGGGCGCGGGCGCGGCTCCGCTGTGGACCGGCCAGACCGACGGCTGGACCAGCTTCATCCCGTTCGAGGAGTTCCTCAGCAAGTCCGACCCGCAGTTCTACCAGGACGTGACGAGCGGCAAGGCCTCCTACACCGACGAGAAGGCCAAGAAGGCGCTCGCGGTCTGGAAGGAAATGATCGACAAGGGCTACACCTCCAAGACCGACATCAAGTTCCTCGACACCCCGGCGCAGCTCAAGGCCGGAAAGCTGGCCATGATCCCGTTGGGCACCTGGTTCAACGGCACGCTGTCCGGCGCGGGCCTGAAGCCCGGTGAGGACTATGGCGCCTTCCTCTGGCCGTCGATCAACCCGTCGGCGCCGAAGTCGGTCATCGTCGAGTCCGGTGTCTTCGCCATCCCGTCGGCCGCCCCGCACAAGGACGCCGCGATCAAGGTGATGAAGAGCTGGATGGACCCGGCCGTGCAGGCCACGTGGACCGAGTTCCTCGGCGACACCTCCGCCAACCCCACGGTGATCAGCAAGGACCCGGTGCTGGCGGAGATCGCCGCCGAGGTCAAGGCGATGAACCCGACCCTGCTGACCCGCTACTGGGAGGCCAGCCCGCCCGCCCTGGTCGAGGGCAACGTGCAGGACCTCGGCAAGTTCATGCTCAAGCCGGAAGAGGCCGACAGCGTGCTGGCCGACATGCAGAAGCGCGCCGAGACCGAGTGGGCGGCTTGGCGGAAGGCAGGCGGGTGAGTTCGACTGTGTCGACGCAGCCGCCCGTTTCGGTGGCCGGTTCGGCAGCGGGTGCGGCGCCTCGGCGCCGCACCCGGCCGGGCGGGCCCCGCCGGAACCTGGCCGCCGCGGCCTTCCTGCTCCCCGCGGCCGCCCTGGTCGCGGTCGTCCTGCTCGTGCCGTTCGGGGCGACGGTCTACCGGAGCCTGCTGACCGACGACCTGCAGCCGGTGTTCGGCGGTCTGTCCGCCTACGCCAAGCTGCTCGACGATCCGGCGCTCAGCCTGTCTCTGCTCAACACCCTGTTGTGGATGGCCGGGACGCTGCTGCTGCCGGTCGGGTTCGGCCTGGCCGTCGCGGTGATGACCAACGCGCAGAAGTGGGGCCGGATCGCCCGCCTCGCGGTGGTCCTGCCGTACGCCATCTCCGGGTCGGCGGTCGCGGTCATCTGGGGCTACATGCTCCGCAGTGACGGCGCGGTCAACCAGATGCTCGCGAACCTGGGCCTGGAGAGCTGGGCGCACGACTGGCTGCTTGAGGACCCGCTCAACACCTTCGGCATGATCATGGCGAACACGTGGCAGGCCACCGGGGTCGCGGTGATCCTGTTCCTGGTCGGGCTGCAGACCATTCCGCCGGAGACGGTGGAGGCCGCGGCCATCGACGGCGCCGACGGCTGGGTCCGGTTCCGGCACATCGTCCTGCCGCAGCTGCGGCCCGTGACCTATGTGGTGGTCGGCATCAGCCTGGCCAACGCGCTGCGCACGTTCGACGTCATCTGGGTCATGACCCAGGGCGGGCCCGCCCGCACGTCGGAGACGCTGGCGCTGTCGATGTACCGGGAGAGTTTCCTGCTGCAGCGGCCAGGCGTCGGCTCGGCCATCGCCGTGGTCCTCACGCTGATCGTTCTCGCGAGTTCGTGGCTGTATCTGCGCGGCCAGGGAAAGGCGGCCAGATGAAGGGCGCTGTGATGAAGAAGGGCAAGCAGCCGCGGTCGGTCGGCCGGGTCGCCAGGGACGTGACCGTCATCGGGATGGCACTGCTGTGGCTGGTCCCCACCTGGCTGCTGGTGGTCAACGCGCTCACGTCGGTGGAGACCTACACCGGCAGCCCGCGCTGGGTCCCCGATGGCTTCGGGTTCTTCGACAACCTCGTCGCGGCCTGGGACGCGGGTGACTTCGGCCAGGCCACGGCCAACAGCCTCGGGTACGCGTTCGTGTGTGCCGCGGCGGCCGTCCTCGTGGCGGCCGGGGCGGCGTTCGCGGTGGCGGTCATGCCGGTCCGGCGACCCGCGCTGTGGTTCTGGCTGATCTACACCGGCACCCTGCTGCCTTTGCAGGTGTTCGTCCGGCCGCTGTTCAGCGCGTCGGCCGAACTCGACCTGTACGACTCGTGGACCGGCCTGGCGATCGTCTACACGGCGATCTGTGTCCCGTTCGCGTTCTTCGTGATCCGCAACTACCTGGCCACCGTGCCGCGGGAGATTACAGAGGCCGCACTGCTCGACGGGGCGAGTTGGTGGCGGGTGTTCTACTCGGTCCACCTGCCGCTGGCCAAGCCCGCGATGGCCGCGGCGTTCATCTTCCAGTTCGTCTGGGTGTGGAACGAGCTGCTGTTCGGCATCAGCCTGACGTTCAGCCCGACCGCGCGACCCATCATGGCCGCGCTGGCCGACCTGTCCAGCGGCTACAGCCGGGTGCCGCCGCCCGTGGTCCTGGCCGCGGCGCTCGCCGTGTCGGTCCCGACGGTCGCGCTGTTCTTCGCCTTCCAGCGGCTCTTTGTGTCGAGCATGCGGACCAATATCTAGAGCTGTGTCCACGAACGTTGCCGGGCTCTCGACGGCCCAGCTTCCCGCCGGCCGCACCGCCGAAACGCCCAAGTACACCCAGTACGAGCGGCATTCCGGCGGCACGCCCAGCGGAAACCTGGATCCGCCGATAGCCCGACAACGTTCATGGACACAGCACTAGCCGACCTTCATATCCGACAATCGGGAGAAAACGCATGGCCACCGTCACCTACGACTCGACGACCCGGCTCTACGCGGGTACCACCCGGCCCGCGGTCGACAATCTCGACCTGACCGTGGAGGACGGCGAGTTCTTGGTCTTGGTCGGCCCGTCGGGCTGTGGGAAGTCCACGACCCTGCGGATGCTGGCGGGCCTGGAGGACGTCGACGGCGGTGCGATCCGGATCGGTGACCGCGATGTCACGCACTTGCCGCCGAAGGACCGGGACATCGCGATGGTGTTCCAGAACTACGCGCTGTACCCGCACATGACGGTGGCCGACAACATCGGCTTCCACCTGAAGATCTCGAAGATGGGCAAGGAGGACCGGGTCAAGCGGGTCAAGGAGGCCGCCGAGCTGCTGGATCTGACGCAGTACCTCGACCGCAAGCCCGCGAAGCTCTCCGGTGGTCAGCGCCAGCGGGTGGCGATGGGGCGGGCGATCGTGCGTCGTCCGCAGGTGTTCTGTATGGACGAGCCACTGTCCAATCTGGACGCGAAGCTCCGCGTGCAGACCCGCACGCAGATCGCGTCGTTGCAGCGTCGCCTTGGTGTCACGACGATCTACGTCACGCACGACCAGGTCGAGGCCATGACGATGGGCGACCGGGTGGCGGTGCTCAAGGACGGCATCCTGCAGCAGTGCGACACGCCGATCGGCCTGTTCGCGCGGCCGGCGAACCTGTTCGTCGCCGGCTTCATCGGCTCGCCCGCGATGAACCTGATCCCGACCACTGTGGTTGGCGAGCAGGCGTCTGTCGGTGGCCGCCCGATCCCGCTGACCCCGGCCCAGCGTGCGGCGCTGTCCTCGGACAAGGTCGTCGTGGGCATCCGGCCGGAAGGCTGGGCGATCGTGCCGGAAGGCGTCACGGCGACGGTCGACGTGGTGGAGGAACTGGGCAGCGACCAATACCTGTACTGCACCGCGCCCGGCGATCCGACGGAGAACCACGTCATCACCGTTCGCACGCCTGGGATGGCGCCGTGGCGGCGCGGCGACCATGTGGATCTGGCCCCGCGGCCGGAGCACCTGCACCTGTTCGACGCCAAGACCGGGGCCCGGCTGCCGGACAGCTGATCGGCCCGCTCGAAGCCGCCGCCGCCCATCCGCCACCAGTGAGTGACGGGTGGGCGGCGGCGTTGTGAACCGGCGATGTCGTTCACAAGTATGAACGCTTTGGTCCGAATGGCGCTTCATCTGGTATTCATCTGACGATTTACCCCTTTTGCGTGTTCATAGCCAGCACTTTTGTCTTGACCACGACATATGTCTTGTCATAGCTTCGCAACATGTGGGACATCAACGTCAATACCGGCGTTGGCGGCGGTGGGCCCACTGGTTGGTCGCCATCGCCGTCTCTAAGGAAGTGACATGCGAACCCTGCGCTCCCGATTACTGCCAGTCCTGATACCTGTGCTCATAGCCACAGGCGTCCTGGCAGCCCCCTCCTCCGCCGGTGCCCAGTCGGCCGGTTTCGACGTCCTGCTGTTCAGCAAGACCGCCGCGGGCGCGTACCGCCACGACTCGATCCCCGCCGCCAAGACGATGTTCGACACGCTCGCCACCGAACGCGGGTGGACGGTGACCAAGAGCGAGAACTCGGCGGACTTCAACGACGCCAACCTCGCCAAGTACGACGTCGTCGTGATGCTCCAGACCTCGGGCATGGTCTGGGACAGCGACGCGCAGCGCACCGCGGCGCAGACCTACATGCGCAACGGTGGCGGCTACGTCGCGATCCACAACGCGACGGACATGAACATCGAGGCCGCGTTCCCGTGGTGGGACAACATGCTCGGCATGTCGATGACCGCGCACTCGGCGATCCTGCAGGGCACGGCCAAGGTCATCGACAAGAAGCACCCGTCCAGCGCGGGTCTGTCGGACAAGTGGGTGCGCACCGAGGAGTGGTACAACTTCAACCGCTCCGCGCGCGGTGACGTCCACACCCTGGTGTCGATGGACGAGTCGACCTACGACGCGGGCGGCTCGAAGATGGGCTTCGACCACCCGATGACGTGGTGCCGCAACTTCGAGGGCGGTCGAGTCTGGGCCACGGGTATGGGCCACCAGTCCTCCAGCTACTCCGAGCCGCTGTTCAAGTCGCACATCGCCGGTGGTGTCGAGACCGCGGGCGGCAAGGTCGCGGCTGACTGTGGCGCGACGGTGTGGTCCAACTTCGAGAAGGTCTCGCTGGACGAGACCACCATCGCCGCGGGCGCGATCGACATCGCCGCGGACGGCCGGGTCTTCATGACCGAGTACGGCGGCAAGCTGAAGATCTACAAGCCCGACACCAAGACCACGGTGACCGCCGCGACGCTCAGCGTCTACGGCGGCGGGCAGATCTCCGAGGACGGCCTGACCGGTGTCGCGCTCGACCCGGACTTCGCCACCAACAACTACGTGTACCTGATGTACGCACCCAGTGCCGCCACCGACCAGACCTCTCGGGTCTCGCGGTTCACCATGAGTGGTGACACGCTGAACCTGACCACGGAGAAGGTGCTGCTGACGGTGCCGATGTGGCGGGAGAACGAGCCCGGCCACACCGGCGGCTACCTGGACTTCGGTCCTGGCAAGAACCTCTACATCGGCATCGGCGACGACACCAACCCGTTCGCCTCCGACGGCTACTCGCCGATCGACGAGCGCCCCGATCGCAAGTGGTGGGACGCCCAGGGCACCGCGGCCAACACCAACGACCTGCGCGGCAAGATCCTGCGCATCCACCCGGAGGCGGCAGGCACCTACACCATCCCCACCGGCAACATGTTCGCCCCGGGAACGGCGAAGACGCGGCCCGAGATCTACGCGATGGGCTTCCGCAACCCGTTCCGCTTCAGCGTGCACCCGACCTCCGGCGTCATCTACATGGGCGACTACGGCCCCGACGCGCAGGCCGACAGCGCGACCCGCGGCCCCGGCGGCCTGGTCGAGTACAACATCGTCAAGACGCCTGGCAACTACGGCTGGCCGTATTGCGTCGGCAACAACACCGCGTACAACGACTACAACTTCGCCACCAGCACCGCGGGTGCGAAGTTCAACTGCGCGGCGCCGACGAACAACTCGCCCAACAACACCGGCCTGACCACGCTGCCCGCC
>DATLIA010000128.1:0-23928 GCA_035540215.1 Actinokineospora sp. | reverse complement strand
CGCCAGGACCGCGCCCGCACAGCGTCGGCTGTGCGGGCGCGGTCCTGGCGGTCCGCACCAAGGAGTTCGCGCGATGAATCTGCTGACCGACAACCCCGCGCTCTACGAAGAGCAGTTCCCCGACCCCGACCACAAGGCCGCGCGGTTCGTCCACGACATCGTCCGGCGGTTCGCGGGCGGCCGAAGCCTGCTCGACATCGGCTGCGGCACCGGCCGCGACGCCGGGTACCTCGCGGGCCTGGGCTTCCGCGTCCACGGCGTCGACAACTCCACAGCCATGATCACGCACGCCCGGACCCACCATCCGACCGTCGGGTTCACGGTCGGCGACATGCGGGAGTTCCGGCTCGAGGAGACCTTCGACGTCATCACGTGTCTGGACAGCGCCCTCCTCTACTGCCACACCAACGCCGACCTGCGCGCCTTCCTCGACCGCTGCCGCGCCCACGCCAACCCCGGCGCACTGCTGGTCGCCGAGATGCGCAACGGGGCCTACTTCCTCGGCAACACAGACCTTCTCGACAGCGTCCGCACCCGCACGGTCACCTGGCAGGGCGTCCCCTACACGTCCGACACGACGCTCTGGATCGACCACGCCGCCCAGTTGCTGCGCCGCCGCCGCGAGTGGCGGTGGCCGGGCGCGGAGCCGCTCGTGCAGCACTCCGCGTGGCGGCTGCTGTTTCCGCAGGAACTCGCCATGGTCCTGGACCTGGCCGGGTTCGACGTGCTGGCCATGTTCGACACCCCCGGCCCACGCACCGACCCACCCTGGCGGACCGACGCCGAGCTCGGGGGCTCGCTGTCGCGCGACCGCCTGCACCTCGTGGCGCGCCTGCGCCCACATCTCCGAAAGGGATCTCGATGAACACCCAGCACTCCCGCCGCGGCTTCCTCGGGCTCGCGGGCCTCTCCGTCGTCACCTTGGCGGCCTGCTCGACCAGCCCGGCCGCGCCCGCCGCGGCCACACCCAAGTCCGGGGGCAGGCTGCGGGCCGCGTTCGCGGGCGGCGGCGCGAAAGAGGTGCTGGACCCGCACCTGGCGAACCTGTTCAACGAGGCCGCGCGGGCCAAGGCGGTGTACGACAAGCTCGCCGACCTCGGCGCCGACGTCGCCGCGCAGCCGCGCCTGGCCGAGAAGTGGGAGCCCAACGCCGACCTGACCCGCTGGCGGATCACACTGCGGCAGGCGGTGTTCCACGACGGCAAGCCGGTGCGCGCACAGGACGTGCTTTCCAGCTACGCCCGCATCCTCGACCCGGGCAAGGCGTTCCGGGCGAAGGCGAGCCTGTCGCTGATCGATCTGGCCAACAGCAGGGCGGTCGACGACCGGACGGTCGAGTTCGCGCTCAAGCGACCCTACGTCGAGTTCCCCAACGCGCTGGCCGCGTTCGGCGCCTACATCGTCCCCGAGGACACCCAGGACTTCACCAGGCCGGTCGGGTCCGGCCCGTTCCGGTTCGTCTCGTTCGAGCCGGGCAAGTCCGTGCTGCTCAAAAAGAACTCGGACTACTGGGAGGGCGCGCCCTACCTGGACGAATTGGAGTTCATCATCGCCAACGAGGAGTCGGCGCGGACGAACGCGCTGCTCGGCGGCCAGGTCGAGTACGCACACGACCTCACCCCGACTACCGCCCGGTCGCACGCGTCCGGTGGCAAGGTGACCATCCACCGCTCCCCCAACAGCGCCGTCCAGGGTTTCGCGATGAAGCTCGACCGCGCGCCGTTCGACAACCGGGACCTGCGGGAGGCGCTGTTCCTGCTGGCCGACCGGCCCCAACTGGTCGAGTCGACGCTGGCGGGCAGCGGCCAAGTGGCCAACGACCTGTTCGGCAAGGGCTACCAGTTCTACGCCGGTGACATCCCGCAGCGGGAACGCGACCTCGACAAGGCCAAGGCGCTGATCAAGAAGGCGGGCGCCGAAGGCCTGACGATCAAGCTCGACACGTCGACGGCGGCGGCCGGGATGGTGGAGGCCGCGACGATCTTCGCCGACCAGGCCAAGGGATCCGGGCTGACCATCGAGGTCGTCACCGGCAACAAGGACACCTACTGGGCGGACACGCTCAAGAACGGGTCACTATCCAGCTTCCGGTCGGGCGCCATGCCGATCGAGTCGCACATCGCCCAGCGGCTGCTGACCACGTCGACCACGAACACCACGAAGTGGACCCGGCCCGAGTTCGACGCGCTCTACCAGAAGGCTGTGTCCACTTCGGACACACAGGCGCGCGCGGCTGTGTATGGCGAGATGCAGCGGTCGTTGCACGCCGACGGCGGCTACCTGCTGTGGGGGTTCGCGGACTGGATCGTCGGGACCTCACCGAAGGTCGGCGGGGTGGCTACAGCGCCCGCGAACACCCTGGACTGGGCCCGGTTCGACAAGGTGTGGCTGGGTTGATCTCCTACGCCGCACGGCGGCTGGCCCTGGGCGTCGGCCAGGTGCTCGCCGTCGTCACGGTGGTGTTCCTGCTGGTCCAGGCCCTGCCGGGGGACGCGGCCGTGGCACTTGCCGGTGACGATCCCGATCCGGCGCGGATCGAGCTGATCCGCGCCGCGATGGGCTTGGACCAGCCGCCGCTGCGTCGTTTCGGGGACTGGCTGTGGGGCCTGCTGCACCTCGACTTCGGCGTGTCATTGGTGTCGGGGAGGCCGGTGGCGGACTTCCTCGCCACTGGTCTCGCGCCGACAGCGCTGCTGGCCGCGCTGACGCTGGTGCTGCTCGTGCCGCTGTCGATCCTGGTCGGCGTCGCGGCCGCGCTGCGGGAAGGCAGCCCGCTCGACCGGGCGCTGACCTCGGTGAGCGTCGGGCTGCACTCGATCCCGGAGTTCGCGCTGGCGGTCGTGCTGATCGCGGTGTTCGGCGTCGGGCTGGGCTGGGTGCCGCCGACCGCGGTCGGCGGGCTGACACCCGCCGTGCTCGTGCTGCCGCTGCTGGTCCTGCTGGCCCGTCCGATCTGCTCGATCAGCAGGCTGGTGCGCGCGGGCATGATCGAGGCCCTGTCGTCGGACTATGTGCGACACGCGCGCAGGCTCGGCATCGACGTGCGGCGGATTCGATTCGCGCACGCCCTGCCCAACGCGCTGGCGCCCGCGGTCCAGCAGGTCGCGCGCACCACTGACTGGCTCCTCGGCGGGGTGATCGTGGTGGAGGCGGTGTTCGTGATCCCTGGTCTCGGCACGGTTCTGGTCGACGCGGTCGCGAGTCGGGATCTGCCGGTCGTACAGGGGTTGGCCGTGGTGTTCGCGGTGACCACGGTCGCGGTGAACCTGCTCGCCGACCTGGCCGCGTTCCGGCTGGCGCCGAGGTCGCGATGAAGCGGCTGACCGGATCTGGTGTCCTGCTGATCGTCGTTCCGCTGCTGGTGGCACTGTTCGGACCGCTCCTGGTCCCCGACGACCTCACCCGCGGGGCACCGTTCATGCCGGAAGGGCCGCTCGGCACCGACTTCGTCGGCCGTGACGTCTGGCATCAGGTTCTGCTGGGCGGCCGGACGGTGGTGCTCGTCGCGTTGCTGGCGACGGTGTGCGCGTATGTCGTGGGGGTGCCATGGGGCGTGCTCGCGGCGACGGCCCGCCCGCTGGACGAAGTGCTGATGCGCCCGCTTGACCTGCTGTTGGCCATCCCGTCGCTGCTGGTCCTGATCCTGCTCGCCACGATCGCCGGGCCGGGGATCGTGGCGCTGGTCGGCATCGTCACGCTGATCAACTTCCCGGACGTCGCCCGGATCTCCCGCGCCGCCGCGCTGGAGATAGCCGGGCGGCCCGCCGTCGAGGCGATGCGGATGCAGGGCGAGACGTGGTGGCGGATCGCGATCGGCTACATCGGACGGTCGATGCTGCGCACCCTGGCCGCGGACCTCGGCGTGCGACTGACCGGGGCGCTGTACCTGGTGGCGTCGGCGAGTTTCCTCGGCGTCGGAGTACCGCCGGACGCGGCGGACTGGGCCGTCATGGTGGACCGCAACCGGGTCGGATTGTTCCTGCAGCCGTGGGCGGTCGTGGTGCCCGCCGTGCTGATCGTCGCGCTGTCCATCGGCCTGAACCTCACCTTCGACCGTGCACTGCGCAAGGAGACCCGATGATCGTTCGCGTCGAGAATCTGCGTGTCGAGACGGCGACACGCACGCTGGTGGACGGCGTCGGTCTGACCGTGTCGGCGGGTCGGGTGCTCGCGATCGTCGGCGAATCGGGCAGCGGCAAGACGACCACGGGGCTGGCCATTGTGGGCGACCACGCTCCGGGTGTGACGGTCAGCGGGACGGTCGAAGTCAATGGGACTGCCGGATTCGTGCCGCAGCATCCGTCCGCCGCGCTGAACCCAGTGCGCAAGGTCGGGTCGGTGTTCGCAGAACTCAAGGGTGACGTGCCGCGCGCGCTGGAGCGGGCCCGCGTGTCGGCGGATCTGCTCGACCGTTATCCGCACCAACTCTCCGGTGGGCAGCAGCAGCGGATCGTCCTGGCCCAGGTGCTGGTCGGCGAGCCGTCGGTGATCGTGGCCGACGAGCCGACCACCGGCCAGGACGCGCTCACCCGCGCCGAGATCGTCGCCGAGTTGGCCGAGGTAGCCCGGCAGGGAGTGGCGATCGTGCTGCTCACCCACGACCTGGACATGGTGCGCGCGCTCGCCGATGACGTCATGGTCCTGCTCGACGGCAAGGTGGTGGAGTCTGGGCCCGCCGACCAAGTGCTCACGCTGCCCAACCACGACTACACCCACGCGTTGGTCGCCGCGCAGCCGCTGGTCACGGTGCCTGAGCCGGCGCCGGAGCGGCCTGCGTTGTTGACGGCATCCGTTTCCGCGCGGCACAAGAAGAAGGCGGTCTTGCACGATGTCGACCTCACCGTCGGCGTGGGCGAACGCGTGGCGGTTGTGGGCCGATCAGGCAGCGGCAAGACGACCTTGGCGCGCTGCGTCACGGGCCTTCACTCCACTTGGGACGGTTTCGTTCGGCTCGACGGACGCCCACTCCTCCGCCGCCGCACCCGCGCGGATTTGGCCCGCGTCCAATACGTCTTCCAGGACGCCCGCGCGTCGTTCGACGAGCATCGCAGCGTCGTCGACCAGATCGCGCGCACCGCCGTCCGCCTGCGCGGGGCGGCGGACGCCCGGACGCAAGCGCTTGCCGAACTGGCGGGAGTCGGCATCAGCGAGGACATGGCCGTCAGACGTCCGAATGCCCTGTCCGGCGGAGAACTCCAGCGCGCGGCGCTTTGCCGGGCGCTGCTGGCGCGACCGGATGTGCTGGTGTGCGACGAGATCACGTCCGGTCTCGACACCCTCACGCAGGCGGGCCTGCTCGACCTGCTCGCCGCTCTGCCCTGCGCCACCGTGCTGATCAGCCACGACCTCGGCGTCGTCGCCAGGCTGGCAGATCGCGTCGTGGTGCTTGATGAGGGTCGCGTGGTCGAGCACGGCACGGCGGCCGCGGTGCTGGGCCGTCCCCGTCATCCGGTGACCATCGGCCTGCTCGGCCACACGATCAAGGAGCCACAGAAGTGACCTACGAACTGCGGCAGGCCACCGAAGCCGATCTCGACGGCGCCCGCGGTGTCATGCTCGACACCTTCTATCGCGAGTTCTCTTACGGCTACCAGCCCCAGTGGCACGCGGACGCCATCGACCCGCGTGCGGCGTATCTCGTGCCTGCGCGGCATGCGCTGTTCGTGGCGGTGTTGGGGGACGAGGTAGTTGGCACAACTGGCGTACGGGCACAGGCGCCGAAGAGTCCGCCGCATCCGGAGTGGATCGCGCGGCGGTATCCGGAGGGGACGACGGCGCAGTTGTTCCGGGTGTATGTGCGGCCGGAGCATCGGCGGTTCGGGTTGGCGCGGTCGCTGGTTCGGCTGGCGACGGAGTTCGTGGCGGCGACGGCTGGGTATGAGCGGCTGTATCTGCGTACGGATGCTCGGGTGCCGGGGGTGGAGAAGTTCTGGGGGTCAGTGGCCGTCGCGATCCACGACGCCCGCGATGGTGATCCGGAACGTTTCCAGACGATCCACTACGAGATCCCGCTCAGCTGAGTGGAAACACGGTTGGGATCAGCGGGTCGCGAGCGCCACAATTGCCCCGATGAACAAAGAAACCGCTCAAACCCCTGAGGTCTCCTGGGCACGGATTTCGGTACGCGTACCCACCGCGACATTCCCGCTGGATCACGTGGAACGCGTGCTGGGCCGACAGACGCACAGGTACCGCAAAGACGGCACGCCCAGCCCGCACTGGTGGATCGCCCGCTTCGCTCCGACGGGGGAAGAGCCACTGGAAGACCAGTTGCTGGCGGTCAAGGAGTTCCTCGCCGCCAATCTTGATGCCCTGAGAAGCCTCGACGGCCAAGGCGAGATCAATGTCTTCATCGGTTGGACGCCCCGCCGGGGTCAGGACAGCGTGGCGTTCGACCCAGAGTTGATCGCGTTGGTGGCCCAGGTCGGCGGCTTCATCCTGCTCGACACCCACACGGACGACTGCGACCACGAGTGCGACTGACACCGGCCGCCGTTGCCGGGTCGGCGGGGTAACCCCGCCGACCCGGCAACTTATGCGCTGGGCAGGGCGGCGATGCGGGCGGTGATGCGCTCGATCTCCGCGGCCGCCACGTCCCGACGCCCCTGGATCTTGGCCACCACGTCCGCGGGCGCCTTGTCCGTGAACTTCGGGTTGCCGAGCTTGGCCTCGCACTGCGCGAGCTCCTTCTCGGCCACCCCAAGGTCCTTGGCGAGCCGCTTGCGCTCGGCCGCGACATCCACCGTGCCCGACAGGTCCAGTTCCACCGTCACCGTGCCATCAGCCAGCGGAACCTCAACCGACGCGCTCGGCACGAAGTCGGGGCCCGCGGCCTCCAGCCGCGCCAGCGCCGTCACCGCGTCCAGATGTGCCGACAGCCCGGCCGCGTCCACTCCGGACAGGCGGGCGGCGACCTTCTGACCCGGCCGCAGACCCTGGTCGGCCCGGAACCGGCGGATCTCCGTGACCAGCTTCTGCAGGCCCTCGATCCGCTGCGACGCAGCCTTGTCGAACGTCGCACCAGACGGGACCGGCCAGTCGGTGACGACGACGGATTCCTTACCAGTCAACGACTTCCACAACACCTCGGTGACGAACGGGATCACCGGGTGCAGCAGCCGCAGCACGACATCCAGCACATGCCCGAGCACCGCCCGCGTGGAGTCCGCACGGTCGCCGCCCGCGGCGATCTGGACCTTCGCCAGCTCCAGGTACCAGTCGCAGTACAGGTCCCAGGTGAAGTGGTAGAGGGAGTCGCAGAGCTTGGCGAACTGGAAGGCGTCGAACAGGCCGTCCACTTCGGACACCAGGGCGTCGGCCTGATCGAGGATCCAGCGGTCGGCATCCGTCAGCGTGTCGCGGTCGGGGACCGGGACCGCAGTGGTGGCGCCGTTCATCAGGGCGAAACGGCTGGCGTTCCACAGCTTCGTGCAGAAGTTCCGCGAACCGCCCGCCCACTCCTCGGCCAAGGACATGTCGCTGCCCGGGTTGGCGCCGCGGGCCAGGGTGAAACGGGTCGCGTCGGCGCCGAAGCGGTCGAGCCAGTCGAGCGGGTCGATGACGTTGCCACGCGACTTCGACATCTTCTTGCCCTGCGCGTCGCGGATGAGGCCGTGCAGGTAGACGTGGTCGAAGGGCTGGACGCCGTCCATCGCGTAGAGGCCGAGCATCATCATCCGGGCGACCCAGAAGAAGAGGATGTCGTAGCCGGTCGACAGGACACTGGTCGGATAGAACTTCGCCAGGTCCGCGGTCTTGGTCGGCCAGCCCAGCGTCGAGATCGGCCACAGACCCGACGAGAACCACGTGTCGAGCACGTCCGGGTCCTGCGTCCACTCGTCACCGGTGGGCGGCTCCTCGTCGGGGCCGACGCAGACCACCTTGTCGTTGGGGCCGTACCAGACCGGGATCCGGTGCCCCCACCACAGCTGGCGCGAGATCGTCCAGTCGTGCATGTTGTCGACCCAGTCGAAGTAGCGCTTGGCCAGCTCCGGCGGGTGCACCTTGGTCCGGCCGTCGCGCACCGCGTCGCCCGCGGCCTGGGCGAGCGGCTGGACGTTGACCCACCACTGCATCGACAGGCGCGGCTCGACGACGGTGTCGCAGCGTGAGCAGTGGCCGACAGAGTGCAGGTAGGGCCGCTTCTCCGCCACGATCCGACCCTCGGCGCGCAGCGCGGCGACCACCGCGGGACGCGCCTCGAAGCGGTCGAGGCCGAGGAACGGGCCGTGCGCGGTGATCACCGCGGACTCGTCCATGATCGTGATCGACGGCAGGCCGTGCCGCTGGCCGATCTCGAAGTCGTTGGGGTCGTGCGCGGGAGTCACCTTCACCGCACCGGTGCCGAACTCCGGGTCGACGTGCTCGTCGCCGACGATCGGGATCTCGCGGCCGGTGAGCGGGAGGACCACATAGGTCCCGATGAGGTGCTTGTAGCGCTCGTCCTCCGGGTGGACCGCGACGGCGGTGTCACCCAGCATCGTCTCCGCGCGCGTCGTGGCGACCACGATCGCGTTCGCGCCGTCGCCGTAGCGGATCGAGACGAGTTCGCCCTCGTCGTCGGAGTGGTCGACCTCGATGTCCGACAGCGCCGTGCGGCAGCGCGGACACCAGTTGATGATCCGCTCGGCCCGGTAGATCAGGCCGTCCTCGAACAGCTGCTTGAAGATCGCCTGGACCGCCCGCGACAGGCCTTCGTCCATGGTGAACCGCTCGCGCGACCAGTCGATGCCGTCACCGAGCCTGCGCATCTGGTCGAGGATCTTGCCGCCGTACTCGGCCTTCCACTCCCACACCCGCTCGATGAACTTCTCGCGGCCGAGGTCGTGTCGGGACAGCCCCTCGTTGGCGAGCTTGCGCTCGACGACGTTCTGCGTGGCGATGCCCGCGTGGTCCATGCCGGGCAGCCACAGCACCTCGAAGCCCTGCATCCGCTTGCGGCGGGTCAGCGCGTCCATGACGGTGTGGTTGAGCGCGTGGCCCATGTGGAGGCTGCCGGTCACGTTCGGCGGCGGGAGCACGATGGTGAACGGCGGCTTGTCGCTGGAGCTGTCGGCGGTGAAGTAGCCGGCGTCTACCCAGCCCTGGTACAGCTCCGCCTCTACCGCGGCAGGCTCCCAGGCCTGCGGGAGGTCGATGGACGGCGATGCTGAGGTCTGAGTCACGACTGAGGAGTCTACCGAGCGGTGGGAAACCGAAATCCTCCGCACAAGCCGGACGCTTCCAGGTGAACAGCGCGGCACCCGCCCGTCATCCGGCCTGAACGTTCGGGTCACCACCCGGCCTGGGGATCTCTTTATCGTTTCCGGACATGCGCAGGGTTCCGATCGGTGCGGTGGTCCTCGTGGTGGCCATGATCGGCTTGTTCATCGTGACCAACTGGGGTGTCTGGTTCGGCGGCCAGGCGCCTGCCAAGGTGATCGCGATCGACGCCGCCGAACCCTTCGCCGGGACCCCCGCGGCGGACTGGGCCGACGGCGAGGCCGGGGTGGTCATCCCACCCGTCGAGGCCATCGGCGGCCACACCGCCGCCGAGGTGGCCGACGCCTACCAGCGGGCCAGGGCGGTGGTGCTCGCCGCGATGCTCGACCCGACGGTGATCATGGGCGTGGACAGCGAGCCATACCTGCGACTGTTCGCTCCGGGTGACCGCGCGGACCTGCGCGCGGCACTCTCCGACCCGGAGCGGGTGAACGGATTCCTGGTCCGCTTCGAGCCAGGCACCACCCTGCTGCCGCGGCCGCCGAAGGTGCGCGGGCGGATGTGGGCGGAGTCGGCGGGCGCGGGAAAGCTGCTCGTGCGCACCCGCTTCGTGGTCGCCTACCCACTGCACACCGACAGCGGCCCCAGGGTCGAGGTGGCCCGGCTCGATACCGACCTCACCATCGTCGGCAAGGGCGGGCCCGCGGCCGACCGCGGCGTCTGGCTGAGTCGGGCGGAAGGCTCCCGCTCTTCCACGGAGTGTGACGGCGCCCACTCCCGAGGCGCGCTGGCAGGGACAGGAAGCGGGGTCCTTCCGGACGCGCTATTCGACCCCGATCGGCCTATCGAAGCGGCGTCACCCTGCGGGGGCTGACCGCTGATCGGGTTTCGACCACCGTTCACCGCAGCGTCCGCGACCCCATCAACGGCGTTGTTAACACGGTCCATCCGTGTATCGATGAGCTGAACACTAGGTAGTCGTCATCCTCGAACCAGGGCCGGACACGGTCCTGGAGTGCCCATGGGGGGCCGGTGGACCAACGTGAGTTCGGCGATCAGGCGGCGTTGCGGGACGCCGAGTGGCGCGATCGAGTGCGGGCAGCGGCCCGTGCCGACGTCCGCGCCATGATGCGCTCCGCCCGGCGGCGCCGGGTCGAGCGGTGGCTCATCACGTCCATGGTGTTGGTCGCTGTCATCGCCGTGCTGATGCTCATGGTCCGCGTCGGACTGTTCGACAAGGTGCTCGCAGGCTCTGGCGCGCCTGCCGACAGTGAACCAACGGTGTCGGCCAGTTACACGTTCGACAAGTCCAAGCCGTTCACGCACACCCCGGCCGAGAGCTGGGCCGACGGCGCGGCGGGCATCACCGTGCCGCCCGCGATGCAGATCGGCGAGTTCACCGCCGAGCAGGTCGCCGACATCACCGGCAAGGTCCGCGACGCGCTCGTGGCCAGCAGGCTCGACCGGTCGCTGCTGGTGGGCCACGACCCGAGCCGCTACCTGGCGATGCTCGCCCCCGACATCCGCAAGGAACTGCAGCCCCTGTTCGGCACCGGCGGCGAGCCGCGCGCCCAGGCCCTGGTCAGCCTGATCGCCGACGGCAACCCGCTGCTCCCGGTAGAACCCAAGGTCAGCGGCAAGATGACCGCCGAGGCGGGCGGGCCGGGCGAGCTGGTCGTGCACACCAACTACGTCTTCGCCTACGCCTTCGAGACCCCGGCCGCGAACGACCCGATGGACGCCATCGTGGTGGTCCGCGCCGAGGTCGACTACGTCTGGCGCTCCGGCGGCTGGCGGTGGACCGAGTCCAGCCAGGGCCTCTGGTACGCGGGCGTCGGCGGCTACGGCTACGCCATCTCGTGTGAGGCGTACAAGAAGGGCTTCCTGGCCCCGTCGTTCCGCGACGGCACGGTGGTCCACAAGACGCCTGGCCGCGACCGCGACAGCTACTTCGACCCGGCGGCGGACCTGCCCGCCGAGAGCGGCTGCCCTAACTAGCGGTGCTAGGCAGGATCACCGACTGGACGTGGTCGAAGCCGAGCGCGGCTTTGAGGTTCCCGGCCAGGAAGTCGTCCTCCGGCACGGCCACCGTCACCCCGCCGGTCGGCTCGAAGACCAGCAGCGTGCCCCGATCGTGCCCCAGCGCGAGCACGTAGTGCCGGGGCACGATCCCGCCGACCAGCATCGGCACCGGAACGCCCCGATCGACCGCGGCGACGACTTCACGGAGCGTCGAGGAGATGGCTCGCTTGTCGGTGTCGTCGACCAGCCGCCATTCGTAGGGGACGCCGATGTGGCGGGTCAGGTAGGCCGCGACCCCCTTGGGTGACGTGCCCGCCGCCCGCGGGTAGACCACGTTGGTCTCGTCGTGGACGGCACCACGTTCCGCGGTGAACGCGGTCTGGAAGTCTCCGCTGGTCAGGGCCAGTGCGTAGAGCGGATCGTGCTCCGCCCTGGCGACAATCAGGGTCGTCGTGCCGCATGTGGTGGCCTCGTACTGGCGGACCGCGACACCCATCCGGACCTGGGCCGCCGCGCCGCCGCGGTCGACCAGGGACAGGTGCGTGTTGAGCCACTGCTCGTCGCGGCCGCGGATGGCCCGGGCGAACTCGCCCATCTCGGTCGGTCCGTGGCCGGTGGCGGCGGCGCGCAGCAGCCAGGCGCGTTCGAGGTCGGAGCCGACGGCGGCCAGCAGTACGTCGAGGACCGCGCGGTCGAGGCCGGACAGGGCGCCGAGGCGGGCCAGCTGGGTCAGGCCGAGCCCGTCCTCGTAGTGGTCGGCGAGCGCGCCGACCTTCTTGTCGGCGATGACGACCGCGTCCGTCGGCGTGAGCCCGGCCGCGACCCCCGCCGCGGCGCGCGCGGCTCCGCGCAGGTCGGTGAAGCGGCTCGCGGCGCGGTCGGCGGCGGCGAGGCTGTCGGTGTAGACCGCGACGCAGCCGGTGATCAGGTCGCCGACGATACCGACGAGGCGGGCGATGCCGACCGGGTCGGGCATCGGCACGGAGCCGACGTGGGTGGCGTCGTGCGCGGCGTCGGTGAGGGCCTGGTGGAGTTCGGCGTGTCTGCGCTGGTGGTGGCGGACGGCGGCGGCCAGTTCGGCGAGGGTGTCGGCGGTGCCGGTGAACGCGGCCGGGATCCACTCGACGCGGTGCGCGGTGGCCCGGACGACTGCGGAGCCGTCGAGCGCGGCGACCTCCCGGGCGATCGGGGTGAATGACGCGGCGGCGACCCGGTAGGCGGCGGCGAGGGTGTCGAGCGCGTCGGGGTCGCCGGGTGGTGGGGTCTTGATCTCCCGCATGACGTCGCCGACCACGGTGATCAGCCGGACCGGGTTGACCAGCGCGGCCAGGTCGCCGAGGGTGCGCACCAGCGAGGTGAGCTGCACGGGCTCCCCGGTCACCGCTGCTCCAGCACCGCGACGCAGACACCGATCTCGGCGGCCAGCGCGGCACGCAGTTCGGTGTAGGCGGCGGTGGCGGCGCCGCATGCCTGGTCGGCGCCCTCGGTCGCCGCCGCCCACGCGGCCCGCGCCTGATCAAGATCGTTGGCGAGTTCCATGTCGCCTCCTTCACAGATCGTCGCCCTGGCACCGTATGGCATCCGAGCCGCCGAGGGCGAAGGATGGGCCCATGCGCAAGCCGCCCGACAAGGATGTCGCCGAGTCCGACCTGACCGTGAGCAAGCCGAAGGAGTGGGCGGCCGGGATACCCGGGGTGGCCGTCGCGCTCAAGCGCGGTGTCGAGCAGATGGGCGTGGTGCGCACCGCCAAGACACTGCGGCTGCTCAACCAGCGTGAGGGCTTCGACTGCCCGGGGTGCGCGTGGCCGGAGCCGCAGGGCCACCGGCACGTCGCGGAGTTCTGCGAGAACGGCGCCAAGGCCGTCGCCGAGGAGGCGACGAAGCGCCGGGTCGGGCCGGAGTTCTTCGCCGCGCACTCGGTCGCCGACCTCGCCGAGCGCACCGACTACTGGCTGGGCGCGCAGGGCAGGCTGACCGACCCGATGGTGCTGCGCGAGGGCGCCACCCACTACGAGCCGATCACGTGGGGCGACGCGTTCGCGCTGATCGCCGACCGGCTGCACGCACTGTCCACACCGGACGAGGCGGTGTTCTACACCTCGGGCCGCACCAGCAACGAGGCCGCGTTCCTCTACCAGCTGTTCGCCAGGTCCTTCGGCACCAACAACCTGCCCGACTGCTCGAACATGTGCCACGAGTCCTCCGGCGCGGCGCTGAACGAGACCATCGGCGTCGGCAAGGGCTCGGTGTCGCTGGCCGACTTCGAGCAGGCGGCGCTGATCCTCGTCGTCGGGCAGAACCCGGGCACCAACCACCCGCGGATGCTGTCGGCGCTGGAGGCGGCGAAGCGGGCGGGCGCCAAGATCGTCGCGGTCAACCCGCTGCCGGAGGCCGGGCTGCTGCGGTTCAAGAACCCGCAGAAGCCCAGCGGGGTGCTCGGCAAGGGCACCGAACTGGCCGACGAGTTCTGCCAGATCCGACTCGGTGGCGACCAGGCGCTGTTCCAGGCCATCGGGCACCTGCTGCTGGAGTGGGACGCGCTCGACCACGAGTTCATCGAGGCGAGCACGCACGGGTTCGCGGAGTACGCGGCGAGCGTGCGCGACCTCGACTGGGACAGTGTTCTGGCGGCGACCGGGCTGCCGCGTGAGCAGATCGAGCGGGTCGCGCGGATGGTCGCGGACTCGCCGCGGACGATCACCTGCTGGGCGATGGGGTTGACCCAGCACAAGCACTCAGTGCCGTCGATCCGCGAGATCACCAACGTGTCGCTGCTGCAGGGCATGGTCGGCAAACCCGGCGCGGGGCTCTGCCCGGTGCGCGGCCACTCGAACGTGCAGGGCGACCGGACCATGGGCATCTGGGAGAAGATGCCGGAGCTGTTCATGGCGGCGCTGGAGACCGAGTTCGGCATCACCGTCCCCCGCGAGCACGGGCACGACACCGTCGCCGCGATCCGCGCGATGCGCGACGGCAAGGCGCGGGTGTTCATGGCCGTCGGCGGCAACTTCGCCGCGGCGACCCCGGACACCGCGGTGACGGAGGCGGCGCTGCGGTCGTGCGACCTGACGGTGCAGGTGTCGACGAAGCTGAACCGCTCGCACGTAGCCCACGGCCGGGTCGCGCTGATCCTGCCCGCGCGCGGCCGGACCGAGCGGGACCCGCAGGAGGGCGGCGACCAGTTCGTCACGGTCGAGGACTCGATGTCGGTCGTGCACCGGTCCCAGGGGCGGCTGGAGCCCGCGAGCCCGGCCCTGAAGTCCGAAGTGGACATCATCTGCGGGTTGGCCGGGGCCGTGTTCGGCGAACACCCGGTGCCTTGGGGCGAGTTCGCGGCCGACTACGACCTGGTCCGCGACCGGATCTCCCGGGTGGTCCCGGGCTGCGACTCGTACAACGCGAAGGTGCGGGAGCCGGACGGATTCGTGCTGCCAAATCCGCCGCGGGACTCGCGGGAGTTTCCGGGGACGAGCACCGGCAAGGCGAACTTCACCGCGAACCCGCTGACGGTGATCCAGGTGCCCGAGGGCAGGTTGCTTCTGCAGACCCTGCGCAGCCACGACCAGTACAACACCACGATCTACGGGCTGGACGACCGCTACCGGGGGATCAAGGACGCCAGACGAGTGGTCCTGGTGAACCCGGACGACGTGGCGGCGCTGGGATTGGCCGACGGAGCGATGGTCGACCTGATCAGCGAGTGGTCCGACGGGGAGCGCCTGGCGCCGTCGTTCCGGGTGGTGTCCTACCCGACGGCCCGCGGATGCGCGGCGGCTTACTTCCCGGAGGCGAACTCGCTGGTGCCGCTGGACTCCACGGCCGAGACGTCCGGGACACCGACGTCCAAGTCGATCATCGTCCGACTTGTTCAACAATCCTAACGTTCACACGTAGGATTGTTGGACAATCTTGCGCGGAGGATTTGTCCCAGGATGCGGTTGTGACGACTGCCGCATGGGTATCCGGCATAGGACGGGAGTGCGGTGGTGTTGACTCTGACGACACCACCGCCGGAAAGGACGCCCCGCGATGTCGGCACCTGCCACGCTGACCATGTACTCGACCACCTGGTGCGGCTACTGCCGCAGGCTCAAGACCTTGCTCAACGCCGACGGGATCGAGTTCGTCGAGGTCGACATCGAGGAGGCCCCGCACGCGGCCGACTTCGTCATGCAGGTCAACGGCGGCAACCAGACCGTGCCCACGCTGCACTTCCCGGACGGGTCGGCGCTGACCAACCCGAGCCTGGCCCAGATCAAGGCCCAACTGGCCGCCTGACCCAGTCACAAAGCCCTCTCGAGTGGTGAACGATCCGTCGTTCACCACTCGATCCCCGTAGCGGCTCAGTAGCCTCCGCCACATGGGGACCTTGCGCTGGACAGCACTCGGCGTCTTCGCCGCCGTCGCGATCGCGACCTGGTGGGCGCCGCGCTGGCCCGCGGAACAGGCGCTGCACGGCTCCCTGACCGTGATCGGCCTAGCGCTCCTGCTGTCCTTCTGGCGCAGGCTTCCCGCCCGGTCGTTCGTGCTGGTCCTGACCTTCCTGACCCTGCATACGATCGCCGCCAGATGGCTCTACTCCTTCGTCCCCTACGACGACTGGACCGACAGCCTCCTCGGCTTCCGCCTCTCCGAGACGTTCGGCTGGCAGCGCAACCACTTCGACCGCCTGGTCCACTTCGCCTACGGCGTCTGCGCGGCGTCGGTCCTGTTCGCCTACTTCCGCGAGAACCGCGGCTGGCGACCACGTTTCGCCGCGCTCGTGTCGGTCGAGGTCGTCCTGTCGACCAGCGCGGTCTACGAGCTGTTCGAGTGGGTCATCGCCGTCCTGCTCTCCCCCGAGGCGGCCGAGGCGTACAACGGGCAGCAGGGCGACATCTGGGACGCGCACGCCGACATGGCGCTCGCCTTGGGCGGCGCCATGATCGCGAGTGTGGTCAGCTGGATGCGAGCACGGCCATAGCGGCGTTGTGGCCGCCGATGCCGCTGACCCCGCCGCCGCGCTGGGCGCCCGCACCGCAGATGAACAGGTTCGGCACGTCGGTCTCCACGCCCCAACCGCCGTCCTCGGCGAACGGCCAGGACAGGTCGCCGTGGAAGATGTTGCCGCCGGGCATGTTCAGCTCGGCCTCCAGGTCCAGCGGGGTGCGGACCTCGACGCACGGGTTCCCGTCGGCGTCGCGGGCGACGCAGTCGGCGATGGGGTCGATCAGGTGGCGCTCTAGGCCCGCCAGGTAGCGCGCGGCGAGGTCCTCGGTGGTGGGGAACAGCGAAGTCGGCAGGTGCAGGCCGAACAGCGTCAGGGTCTGCGCGCCGCGTTCGGCGAGTGACGGGTCCAAAATGGACGGATCGGTCAGCGTGTGGCAGTACATCTCGCCGGGCAGCGGATCGGGCAGCTTCCCGGAAACCGTTGCCTGGTAAGCGTCTTCCAGCTCCGAGTACGATTCGTCGAGGTGGAAAGTGCCCGCGAACGCCTGCCGCGGGTCGATCCCCGACTTGAGGCGGGGCAGCCGATCGAGCAGCACGTTGATCTTCAGCTGGGCGCCGACCGGTGACTCGGCCGCCCGACCCCGCAACCGGTCGAACGCGGCGGGAGCGACGCCGGACAGCACGAAGTCCGCCCCGATGACCCGCTCTCCCCCGACCGTGACCTCCGCCGTCTTGCCGTCGGCGTCGACCTTCGTGACCTCGGCGTCGGTGACGACCTCGACCCCGGCCGCGAGCGCGACGCGCAGCAGTTCCGCGGTCACGGCGCCCATTCCGCCGACGGGGACGCGCCACTCGCCGGTCGCGTTGCCGATCAGGTGATACAGGAAGCACTTGTTGGCCAACAGAGTCGGACTGGCCAGCGACGTGTGCGTGCCGATGAGGCCGTCGGTGGCGACGACACCGCGGACGACGTCGTCGGCGAAGGTCTCCTCGATCGACTGTCCGAGTGGCTGCTCGAACACCTGCCGCCAGATCCGCTCCCCCGCCGCGCCGACCACGAGCGAGCGCGCGGCGTCACGGGTGGGCAGCGGGTCCAGCAGAGTCGGGGCGAGCGCCTCAGCGAGTCGGGCGAGATCGCCGTAGAACTGTTGCCAGGCAGCGTATTCGGCGTCGGAGCCGGTCAGCGCGCGGAAGGAGTCGGCGGTCGTCGCGCCGGGTGCGCGTTCCACCAGCAGACCGGTCGCGGCGCCGTCGCGGAAGACCGGCGTGTAGGACGAGACCGACCGGGAACGCAGGTCCAGCCGCAGTCCGAGGTCCGTGACGATCTGGTCGGGCAGCAGGCTGACCAGGTAGGAGTACCGCGAGAGGCGCACACCCGGGAACGGGCTCGCGCTCACCGCCGCCCCTCCGGTGTGGCCCAGCCGCTCCAGCACGGCGACCGAGCGCCCCGCCTTGGCCAGGTAGGTGGCGGCGACCAGGGCGTTGTGCCCGCCGCCGACGATCACGACGTCATACCGGTCCGTCATCACGCCACGACCCTACGGTATGACCCAATTGGTATGTACCAATTAAGGCAGCGGCGGTCTTAGCTCGACATGTCCCACTCACCCTGCATAGGAGATGCGGATGAACCGCAAGATCACCGCTGCCGCACTCGCGGCCTTGAGCGTCGCGGGCCTGGCAACCGCGCTCGCCATCACGCCGTCAGCCTCGGCGAAGCCGGTGTCGGACCTGGAAGCGGCCCTCGCCCGCGACCTGAACCTGACCCCGGAGCAGGCCCAGCAGCGCCTGGGCAAGGAACGCGCCGCGACCGCCACCGAGGCCGCCCTGCGTGGCGAACTCGGCCCGGCGTTCGCCGGTGCCTGGCTCGACGGCGACAGCGTCCTTACCGTCGCGGTCACCGAAGCGGCCAAGGCCGACAAAGTCCGCGCCCGGGGCGCCGTCCCGCGGACCGTCGCCCGCAGCCAGGCGCAGCTCGACGCCCTCAAGGGCAAGCTCGACGACAACGCCAAGGCCGCGCCGAAGGGCGTCCCCGGCTGGTACGTCGACCTGCAGAGCAATTCCGTCGTCGTCCTGGCGCACGCTGGTGGCGAGGCCGCCGCGAACGCGTGGGCCAAGTCCAGTGGGGTCGACGGGGTGCGGGTGACGGCGTCGACCGAGTCGCCCAAGCCGCTGATCGACATCATCGGCGGCAACGCCTACACCTTCGGCAGTGGCCGCTGCTCGATCGGCTTCCCGGTCGAGGGCGGGTTCGTCACCGCGGGGCACTGCGGCCGCGCGGGCACGGCGACGTCCAACCCGTCTGGCTCGGTCGTGGCCTCCAGCTTCCCCGGCAACGACTACGCGTGGGTCCGCGCCGCGGCGGGCAACACCCCGCGGGCGCTGGTCAACCGCTACCCCGGCACCGTGCCGGTCGCGGGCTCCCAGGAGGCACCGGTCGGCGGATCGGTCTGCCGGTCTGGCTCCACCACCGGCTGGCACTGCGGCACCATCCAGCAGAAGAACACGTCCGTCACCTACCCCGAGGGCACCATCACGGGTCTGACCAGGACGAACGTGTGCGCCGAGCCGGGTGACTCCGGTGGCTCGTGGATCAGCGGCGACCAGGCCCAGGGCGTGACCTCCGGCGGCTCGGGCAACTGCACGTCGGGCGGGACGATCTACTTCCAGCCGGTCAACGAGATTCTGCAGACCTACGGCCTGCGCCTGATGGTCACCGGCAACCCGCCGACGAGCACCACGCCGCCGACCAGCACGACCCAGCCGACCAGCACCACCCAGCCTCCCGGCGGCACCTGGGCACCGTACGTCGCTTACGCGACGGGCGCGCAGGTCACCTACGGCGGGCTCCGGTACGAGGCCTGGCAGGGACACACGTCCCAGCCTGGGTGGGAACCGCCGAACGTTCCGGCGTTGTGGCGACGCCTGTGAGCTAGCGCGGTTCCAGAGCCCCTCCAGCGAACGCAGGCGCCGGAGGGGCTCGTCCGCCTCCCCGAATTTCCTAAGTCTTGGTCACCACTGGAGCTACCGTCATGTACGGGCGGTAACCGTGGTCAACCGCCGTCCCGGTCCCCTTAGGCGCCGGTTACCCCTCCCATGGGTTCTGCATAGGCTGGGCGCATGGGACGGGTGACAGTGCGCAGACCGGTCGTGCGGCTGACCGCGGACGGACGGCGCACCCGGCCGGACGCGCTGGCCGCCGAGGAGCCGCTGGAGCTCCGCGTCGGCGGCCGGGCGCTCGCGGTCACCATGCGGACCCCGGGTAACGACGTCGAACTGGCCCACGGGTTCCTGCTGACCGAGGGCGTGATCGGCGACCGTGCCGACGTCTCGATCGCCCGCTACTGCGACGGCGCCGACGATGACGGGCGCAACACCTACAACGTCCTGGACATCAGCCTCGCCGACGGCGTCCCCCCGCCCGACCCCGGTGTCGAGCGCAACTTCTACACGACGTCCTCCTGCGGTGTGTGCGGGAAGGCCGCCCTCGACGCGGTCCGCCTGCGCACCCGCCACTCCCCCGCTGCCGACCCGGTGACCGTTCCCGCGTCGGTGCTGCGCTCGCTGCCGGACCAGCTGCGCGAGCAGCAGAAGGTCTTCGCGTCGACCGGCGGCCTGCACGCGGCGGGCCTGTTCACCGCGGCGGGTGAGCCGCTGGTGGTCCGTGAGGACGTCGGCAGGCACAACGCCGTCGACAAGGTGATCGGGTGGGCCGTGCTGGCCCAGCGGATTCCGCTGACGGGCATGGTGCTGCTGGTGTCCGGCCGGGCGTCGTTCGAGCTGGTGCAGAAGGCCGCGATGGCGGGCATTCCCATGCTGGCCGCGGTGTCCGCGCCGTCGTCGCTGGCCGTGGACCTGGCCGAGGAGCAGGGGATGACGCTGGTCGGGTTCCTGCGCGGGGACAGCATGAACGTGTACGCGGGCGTCGGGCGGATCGGGTGAAGCCGCTCGACGGGATGGTCGTGGTCAGCCTGGAACAAGCGGTCGCGGTGCCGTACGCGACCCGGCTGCTGGCCGACCTGGGCGCGCGGGTGATCAAGATCGAGCGGCCGGGCGCGGGCGACTTCGCCCGCGACTACGACACCTCGTGCGGGACGGTGTCGAGCTACTTCGCGTGGACCAACGTCGGCAAGGAGTCAGTGGTCGTCGACCTCAAGCGGCCCGAGGGTGCCGCGATCGTCGCCGACCTGATCGCGCGTGCCGACGTCGTGATGTGCAACCTGTCGCCTGGTGCGGCCCGTCGCCTGGGTCTGGACGCCGACTCGGTTCGGGCGGCGCATCCGCAGCTGGTCGTCGCCGAGCTGTCGTCGTACGGCGAGGGCGGCCCCTACAGCGAGCGCAAGGCGTTCGACGCGCTGATCCAGTCCGAGACGGGGCTGGTGGCCACCACCGGGACCGGCCCGTGGGTGGCGCGGGCGGGGATCTCGGTGGCCGACATCGCCGCGGGCGTCCAGCTGCACGCGGCCGTGCTCGCCGCGCTCATCCGCCGGGGCCGGACCGGGGAGGGCGCCACGCTGCGGCTGACGCTGATGGAGGCGCTGGCCGAGTGGATGCACCAGCCCCTGCTCTACGCCCACGGCACGGGCGGCGCGCCCGGCAGGCACGGCGCCCACCACCCGACGATCGCCCCGTATGGGCCATTCCTGTGCGGGGATGAGGAGACGGTCCACCTCGCCGTCCAGAACGACGGCCAGTGGCGCAGGCTGTGCGACCTGGCCGAGCTGACCAAGCTGGCCGACGACCCACGGTTCGCGACGGTCGCCGCCCGGGTGGCCAACCGGGACGAGCTGCACGCAGAGCTCCAGCCGTTCGTCACCGCCACGACAGCCGAAGCCCTGCTGACCGCCCTGGACGCCGCCGACGTGCCCGCCGCCCGGACCCGGGAGGTGGCCGAGCTGACCGTCCACCCGCAGCTGGCGGCCCGGCGTCGGTGGGCGGAGGTCGCGGTGCCCGGCGGCTCGGTCCCGATGCTGCGTCCCCCGGTCGACGCCGACGCGTGGGAGTGGACGGCCGCGCCGGTGCCGGAGCTGGGCGCGCACACAGCTGAGGTTTTGGCCTGGTTGGACTACCCGCCTGACCGGGTCGCCGACCTGCGTGACCAAGGCGTCATCGAGTAGGGGCCTGAATCGAGCAACATTCACCTTAGTTCGACCGATGGTGTTACCGACAGGGCGGCTTCAGCGCGCCTTGAAACGTGTAAAACAGACTGGGAGGGGGAACCGTGGCCGCACTGCACACGAGGCGATCCGTGCTGGTCACGGGTGCCGCCGGGCTCGCCACCGCGGGCGTCCTCACCGGCTCCTTCCCCTGGCTGAACGCGATCACCAGCGCCGCCGCCCCCGACCCGGTGACCCGGGTGGATCGAGTGTTCTCCACCGCGCGCGGCCAGGAGGTCGACCTCGTCACCATCCTGCCCGCGGAGCTGACGACCAAGAACCTGCCGATGTGCGTGCTCCTACACGGCCTGCACGGCGCCGCCCGCAACGCCGCGCCGTCGGGCCTCGCCAGGGCGCTGGCCGCGGGTGTGTCGGCGGGGAAGCTGCCACCGTTCGGCTTCGTGGCGGTCGACGGCGGCAACAACTACTGGCACGAGAACCACGTCGGCGACAACGTCATGGCGATGCTGCTGGAGGAGATCCCCGAGTGGTTGCGCCAGCGCGGCCTCGGCGCGCCCTTCGCGGCCGCGGGTGTGTCGATGGGCGGCTTCGGTGCGTTGCTTTACGCCCGTCGACGGGCTGAACTGCGCAGGCCGCTGTCAGCTGTCGCGGCCATCTCGCCGGGGCTGCTCATGTCGTGGCGGGAGATGAGCACGCGGCGGGCGTTCAAGAACACGCAGGAGTGGGCGTCGCTGGACCCGTTGCGGAACGTGGACAAGTTGGGGAAGGTTCCGGTCGGGATCTGGTGTGGGACCGAGGACCACTTCATCGAGGGCACCCGCAAGTTCATCCGGCTCGCGTCGCCGGAGATTGGCTTCACTGGGCCGGGGACGCACGGGGACTCGTTCTATCGGACTGTGGTGCCTGACGTGCTCGGGTTTCTTGGTCGGCACGTCTGAGGCTGTGGTGGTTGCTGCCGGACCATCGGGTGAAGGTGGGGCGCCGCTACTTGACCGGGACGGCTGTCAAGCGGGTGTGCCGGTTCTTGATCCATTCCAGGACGCTTGGCCATGGGCCGTAACCCGTCCGGGTGTCCAGGGTGCCGCCCGCTGGGATGACGTCCAGGTCGATGTTCAGCGTCGCCGCCATGGCTACGGCTTCGTCCACGGGTAGGCAGGGGTCGTCCTCGCCGGTGGCCAGTTGGGTCCAGCCCGCTGCCCTGCGGATGCCTGCCGGGTCCAGTGGGGTGGGAACGAAGCCGTGTACGTCCGGGACGTGCCAAGTCGGGCCAGGGGGCGCGACCAGCAGCACGGTGTCGACCCGCAGGGACAGATCATCGGCGGGCGTGCGGGCGGCGTGGTGCAGCCACAGCGTCGCGCCCAGGCCTTGGGCCACGACGACGCGCTTGGCGGAGCGGGGAGCGATCTCAAGGTGGTGCTTCAGCTCGGCCAGCCACACGTCGAGTGAGGGACGGTCGGGGTCGCTGAAAACCGGGACCTCGACCGTCGCACCAGCCTCTGCCAGCTCGTGGGCGAGCCAGCCTTGCCAGTGGTCGCGTCCTGCTCCGGTCAGACCGTGCAGGAGCAGGACGTACGGCCACTCCACTGGGGTTACGCCGACTTCTCGCGCCGCTCGCGTCGGGAAGGTTGGCGGGAGACGATGGTCGGGTTGACGTTCTCCCGGACGGTCTGCTCGGTGATGACCACCTTGGCGACGTCCGTGCGGCTCGGGATGTCATACATCACCGACTGCAGGACCTCTTCCATGATGGCGCGCAGACCACGGGCGCCGGTGCCGCGCAGGATCGCCTGGTCGGCGACCGCTTCGAGGGCCATGGCGGTGAACTCCAGCTCGACGCCGTCCATTTCGAACAGCTTCTGGTACTGCTTCACCAGGGCGTTGCGCGGCGCGGTCAGGATCTGGACCAGGGATTCCTTGTCCAGGTTCGTCACGCTGGCCAGGACGGGCAGCCTGCCGATGAACTCGGGGATCAAGCCGAACTTGATCAGGTCCTCCGGCATGGTGTCGGAGAAGAAGTCGGCGTTGTCGATGTCGGCCTTCGACCGGATCTCGGCGCCGAAGCCGAGGCCGCGCTTGCCGACCCGGTCCTGGATGATCTTCTCCAGGCCCGCGAACGCGCCCGCCACGATGAACAGCACGTTCGTCGTGTCGATCTGGATGAACTCCTGGTGCGGGTGCTTGCGGCCGCCCTGCGGGGGCACGCTGGCGGTGGTGCCCTCAAGGATCTTGAGCAGCGCCTGCTGCACACCTTCACCGGAGACGTCGCGGGTGATCGACGGGTTCTCGCTCTTGCGGGCGATCTTGTCGACCTCGTCGATGTAGATGATGCCGGTCTCGGCGCGCTTCACGTCGTAGTCGGCGGCCTGGATCAGCTTGAGGAGGATGTTCTCGACGTCCTCACCGACGTAGCCGGCCTCGGTCAGAGCCGTGGCGTCCGCGATCGCGAAGGGCACGTTGAGCATGCGGGCGAGCGTCTGGGCGAGGTGGGTCTTTCCGCAGCCGGTCGGCCCCATCAGCAGGATGTTGGACTTGGCGAGCTCGACGCCCTCGTCACGCGAGGCGCGGTCGCCGCCGGCCTGGATGCGCTTGTAGTGGTTGTAGACGGCCACCGAGAGCGTGCGCTTGGCCTTGTCCTGGCCGATGACGTACTGCTCGAGGA
>DATLIA010000127.1:0-34175 GCA_035540215.1 Actinokineospora sp. | reverse complement strand
GGCGTCGAGCAGTGCGCCGACGGTGCGCAGCGGGTTGTGCAGGTCGCGGTAGTGCTTGCCATCGATGAGCGCCGATCCCCCGGTCGGCGCGTCCAGTCCAAGGATCATCCGCATCGTCGTGGACTTGCCAGCGCCGTTCGGGCCGACGAAACCGGTCACCCGACCGGCGGGGACGGTGAAGGTGAGGTCGTCCACGGCCAGGGTGGGGCCGTAGCGCTTGGTGAGGCCGATTGCCTCGATCATCGTGACTCCTAGTGTCGATGTCCGCGCTTTGCTGAGTCGATCTTGCTGCGGCGGCCGGCTCGCCACTGCGGTCTTTGGTCTCGTCGAACCAGTGACCTTGAGCCACATCAAGGGATGTCGGGGACCTAGGACCCTGCGTCGGCGTCGAAGGTCCCTGCCAGGTCGAGCCGCCAGTCCGCAGCAGGCGGCGGGTCACGCCGCGCATGGTGGAGGGAGACCAGCGAGCAGGAGCCAGCCATGGACAGCCACACCGGATACCCCGAACCGATGGGTAGCGCGCTGCGTGCGGGCCTGCGCGCGCCGTCACCCCACAACACGCAGCCATGGCTGTTCGAGGTGGGTGCCGACCGGGTGGACGTGGTACTCGATCGGGACAGGGTGCTGTCGGTGGCCGACCCTGACGCGCACGAGGCGCGGCTGGCCTGTGGCGCGGCGGTGTTCAACATCAGGCTGTCGCTGCTGGCGGCGGGCCGGGCCGCGGTGGTGCGGTTGCTGCCCGACCCGGCCCGGCCTGACCTGCTGGCCTCGATCCGGGTCGCGGGCGCGCGGTCGGTGACGCCCGCGGACCAGCGCCTCGCCACGGCGATCCCGCGCAGGCACACCAACCGCAGGCCGTTCCTCGACCGCCCGGTGCCCGAGCCCGCCAAGGCCGAACTCGTCCGCGCCGCCCAGATCGAGAACGCGGCGCTGCGGCTGGTCGAACTGCCTGCCGAGGTCGACGCGCTCGCCGCGATCATCCGGCGCGGCGAGGTGCTGCAGACCCAGGACCCGGTCTACCTGAACGAACTGCGGCGGTGGGTGCACGCGATCGCCGACCGCGGCGACGGGGTCCGGCTGTCCTCACTCGGCCCCGCCGCCGACGCCGCCACCTTCGTCGCGCCGCGGTGGTTCGCCGACGTCGACGGCCCCGCCCGGACGTTCGAGCGGCAGCCGCTGCTGGCCGTGCTCACCACACCGGGGGACCGTCCGGCCGACCAGGTGCAGGCCGGTCAGGCCATGCAGCGGGTGTTGCTGGCGGCCACCGACCTAGGGCTGTGCAGCTCGTTCCTGTCCCAACCGATCGAGATCCCAGCACTGCGCTCGGCGCTGCGCGGCCTTCTTGGCCGACAGCCACATGTGGTGCTGCGCCTGGGATACGGCTACGCCGGAGTGCCCGCCGCGCGGCGCGAGTTGGCCGACGTCATCCGACCGCTGCGCACCGACGCCATGACCGGCGGCGCGTGACACGCCGACACCGATGCGGCGCGGTTGGAGGAGGCGGCTGATCGTGGGATGGTTGCCGAGTCGGTTTGGCGATGGGTCGGAGTGCGGATGCCGAAGTCTGAACGACGGGAGACAGCCTCCTTGTCGGGGCTTCGCCTGGACGAGCTGCTCGCTGAGCTGCAGGACCGGCTCACCGAGGTGATGCGCACCAGCGACCGCCTGCAGAGCCTGCTCGACGCCGTGATCGCCGTCGGCGCGGGCCTGGAACTGGACTCGACGCTGCAGCGCATCGTGCAGGTCGCCGTCGAACTGGTCGACGCCGAGTACGGTGCCCTGGGTGTGCTGGGGGAGCGCGCGGGGCTGTCCGAGTTCGTCTACGAGGGCATCCACCCCGACGTGCGGGCGACCATGGGCCACCTGCCGGAGGGCCGGGGCCTGCTCGGTCTGCTCATCGAGCACCCGGTGCCGATCCGGCTGGCCGACCTCAGCAAACACCCCGCGTCGGTCGGGTTCCCGCCGAACCACCCGCCGATGCACAGCTTCCTCGGTGCCCCGATCCGGGTGCGCGCCGAGGTCTTCGGCAACCTCTATATGACGGAGAAGCGCGGCGGCGGGGAGTTCACCCCGGACGACGAGACCGTACTCGAGGCGCTGGCCGCCGCCGCGGGCGTCGCGGTGGAGAACGCGCGGCTGTTCGAGCGGTCCCGGACGCGGGAACGCTGGGTGAGTGCCTCCAGCGAGATCAACAGCGCCCTGCTGGCCGGAGCGTCCCAAGAGGACTCACTGGCCCTGGTCGCCGACCGCGTGCGGGAACTGGCGGGCGCGGACCTGGTGGTCATCCTGCTGGCCGACGCCAAGCCCGCCGCGGCGCTGCGGGTGAGCGCGGGCAGCGGCCGCGCCGCCGACGGGCTCCTCGGCAGCAGCCTCCCCGGTCTCACGTCGATCATCGGCGATGTCGTCGCCACCGGCTCGCCGACGACCATGGCGGACCTGTCCCGGGCCGCGCTGGACGGGCCGGACGAGGTGACCGGCCGGATCGGCCCGGCGGTCGTCGTCCCGCTCGGCCACGCAGGCGAGACCAGCGGCGCGCTCCTGGTTTGCCGAGACAAGGGTTCGTCGCCCTTCGCCGCGGACCTCGTGCCATTGCTCGCGTCGTTCGCCGGTCAGGCCGCGGTGGCGCTGGAGTTCGCCGACAAGCAGCGCAACCTGCGGCTGCTCGACGTGCTCGCCGACCGGGACCGCATCGCCCAGGACCTGCACGACCATGTCATCCAGCGGCTATATGCCACCGGGATGAGCCTGCAGGGCACGGTCCGCCGGATCACCGACGAGGACGTGCGCTCCCGCGTGCACCGCGCGGTCGAGCAGCTGGACCAGACGGTCCGGGAGATCCGGACGTCGATCTTCGACCTGCACACCGAGGACCGGGCGCGCGCGGCGAGCAGCCTGCGCAGGCGGCTGCTCGACATCGTCGCGGAGACCGCGGCCGAGTCGGCGGTGTCCCCGTCGGTGCGGATCTCCGGCGCGGTGGACACCCTGGTGCGGCCCGCGCTGGCCGAACACGCCGAGGCCGTGCTGCGCGAGGCGCTGAGCAACGCGGTCCGCCACGCGAGTGCCCGGGAGATCATCGTGGTGATCGAGGCGGGCGACGAGCTGCTCATCGAGGTGACCGACGACGGTGTGGGCATCGCGGCGGGGACCCCGCGGCGCGGCCTGGACAACCTGGCCGACCGGGCGGGCAGGCTCAGCGGAGCCCTAGATCTGTCCACACCGGACGACGGGGGAACCAGGCTGCGGTGGCGGGTCCCGCTGAGCTGATCAGGCCTTGCCCTTGGCGCGTAGCTCGGTGGCGAGGACGGCGGCCTGGGTGCGGCGCTGGATCTGGAGTTTGGCCAGCAGGTGGGAGACGTAGTTCTTGACGGTCTTCTCCGCCAGGAACATGCGTTCGCCGATCTGGCGGTTGGTGAGTCCCTCGCCGATCAGGTCGAACACGATTCGCTCCTGCTCGGTCAGCCCGGCGAGCGGATCGTCCTGGGAGCGCTCACGACGGATGCGGTCCAGCAGCGCCGTGGTCGTTCGCGGGTCCAACAGCGAGCCGCCCGCGCCGACCGTGCGCACGGCCGCGGTGAGGTCGGAGCCGAGGACCTGCTTGAGGACGAACCCGGACGCCCCGGCCATGATCGCGTCGAAGAGGGCTTCGTCGTCGGCGTAGGACGTGAGCATCAGGCAGCGCAGCCCTGGGACCAGGGTCAGCAGTTCGCGGCACAGTTCGACCCCGTTGCCGTCGGGCAGTCGCACGTCGAGCACGGCGACGTCCGCGTCGCTGCCCGGCACTCTGGCCAGCGCTTCGGCCACCGACGCGGCGTGGCCGACGACCTCGAGGTCGGTTTCGTCCTCGAACAGGTCGGCGATCCCTCTGCGGACGATCTCGTGGTCGTCCACCAGGAAGATCCGAATCATCAAGCGCCTCCTCCGTCACCGTCGACCCTACGGTGTGTGCGCGTCCCCGGTACGCGGGCGGCGGACCCGGTGCGGCCGGGACCAAAGTCCTTGGTGCCCGCCCACTGGGCCCGGTGCCGAACGGGTCCGACGACGGTGTCGGGTCCGGTCCGGGGTTCCTAGCGTGAAGCTATGCGAACAGACACCCTCACCGACCACCTCGTGCGCTCCGTGATGACGGGCAAGGTCCTGGGCATCGTGCCGGACGCGCCGCTGGAGGTCGCGCTGCGGACGATGGTCGAGTCCGGGGTGCGCCACCTGCCCGTCGTCCGCGACGGCCATTATCTCGGCCTGGTCCACGAGACCGACCTCCTCTGGCGGTTGTGGTCGACCAACCGGCAGACCCTGACGGTCGGCGCGATCGCGGCATCGTCGCGGTATCCGTGCGTGGAGTCGATGGCGACCCTCGCGGCAGCCGCCGCGCGGATGGTCGAGTGCGGGGTCGACGCGGCGGTCGTGGTCGAGAACGGTGCGCTGGTCGGCATCCTGACGGTCACCGACCTGCTCGCCGCGGTTGCCTCGGCGTAGCGCGGGTGTCAGCCCAACGGGTGAACGCGGCATGGCCGGTTTGGTGGGCTGAATCCCTTTCACCCCAAGGAGTGCAATCGCGACGCCCGCGAGATGCACCCGGTGCGCACCCGATCCGCAACCGACGTGAACCCGAGGCCGCTGACGGTGAGGGTTTGCCGGCTTGGAGGGTGTGATGGTCAAGAGTGGCGGAATCCGGGTCCTGGTGGCGCTAGTGCTTGTCGGATCGGCGGTATCGGTCACAAGACCCGCCGGTGAACAGGTCCATGTCGTCGGCCACGCGATCCTCGCGGGAGGGCCGATGACGGCGGTCGGGCCGGACAACACGTGTGTCGACACGTCCTACGCGCTCAAGAGCTGGTGGCTCAGTGGCGCGTATTCCTGGTACTACAACGGGGCAGGCGCACCCAGCCCGGTGGTGAGCACGGCGCTCAGCGCGATCACCACGAGCACCGACACGGCGCTGAAGGGCGCCAACCGGTGTGGGTTGCCCGCGACGCTGCCCTTCACGCACAAGTACCTCGGCACGAGTACGGCCAAGCCCCAGGTCTCGGTCGACGCGACGTGCACCGGAAACGACGGCAAGAGCGTCACCGGCTGGGGTTCGCTGCCGCCCAAGGTGCTGGCGTACACCTGCACGTACTACCGCTCCAACGGGACGATCCTCGCCTCCGACGTGCTGATCGACAACGTCCTGCACCCATGGTTCACCACGCTGACCTCGTCCTGCTCCGGCGCGTACGACCTGGTGACCACGATGGTCCACGAGCGGCTGCACACCCTCGGCCTCGGCCATGTCGACCAGGTGACCAGCGCCAACCAGGTGATGGTGCCCGCGAGCGCGCCGTGTGACACCACCCGCAGGCTGCTCGGGTACGGCGACTACGGCGGGGTCAAGGCCCTCGCCGCCCGGACGGGTTAACGCGCCGCGCCGCGGCCGGGTCCAGCGGGTTTCATGGATTCGATACCCCGCGCATGACGTTAGGAGTGGGTTCGCGATGGCGCACATCCTCCTGGTGGCCGCCCGGCCGGACACCGAGTCCACGTTGCGCTCGGTGCTCCGCCAGGCGGGCCACGACGTCGTCGCCACCGGCGACCCCCGCACCAGCCTGCTGCTCCTGCGGGAGTTCCGGCCGGACCTGGTGATCCTCGACGAGGACGACCCGGAGATCCGCGACTGGGGCCTGGTCCGGCAGGTGCACGAGCTGGCGGGCCCGCCCGTGCTGGTCATCGCGGGCGCCGACCGGGTCCGTCGCACGAGGACACTGCGCTCGGCGGACGACTACCTCACCAAGCCCATCGCCGACGTCGACGTCCTGGCCAAGGCGCAGGCGATGCTCGCGCGCGTCGCAGGCGGTGTGCCCCGTGACGTCGTCGACGACGGCGTCGTGCGGGTCGACCGCCGCACCCGCCAGGTCACCGTCGACGCCCGCGACATCGAGCTCACCCGGATCGAGTACAACCTGCTGCTCGCCCTGGTCCGGTACCCCGCCGCCGTCCTCACCCACCACCAACTACTCACCACCGTGTGGGACGACCCGACCGGGCTCGGCCCCGAGCGGGTGAAGTTCGCCGTCCTGCGCCTGCGCCGCAAGCTCGGCTGGGACGGGCCGGACTCCCCGATCTCCGCCGTCCGCGGCGTCGGCTACCGGTACCGGGTCACCACCTGAACAGGAGCACGATCGTGCACAGACTCACGGCATCCCTCGCGGCCATCACGCTGGCCACCGGCCTGATCGGCACCCCAGCGATGGCGGACACCGACAACCTGGCCTGGGTGGCCTCGGTGTCCGGTCGCGTCGTCGACGACGGCGGCGACCCGATCCCCGGCGTCGCGCTGCGGCTGACCGCGATCGCGGGCGGCGCGGCCACGACGGCGACGAACGCCGACGGCGAGTTCACCTTCGACGCGCTCCCACCCGGCCGCTACGCCCTCGCCGAGACCCAGCCACCCGGCTACGCCGACGGCCCCGACACCGCGGGCTCCGCGGGCGGCAGGCCAGGCGACGACGAGATCAAGGGCATCACCATCGGCGTGCGCACCCAGGCGACCGGCTATGTCTTCACCGAGGACCGCGGCTCCATCAGTGGCGCGATCTACGACGACCTCGACGACGATGGCCGCCTTGACCCCTGGGGAACCCGGGATAGGTGACGTCCTCGTCACCCTCTCGGGGATCGATGCACTCGGCCGGGCCGTGGACGAGACGGTCGCCTCCGAGTCCGGCGGCGCCTACACCTTCCCGGGTGTCGTGGGCGGAACGTACGCCATCGGTGAGTCACACCCGCTGGAATACCTCGACGGCCGTGACGCCGCGGGCTCGGCGGGCGGCGCGGTCGTCGCGCCGGACACCGTCACCGACATCCCAGTCGGACCCGGCGTGGACGCCACCGCCTACACCTTCGGCGAGGCCCGCGCGTCGACCTTGTCTGGCCTGGTCACCGACGAGGCGGGCGGTCCCGTTCCCGGCGTGCGAATGGTCCTCACCGAACCTGACGGCAGTGCCAAGTCGACCACGACCGGCGACGACGGCGCGTTCACCTTCCGCAACCTCGCCCCTGGCCGCCACACGCTCACCGAGACCCAGCCCGAGGGCTACACCGACGGCCCAGAGACAGTCGGGTCAGCGGGCGGCGATCCGGCCAAGAACGACGTGATCAGCGGCATCAAGCTCACCTCGGGCACCCAGGCGACGGGATACGTCTTCGCGGAGCGCGCTGAGGCCTGACCAAGTGGACCCGTCCCACGACACGTCGCGGGACGGGTCCACCACGGCTCAGTAGTTGATCCGCGACCAGCTTCCGTTGCTGCACTGGATGTAGAGGTCCCCGACCTTCACGACAGCGCCGTCGCTGTAGTTCTGTCCCGCGTAGACACAGCCGTCGCCGATCTCGACCGGCACCGGGTCCGCGAACGCGAGCGCGGGTCCGGCGATCGCCAGACCGGCGGAGATCCCCAGGACCGTCAGCAGCTTCGTGGTCTTGCGCATCGTTGGCTCCTATCGCCGTGTTCCAAGCTGAGGAGCACATTTTTCGCACATGATCAGGACCCTCGACGCCTCATGAATTGCGCACGCGTCGCGGTGTGTCTCCCTCACCAACTCCCGCTAGATCTGATCTCGCGGCCGCGCGATCCCGATCTAGCGCCTAAGGGGTGGATGAAGGAGGCGCGATGGAGCGGCTGCGGGTGGCGGTCATCGTCGGCAGCACCAGGCAGGGGCGGGTGGGCGACTCGATCGCCCGCTGGTTCACCGACCTGGCCTGCGGGCGTGGCGACCTTGAGGTCACCACGCTCGACCTGGCCGACTTCCACTTCCCCGAGCGGTATCCAGCGTGCCCGACCGAGTCGACGCGCGAGTTCGGCGGGCTGGTGAGCGCCGCCGACGCGTTCGTCGTGGTCACCCCCGAGTACAACCGCAGCTTCCCGGCGTCGCTCAAGCAGGCCATCGACCTCGCCTTCGAGGAGTGGCGGGCCAAGCCGGTCGGCTTCGTCTCATATGGATACGGCTCGCGCGGGATCTACGCCGTCGAGCAGCTTCGGAGCGTGTTCACCGAGCTGCACGCCGTCTCCGTGCGCGACGGCGTCGGGCTGGATCTGGCGGACGGGCCGCCGGGGGAGCGCGCCGAGGCCGATCTCGGCCGCCTGCTCGACCAGCTCACCTGGTGGGGACTCGCGTCGCGGGACGCGCGGAACCGTCGCCCCTATGTCTGCTGACCGTCCCGACCTAACTGGAGGAAGAACTGTCATGACCAACGGACTCGCGATCGAGACCGCCGGGGTGGTGAAGTCGTTCGGCGCCACCCGGGCGTTGGACGGCGTCGATCTCGCCGTCCCGGCAGGCACCGTCTACGGGCTGCTCGGCCCGAACGGCGCCGGGAAGACCACCGCCGTGCGCGTGCTCGCCACGCTGCTGCGCCTCGACGGCGGCGAGGCCAGGGTGTTCGGCCACGACGTCGTCCGCGAGGCGGACGCGGTGCGGTCGAGGGTGAGCATGACCGGCCAGTACGCCTCGGTCGACGAGGACCTGACCGGCACCGAGAACCTCGTGCTGCTCGGCAGGCTGCTCGGGCACCGCCGCCCGGCCGCCCGCGACCGCGCCGCCGAGCTGCTGTCCGCGTTCGGGCTGACCGAGGCCGCAACGCGGCAGGTCAAGACCTACTCGGGCGGCATGCGCCGCAGGCTTGACCTGGCCGCCAGCATCCTGAGCACCCCGGACCTGCTGTTCCTCGACGAGCCGACCACCGGACTCGACCCGCGCAGCCGCAGCCAGGTGTGGGACATCGTCCGCGCGATCGTCGCGCAGGGCACCACGGTCCTGCTCACCACGCAGTACCTGGACGAGGCCGACCAGCTCGCCTCCCGCATCGCGGTGATCGACCGCGGCAAGGTCATCGCCGAGGGCACGAAGGGCGAGCTGAAGGCGTCGGTCGGGGTCGGCGCGGTGCATCTGCGGCTGCGCGACGCCGACCAGCGGCCGGAGGCCGAGCGGGTGCTGGCCAGGGTGATCGACGCCCAGGTCCAGCGCGACGCCGACCCGGTCGCGCTCACCGCCCGCCTGTCCGGCGGGACCGGTGACCGGGCGGCGGCCGAACAGGCCGCGGCCGCGCTGTCCGAACTCGCCCGCGCGGGCGTCCACGTCGACACGTTCTCGCTGGGGCAGCCCAGCCTGGACGAGGTCTTCCTCGCCCTCACCGACCGCACCGCCACCCAGACCGAGAAGGAGACCGCGGCATGAGTACCGCGATTGCGTCCGAGGCCGATGTCCTCGAAGCCCCGAAGGCGGAGAACCTGGCCGCCGTGCTGATCGCCAAGGAGCGGCCGCCGCGGCCGAGCGCGCTGTCCGCGGCGCTGACCTTCGGCTGGCGGGCCGTGCTGAAGATCAAGCACGTCCCGGAGCAGCTGTTCGACGTGACCGCGTTCCCGATCATCATGACCCTGATGTTCACGTACCTGTTCGGCGGCGCGCTGGCGGGTTCCGTCGAGGAGTACCTGCAGTACCTGTTGCCGGGCATCATGGTCACCAGCGTCGTGATGATCACCATGTACACCGGCGTCGCGGTGAACACCGACATCGAGAAGGGCGTGTTCGACCGGTTCCGCACGCTGCCGATCTGGCGGCCCGCGCCCATGGTCGGCTACATCCTCGGCGACCTGCTGCGCTACGTGCTGGCCGCCACGACGATCATGATCGTCGGCTTGGTCCTCGGTTTCCGGCCGGGCGGCGGGTTCCCTGGCGTCCTGCTCGGGGTCGGCCTGCTGGTGGTGTTCTCGTTCGCGTTCTCCTGGGTGTGGACCATGTTCGGGCTCCTGCTGCGCTCCGAGAAGTCGGTCATGGGTGTCAGCATGCTGGTGCTGTTCCCACTGACCTTCTTGTCCAATGTGTTCGTCGACCCGAGCACGATGCCGGGCTGGCTGGAGGCGTTCGTCGACGTCAACCCGATCACCCGGCTGGTCGCCGCGGTCCGGTCGGCGATGGCGGGCAGCCCGGACCTCGGTGAGATCACCTGGGTGCTGGTCGCGAGCGGCGTGATCACCGCCGTGTTCGGCACCCTGACCATGCGCCTCTACAACCGGAAGTAGAGGTCGGGGGGTCGGTCCCTGGTGTCCACTGTGTCCACTGTGTCCACTGTGTCCACTGTGTCCAGTGGGCGCCAGGGACCGTCGTATTCAGAGCCGCCAGTTGGTGCTGTCACCCGCGTAGCGGCAGGTCGAGCCGGTCGACACCCGGTCACGCAGGTGCGCGGCCAGGCCGGGATGGGTCTCGTCGAGTTTGCGCAGGGTGTCGCGGATGCGGGCGGTCACGGTCTTGCGGGCCCGCTCGGCCGCCTCACCCAGCCTGCGGGTGCGTCCGCCAAGACCCGCCGCCGTGCGCAGTTCGGTGAGCAGCGCCTGGCGTTCACGGTCGTAGCGCGCGGCCGCGTCATCATCGCCCGCCAGTGCCGTGTCGTCGATTCGGGTGTCGAGCGCGTCGAGGCGCCTGCGGTACTCCGCCTTCGCCCGCTCGTCCAGGACGGCGTCGCCGCCCATCGATGCGGCGGCGGTGACCTCCGCGCCGCCCGCCGGGTCCAGCAGGCGGACCGCCGGGATGTCGGTGTCCGGGACGGACATCAGCGTGTGCAGGTCGCGCAAACCCTTGGTGTCCGGCATATGCGTTGTCGACCCGCCGAATGTGAGTGTCCATACTGGACCGTCGCGGCGGAACTCGGCTGCGTCCGGGGCCGGGGTGACGACGGGGCGCGCGGCGGTGGGGGAGGCGCGCTCCACCAGGTAGGGCAGACCAAGCGCGGCGGCCTCGGCCCGCACCTCGGCGAGCAGGGCGTGTGCGGAGTCGTCGCCGTGGTCGAGCAGCAGCAGCGCGCGGCCGAGGCGGGCGTCGAGTGCCCAGGCGGGCGCGCGCATCGCGATGGCCGACGCCTCGGCGGCGGTGAAGCCCGCGATCGCGTCGTCGACGTGGCCGGTCGCGGCGTCGAGGGTGGCGATCCACAGGTCGATCGGGCCGCTGATGTCGCACCCCCACACCCCGACCGTCCACTCGCCACGGTAGGGGACCAGTTGGGCGCGAGCGGCCGCGCACTGGTCCGGGTCGCCACTCGCGGCGGCGACCTGCGTCGCCAACCGCAGTCGCATCGAGACATACGCCGACGAGACAGGGTCCGCTGCGGCCAATTGCGCGGCGGCCGTCGCCACATCGCCCTGTTCGATCGCGGCGATCGCCCGCAGGAGGCCGATCTGGCCGTAGTCACCCGGCCGCAGCTCGGCGGTCAGCGCGTTCAGCTCCGCCCACCGGCCGGTGCGCAGCAGGAACGCCCAGCGCAGGTGCTGGATCATCCAGTCGTAGTCCGGCTGTCCGTGCTCGGTGCCCTTGGCCGCCCGCTCCAACAGGTCTTCCGCTTCGTCGAACCGGCCTAGCAGCAGCGCGATGATGTGCCGGTCGACGATGGCGCCGACGGAGAAGCGGGGCGTGTCGAGGCGCTCCGCCAGCTCCACGAACATGTCCACCTGGTCGAGGTAGGCGGGGTCGCCCTGCTCCAGCAGCGCCACCCAGCGCAGGGAGGTCGCGTACTGCTCGAGGTCGTGGTCGGCGGTGCGGCGGGCGACCTCGGCCATCTCCTTGGTCAGTTCGATCCGCTCGCGCGAGGTGCCGGGACCCCAGATGGTGTCGTGCCGCGCGGACAGGCTGAACCCGAGTGTCTCGTCGTCGTGCCCGTGCCGAGCGGCCGTCGCCGAGGCGACGATCAGCTCCTGGGCGAGCTGTTCGGTGGGCGTGCCCGGTTGGTCGGCGCCCGTCGTGGCCTTGTGCGCCAACCGGACCGCGCGGTCGACGGCCTCGTCGTCCCGGCCGCGTCGCCTGCACCGGAACAGCATGATCGCGACCCGGACGAGCAGGTCAGGGTCGCCGAGGTCGGCCGCCGTCGACGCGGCCGCCAGGAACAGCCGCCACGCGGTGTCACCCTCGCCGTTGTACTGCAGGTGCCTGCCGAACTGGAGTTGGACCAGTGCCCGGCGGCGCTCGTCCGGCACGAGTTCCAGTGCCCGCCGGTAGTGGCCCGCGCTCTCGTCGGCGGCGAGCCGGTTGTCGGCGTCGGTCGCGGCGGCCAGGATGATGTCGACCGCGCGGTCGCGGTCGATCTCGTCCCCGGCCAGAAACGCGTGCCTGGCCAGGTCGGACGGCACGTCGCCGAGTCCCGGCGTCTCCGGCGCCCCGTCCGCCGCGGCGATCACCGCCGCGTGTCTGCGCCGCAGGTCGGCCGGGTCGAGCGCGTCGTACAGCGTCTCGCGGACCAGGTCGTGCGCGAACCCGAACCGGCCCGCGCCGTGTCCGACGACGAGCCGCGCCGCGACTGCCTGGTCGAGCAGCCGGTCGACCACGGGAGCGGGGGAGGACAGCGTCGCGGCCAGCACCCTGCGGTGGAACTCGCGCCCGAGGACCGCGGCGGCGGTGAGCATGTCCTGCACCGGATCGGGCAGTTGGGCCAGCCGCTGCCGCACCGCGGCGCGCACGCCGGGCGCGATGGCGTCGGTCGTCCCCGAACTGCGCCACAGGCGGGCGGTCTGCTCGATGAAGAACGGGTTCCCGCCGGTGCGCCGGTGCACTTCCCGCACGAGGCCAGGCTCCGGCTCGTGGCCGACCGTGCGGGCGATGAGCGCGCCGACCTCGGATTCGTCCAAGCCGGTCAGGGTGATCGTCGTCGCGGTGGCGAGCAGCGGCAGGATCAGCGGCTCCAGCGGATGCCCGGCCGTCTCGACCTCGGCGTCGCGATAGGTGCAGACCAGCAGCAGCCGCTCGAACCAGGCGTGCCGGGCGGCGAACTCCAGCAGCCGCAGCGACGCCGGGTCGGCCCAGTGCAAGTCGTCGATGACCACGATCACCGGCCGCCTCACGGACTCGGCGACCAGTGCCGACGTCACCGCGTCGTACAGGGCGAACCCGTCGGCACCCTCCTCGCCGTCCGGGGTGGACGGGCTCGCGTCGCCGAGCAGCACGTCCAAGGCGGGTGCGTTGGCCCCGCCGTCGCTGGAGCGCCGCAGCGCGCGCAGGACCTGGACCCACGGCCAGTAGCCGGGTGCGCTGTCGGAGTCCCAGCAGGACCCGGACAGCACCTGCGCGCCTGCCGCGCGCGCGGCGTCGGCCGCGTCGGTCACCAGGGTGGTCTTGCCGATGCCCGCCTCGCCGGTGACGAGCACGAGCCCGCCGTGGCTGTGGGTGGCCCGCTCGACGTGGGCGCGCAGGGACGCGGCCGGATGGTCGCGCCCGATGAGCGTGGCGGCAGGCATGTCGAAACAATAGAAGGTCCCACCGACACAGCGCCTATCCTTTCGCGCCACCCGTCGGTTTCACCTCGCGGTGCGACGCGCACACATCACTCTGCTGAAAGCATGTAGTGCAGTTGGTAGCGCTCGGAGCTGAGCACCATGTCGTTGACCTCGACGGGTCGCCCGCCTTCCGCGATGGCCACACGTGTCACTGTCAGAACCGGGATGCCTGCGGCCAACTGCAGGCTGACGAGTTCATCGGACGTCGGCATACGGGATCCGACCAGTTCCTCGAACATCGTCAATCGATGGCCCATCTCCTCGATCCGGGCGTACGCACCACCCGGACCGGTGTCCATTTGTTCCAGCACACTGTCGCGGGTGATGTCCCTCGGCAGCCACGACGTCGCCAGTTGAACCGGAATGCCATCGGCGCGCATCAACCGGTCGCGAACGCACACCTCGGTGCCAGGAGCGATCGCCAGGAGCCCGGCGATTCGCTCATCGGCGGACTCGAACCGAACCCGGACAGACACCGATGGTGTCCAGCCTCCGGTCGCGGCATCGCCCAGGAATGTGCCCTGGTTGTCTTCCCGGGCCTTCCGGCTCAGCCTGTTGCGTGCGAGCCGATGCACCGTCGGAGTGGGCCGAACGAATGCGCCTCGCCCGTGCTCGACGAGGATCACGCCCTCGTTTCGGAGGAGATCGAGCGCGTTTCGCACCGTAGGCCGCGAGATCCCGAACTCCTCTACCAACTCCCGCTCAGAGGGAATCAAAGACCCGGACGGATACTCTCCGCTGACTATCCGCGCGCGGAGATCGTCGGCGACTTGGCGATATGCCGGGACTCTGCGGGCGTTATCGGCCACAGCGGTCACTCTCCGCTCCCTCTGGTCACGACGCGCGGACGTCAGGACGCCCAAGGCTACCCTCCGTTAACCCATCGGAGTGTTTCGGCCAACTGGTATTGACCAGTTGTCTCCCGGCTGCCTACTGTCAACTGGTAAAGACATCAGACGTACTTACCAGTTGGGCGGTTCCATGTCATCGGGCGAGTGGACCCAGTTCGTCACCTGTCGCGACGTGGCCGGTAGACCACGTTCGATCAGGCTCGTGATCGAAGGCGACGACCTGATCATGCAACCGCCGCCGGGTGAGGTCGCCAGAATGTCGGCTGATGAGATCGAGTTCGTCAGGCGCGGCCTCGCCGACGGCCGCGCCGAGCTCATTGCTCGCAGTTGGTGGAACAAGTGACCGGGCCGGCAGAACGTCTCCGTCAACACGTGCGGCGCCGCCAGAATCGGCGCTTTGTGCGCACAATCGCGGTGCGTATCTACGCTGATGTGATCCGCTCTCAGGCCTCGGAGTACTCGGGGACCGAGCTTCCCTCGCCCGCGCAGGCCAAGTGCCGCGCCGGAGAGCGGTCATGAACGGCAGCCTGTTCACCCGGTGGGTGCTTTACATGTCCCCACCGGCTCCTCTCCCTGCGCCACGCCTGGCCGAGACCTGCCCGAGCATGTGCGGATCACTGTTGTTCGGCCATACCCGCGCGGAACTCGATGCCACCGTGGCGCGTCACCACGCTTCCTGCCGAAGGACCCAGTCATGAACCACAGCACAGACCCTTGGATCCCCGGCGTGTCCATGCCGCTTGTCACCCATGACATAGAGGTCGGCTTCACAGTGATTCGCGAACTGGGGCATCTGCGCACAGGCGCGTCGGTGGTGATGGCGTCAATTCCGACCGGTGGGTTGACGGTCCGGCTCGCTGCGGACTTCGCCGCCACCTGCGATCAGGTCGCCCGTGCGGTACTGCGGCTGGTCGAGGAGCCGCCACCCCAAGTCGATGCCGTGTTGCGTGACCAGGCCCAGGTCGTTGCGTATCGCGATCTGTAGATGTACGTAGGTCCCTCTTATCAGACAGGAGCGCAGGCGTCATGGCGTCACCCGAACGATGGAGCACGTAACAGCGGGTCGTGCGCCTACGACCACATGGGCATGCGCATCTTGGTCGCCGCAATACTTCTGATCGCCCTCGCGGGATGCAGCGACGGCGCAACGACAGCGGCAACCGCATCCTCAACGAGCAGTGCCGGTCCAATATCGGCCGCGCCAGCCACATCTATGACCCGCGTGCCAACGACAACTACCACCATGCCCAGGGTCTTCAAGAAGAAGTTGGGTGACACAGCCGGAGCGGGGAACGAGTCATGCAGCCGAGGTGTGGACTGCATGGTCCAGTTCACGATTACCAAGGTCACCGACTGCGTTGGTGGCGGTTACCCGGGTGAGCCGCCGCCAGTGGGTACCAAGCGAAAGCTGGTGTGGCTGGAAGTTCAGACTGGCCCGAACTTCGACTCGACCCTTATCCACTCTGGCGACATCACTCGGTTCGCCGCGATCGACGCGGCCGGAGTGACATCAGGTGAGATCAATCCGTCGACATTCTGGGCGTGTGCCCCAATTGGCAAGGTCATGGGGCATGGCGATGAAGCGTGGCTGCCAGGGAAGAAGTATGCGGGGGCGATCGAGGTTTACCTGCCAGACGACGCCGTTGTGATCACGAATGGCCGAGGCTCGTGGGAGTGGACGATTCGTTAGCCGCAGCTCTCCTCGAACATCGAGCTCCTGTTCACTCGGTCAGAGCTGGAGTGCAAGCCTCCATTACGGCGATCAACCGTCGCTCGACGACAGATATCCGACACTCGGGCGTCACGGAGGGGACTGCCAGGTGCCGTTCTTGACGGACTCGATGTACGGGTCGTAGGCCGAGGTGTCCCCGCCCATGAGTTCCCAGTAGTCGGCGAGGATCGAGGCCTGCTCCTCGTAGCCCCAGTCGCTGAACGGCTGGCCCGCCGCGGCGGCGTCGCGCAGGCCCTGCTCGCCGCCGTAGTCGTAGTCGCCGCCGAGCGCGGAGACGATGAGGCCGGGGACGGACGCGCCCTGCTGGTACTGCCAGCAGTGGCCGAGTTCGTGGATCAGCCACTTCATGAAGCCAGACGGCGGGTTGGACAGGGTGCCGACGGGGAAGTAGATCTCGTCGGGGAGCGTGCGGGCGTAGCCGCCGACCGACATGACCGAGGACTCGCAGACCTGGATGGCCGAGGTGTCCAGTTCGGAGCCGAAGACCACGTACGCCTCGCTGACCTCCTCCGAGGTCAGCGGACGGCAGCCGTCGGTGTCCGCCTCGGGTTCGGCTGCCGGGTCCGTGCCGGGTCCGCTGCCGTGCTGGCCGTCGTTGCCCGACGGCGGTGCGCCACCCGAGCCGTCGCCGCCGTCGCCGCCTCCGCCGCCGGACGGGGCCGGGTCGGCCTGGGGCTGAGGCTGGGGCTGATCCTGGGTCAGCAGGTCCCAGACGTCGGAGTCGACGCTGTCGCTCTCCGGCAGACCGTTCTGAGCGCGGAAGTGGCGCACGGCGTTGACCGTCGTCTCGTCGTACTCGCCGCTCTCGGGGACGACGGTCTGCTGGTAATAGTGGTTCAGCAACTGCTGGAGGTACTGCACCCACTCGGAACTCTCGTTGGGGGACAGATCGGGTTGCCCAGCCATAGTGCCTCCGCTCCTCGCAGCCTCCCGCAGTATCCGATCAAGGAGGTCACGAGCGCGCCGGCCACCCGGCCGTCCGATGGGGCGCTAGGTGCCCGCCCCAAGGGGCGCGGCGCACTCCGGCAAGTGGCTCAGTCGTCGGCGCCGAGGTGCTCGGTGAGGATCGCGAAGTGGGTCTTGCCCGCTTCGCCGTGGCGGGCCCGGCCTGCGGCGGTGATCTTGACGTAAACACCGCGCCGGTCGTGCTCGCACAGGGCGCGCTCCACTAGGCCCGCGCGTTCGAGGCGGGCCACGGTGCGGGAGAGGGCGCTCTGGCTCAGGTACATCGCCGCGGCCAGGTCCTGCATGCGCAGGCTCTCGCGGTCGGCGGCGGCGAGCCGGTCGAGGGTCTCGAATTCGTTCATGCTCACGCCGTGCGCCTCATCGAGTTCGCGGTCGAGCTTGCAGGCGATCTCGTTGTAGCGCAGGGTCAGCGACCGCCATTGGTCGGTGAGTTCAGCCCGTTGGGACATGGCGCGCACCCTATCGTGTGTCGGCATATTATGTCAAAGCATCTTATGTTCAAGAATAATATGCTTGTGCATTAGATGCGAGCGCATGTAACTTCGCTGACGTGTCTCTCACCGAAACCTCTCTCGCCCCCGCCCCGACGCGGGCTCCCGTCTTCACCGGCCGGCTCTGGGGTGTGCTGGCCGTGCTGTGCGTCGTGCTCTTCCTCGATGGCATGGACGTGTCCATGGTCGGCGTCGCCCTTCCGTCGATCGGCGCGGAACTCGGCATGTCCGCGTCGTCGCTGCAGTGGCTGGTCAACGGCTATGTCCTCGGCTACGGCGGACTCCTGCTGCTGGGCGGCCGTACGGCCGACCTGCTCGGCCGCCGCCGCGTCTTCCTCATCGCCCTCGGCGCGTTCGCCGCCGCTTCGCTTGTCGGCGGCCTGGTGGACGACGGCGTGCTGCTCGTCGTCACCCGGTTCATCAAGGGCCTGGCCGCCGCCTTCACCGCGCCGACCGCCATGTCCATCCTCACCACGACCTTCGCCGAAGGCCCTGCCCGCAACCGGGCACTGTCGATCTTCACCGTGTTCGGCGCCAGCGGGTACTCCTCCGGCCTGATCATCGGCGGCCTGCTCACCAGCGTCGGATGGCGCTGGACGTTCCTGACGCCGGTCCCGCTCGCCATCGGCGCGCTGGTCTTCGGCGCCCGCCTGCTCCCGCGCGACAACGCCCGGGCCGACGGCGGCCACGACCTGTGGGGCGCGGTCACCCTGACCACGGGAATGCTCCTGGCCGTCTACACCGTGGTCACCGCACCCGAACGCGGCTGGCTCGATCCGCTGACGGTGGTCTCCGCGATCGTCGCGGCCGGACTGCTGGTGGCGTTCGTGGTGATCGAGAACCGGGTCGCGCACCCGCTGATCCGGCTGGGGATCCTGCGGATCGGCACGGTCGTGCGGGCCAACCTCAGCGTGATCGCCCTGATGGGCTCCTACATCAGCTTCCAGTTCATCATGACGATCTACCTGCAGAACGTCCTTGGCTGGGCGCCGCTGGCGATGGCGTTCGCGCTGCTGCCCGCGGGCATCGTGGTCGTGGTCGGCTCACCGCTGGTCGGCAGGCTCATCACCCGGTACGGCACCGCCCGGCTGATCCTGGCGTCGATGGTGTCGCTGAGCCTTGGCTACCTGTGGTTCCTGTTCAGCGCGGGCACCACGCCGAACTACCTGGTGTCCATCCTGCCCACGATGCTGTTGCTGGGCGGCGGTTTCGGCTTCGGCTTCAGCGCGATCATGGCCCAGGCCACCGACGGCATCGATGATGCCGAACAGGGGCTGGCCGCTGGTCTGCTCCAGACCTCGGGTCAGGTCGGTTCCGCGTTGATCCTGGCCGTGGTGACCGCGGTCCTCGCGGGCACCGCGGCCCCGACGGACCTCAGCGCGTTCCGGCCAGGTCTCAACGTGCTGACCGCCGTCGCCGTGGTCGGCTTGCTGCTCAACCTCGTCCCACTGGTCCGCCGCCGCGTCTGAGGATCACGCCGACGGCCTCATCCGGGGCCGTCGGCCTGGTCAGGCGATCGAGCCGACCTTGACCATGACGAGGTCGGCGATGAGCCGCCCCCCGAGCGTCGATGAGCAGAAGATGTCCGGGCTGGCGTCGCCGGTGAGCGTGAAGGCTCCGACGAGCGAGATCGTCGGGCGGGTCTCCTTGAGGTCGATGGAATTCACCAGGACCGTCGCCCTCGACACGACCCGGCCGGGCGCGCGGAGGAAGCAGTCGACCAGGTCCTCGTGGTTCCCGCCGTCGAACAGCCTGTCCAGCTCGATCGTCGACACCGACGCGTACGCGACCCAGGAGCCCGCCGTCGCGAACTTCGACACGACGGTCTTGCCCCCGCCGACCTCGTCGGCCGACCCGATGGCGGCCCGCGCCTCGCTGACGCCCGGTGTGCCGGGAGCTCCCTGCGGGCCCTGCGGCCCTTGGACCCCCTGCGGTCCGGGGACACCCTGCGATCCGGGAACGCCCTGCACGCCTTGCGGTCCAGGGGCTCCCTGCGGGCCCTTCTGGTTCCAGGACACAGCCAGCTCGTTGGACTTGCAGGTCACGTTCGCGTCCACGATCCGCAGGTCGCCCTTGCCGTACGGGATGCTCGACTGCGTGCTGTCCGACTTCGCGTAGCACCCGTTGACGACCCCGTCCGGGCCCGGGATCGCCGCGGCCGCCGTGCCGACGGTCGCGAGGGTCGCCACGCTCGCCGCGGCCACCAGCACCTTCGTCCGGCGCGTCCTGGATTCGGTCTTCGTCATGGCTGTTCCTCCATTGCTGTGCGCGCGCCCTGGAGCCCCAGCACGGACAGCGGGGCCTCGAACTCGCGGGTCGTGGAATTGGCGTGGTCCGGTGGTGGGTCCGCGGTCCGGCGCGCGTGCGCCCAGTCGGTCGGCGAGGCCCAGACCTCGACCGTGCGGATGCCCTCGTCGGTCGGACCGGCGGCGAAGACGATCAGACCGGCCGACTCGGTCAGTCCGCCCGGCTTGACGTAGTCGGCCCAGGTCGCGGCGATGTCGGTGATCCGCACGTATGTCATGGGAGCACCGTGACCTGGCGCGGTTTAGCCTTGGTAAAACCGCCGACGCGACAGGGCAGGGCATGACCTTGGACTTCCGGATCCTCGGCCCGCTCGAGGTCGTCGACTCGGGTGGGCGCATCGACATGCCCGCGCGCAAACCCGGGGTCGTGCTGCTGCGGCTGCTCGTCGGGGCCGGGAGCGCGGTGCCGGTCGACGCGCTGGTGGACGCGCTCTGGGGTGACCGTCCACCGTCGACAGCGGCGAAGCTGGTGCAGATCTACGTGTCCCAGCTGCGCAAGGTCCTGGGCACGTCGACAATCCGCACTGTCCTCAACGGATACCTGCTCGACATCACGCCGGAGCAGGTGGACGCCCACCGGTTCGCGCACCTGCTGGCCGACGGCAGGCGAGCCACGGCAACGGGGAACGCCGCGCTGGCCGCGTCCCTGTTCCGGCAGGCACTGGGCCTGTGGCGGGGTCCTGCCTACGCCGACGCGACCGACGACCCGTTCGCGTCCGCCGAGATCGGACGGCTCGACGAGCTGCGGGCCGAGTGCCACGAGGAGAAGCTCGCCGCCGATCTCGTGACCGGGAACGGTGACGACGTCCTCAGCGAGGTGTCAGCCCTCATCACCCGGTACCCGCTTCGGGAGACTCCGCGCGCCATGCAGATCCGGGCGCTGGCGCTGGCCGGGCGGCGGGCGGACGCGCTGGAGGCCTACCGCGTCGCCCGTCGGGTGCTGGGGGAGGAGCTGGGCCTGGAGCCCGGGCCACAGCTGCGCGCGGCTCACCAGCTCGCGCTCCAGGCCGACGGCGTCCGCGCCGCGACGCCGGTCCCGGTGGCGCGGCGGCTGCCGGAACCGCCGACACCGCTCGTCGGCCGGGAACGTGAACTCGCCGAACTGCGGCGGCTGCTGTCGCGGCCGGACGTCCGTCTCCTCACGCTCACCGGGGCGGGCGGCAGTGGCAAGACCCGGCTGGCGCTGGCCATCGCCCGGCTCGTCGGCCACGACTACGCGAACGGCGTCGCGCTCGCCGAACTCGCGTCGCTGCGGGACGCGGCGCTCGTCCCCACCGCGATCGCGGAGGCGGTGGGTGTGCAGCAGTCAGCGGGCGCCGACGCGCTCACCGACTGGCTCGCCGACCGGGAACTGCTGCTCGTCGTGGACAACGTCGAACACCTTCCTGGCGCGTTTCCCTACCTGGCCACGCTGGTGCGGCGCGCGCCGAGGCTGACGGTGGTGGTGACCGGCAGACGCGTCATGCATGTCTCAGGGGAACATGTCTTCCCGGTCGAGCCGCTGGCGACCGGCGCGGCGGCGGACCTGTTCGTCCAGCGGGCCCGCGCCGCCCATCCCGGCTTCGCGGCCGACCACGCCGACCCGGACGTCGCGGCCATCTGCCACCGGCTCGACGGGCTGCCGCTGGCCATCGAACTGGCCGCCGCGCGGGTGGCGACCCTGCCGACGAAGGTCCTGCTGGACCGGCTCAGCAGCAGGCTGACTGTCCTCACGGTCGGCCCACACGACCTGCCCGCGCGGCAGCACACCCTGCGGGAGACGCTTGAGTGGAGCGCCAACCTGCTCACCCCGACCCAGCGCACCGTCCTCGCCAGGATGTCCGTGTTCGCCGCGGGCTGCACGCTCGACTGTGCCGAGCAGTTCGTCGGCGCCGACCTCGACACACTGGGCGCCCTGGTCGACGACAACCTGCTGCGCAGCGTCGAGACGGGCTCGGGCGTCCGCTTTGTCATGCTGGAGACCATCCGCGAGTACGCCGACACCCTGCTGGGCGCGGATCGCCACGCGGCCGCGCAGGCGCTCATCTCGTCCTGTGTGGACCTTCTGGAGCGGGCACAGCAGCGGGGACCTGACCAAAAGCGGTGGCAGGCGGTCATCGACACCGAGCACGACAACATCCGCGCCGCCCTCGACCTGTCCACCGACGCCGACACCCGGCTGGCGATCGCGGGCGGGATGTGGCGCTACTGGTGGGTCCGGGGCCTGCTACACGAGGGCCGGAGCCGGATCGTCGCGGCCCTCGAAGGCGCCGACGACGCGGACGGAAGCCTGCGCGCCACGGCCCTCTACGGCGCCGCCGGCCTGTGCTGGGCCGCGGGCTCACTGGTCGACGCCCGCCACTACGCCGAGGAGGCCGTGCGGCAGGCACTCGCCGTCGGGCACACGTTCGCCCTCATGGCGGCGAATACCTGCCTCGGCGAGATCGCGATGAAGGAGCGCGACTACACCGCCGCGCGTGGCCATCACGAGGTGGCCCTGGCCATCGCGCGCGAGAATGACTGGGCGATCTCCGTAGTCACCAGTGAACTGAACCTGGCCGCCGCGCTCACCGAGACCGGCGATCTGCTGACGGCGCGCCGGATGCTCACCGCCGTGCTCGACTACCACCGTCGCAACCGGGTCGTCGAGGGCATCGGCTTCGCCTCCCTCTATCTGGGCAACGTCGCCTTCCGCCTCGGCGACACCCCGGCGATGAGCACCTGCTTCGCCGACTCGCTCGACGCGTTCACCGAGGTCGGCTTCGAGGCCAACGCGGCGCACGCGATGCAGGGCCTGGCGGCCGCGGTGAAAGACGTGGATCCGGCCGAGGCGGCGCGCCTGCTAGGTGTCGCCGCGGCGATCATCGAGCGGACCGGCGATGTGGACAGTGCGTTCGCGGCCATGGCCGCGAGCGCGGAGTCGGCGGCCCGGGCCGCCCTCGGTGACCCCGGGTTCCACTCGGCGTACGAGGCGGGCCGGGCGAACCTCACCGCGCCCGGATGATCCGCCGGTCGATCGCCGCCGCGACCGCGCCCGCGCGGGTGTCCACACCGAGCTTCGTATAGATGTGCGACAGGTGGGACTTCACCGTCGCCTCGGACACGAACAGTTCGCGGGCCATCTCCTTGTTGCCAAGGCCGCGCGACAGCAACTCCAGCACCTCGACCTCGCGCTCGGTGATCGTCGGCCCGGACTGGGCGGTGCGGCGAACGAGCGTCGCGGCGACGGCGGGGGCGAGGACGGTCTCACCGCGCGCCGTCGCGCGGATACCCCCGAACAGCGCCGCGGGCGGGGCGTCTTTGAGCAGGTAGCCCCGAGCCCCCGCGTCCAAGGCACGGAGGATGTCGGACTCGGTGTCGTATGTGGTCAGCACCAGCACCTCCGGCGGTTCCGGCAGGGCGCGCAGCCGCGCGGTGATCTCGGCGCCGCCCGCCGCGGCGGTGCCGAGGCTGAGGTCCATCAGAACAACGTCAGGCCGTTCGGCGCGCACCGCGGCCAGCGCCGCGTCGAGCCCGTCGGCCTCCCCGACGACGGTCAGGTCGTCCTGACCTTCGATGAGCGCGCGCAAACCCGCTCGCACCACCGGATGGTCGTCGACCAGCACGACTCGGATCATCGGTCCGTCCCAAGCGGGAACCGCACCGAGACCGTGGTGCCCTCGCCCACGGTGCTTTCCACCTCCGCGCGCCCACCTAATTGCTCGGCGCGCTCACGGATGCCGCGCAGCCCTTGCCCACGCAGTGGACTCGCCGACACCTGCCCTTGTACGAAGCCACGCCCGTCGTCGCGCACGTCGAGCAGCACTTCGTCCTCCTGATAGGTCAGGGTGACCACCACCCGCGCGGCCTCCGCGTGCTCGCGGACGTTGGCCAGGGCTCCCCGGGCGGTGCGCAGCAGCGCGGCCGCCACCTCGGGTCGCAACGGCAGGAGGTCGCCGTGGATCCGCACGTCGACATCGAGCCCGGACTGGGCGGCGGCCCGGGCGAGCGCTTCGGGGAGGGCCGTCCCGGACTGGTCACCGGCCAGTTCCGCCGGGGCGAGGTCGAGCACCACCCGGCGGACCTCGTCCAGCCCGTCCCGCGCGGTGGCCGCGGCGGTGTGGACGTGGTCGTGGGCCGCGGCGGGTCGCCGGTCCCACTCCTGCTCGGCGGCCTGCAGCAGCAGGTTGATGCTGGACAGGCCCTGGCCGACCGAGTCGTGGATCTCCCGGGAGAGTCGGGTGCGCTCGGCGAGCACGCCGGAGCGGTGCTGTTCCTCCGCCAGCTCGGCCAGTGCCTCGCTGAGGTCGTCGAGCAGCCGCTTCCGCGCGTCGGACTCCTGTCGCATCGTGCGTAACGCGATCACCGTGACCAGCGCGATCCCTACCGGGCCCGCCACCAGGGTCGGGTCCGGCGCTTCGGCGATCCGCCACCACGACCCGGCCACGACCAGAGTCATCAGCACCGTGGTCGCCGCCGCCCACGCGAAGGGGAGCACGCGCAGGACCGCGAACGCGACCGGCACCGCGCACCAGGCGAACGACGGCGCGACGATGGTCAGCGCGGCCCAGATGAGCACCATCGCCACGACCCAGGCCGTCGGCCACCACAGCCAGCCGAGGATCGCCGTGCGGGTCGAGTACGCGAACCCCAGCACCGCGGCGCCGAGGAGGACGAGCCCACCGGTGGGGCCGAGGCCGTGCCGGTCGACGTATCGCACCGCGCAGGTCACCACGAGCAGGACCAGCACCAGCTGCAGCCAGCGGTCCAGCCGGGTCGACGGGGCGAGGATCCCGCGCACTCCCTTGTCATCGGTCTGAGCAGCCATGATCCGGCCAGCGTAAAGACTCGGGCAGTCCTCGGCATCATCCGATCGGCTATCCCGGACTGGCCGCATGCCCGACGTCCTGTGCCCCGCGTCCCCGCAGGCTGGAGGCACACCCAAACCGAGGAGAACCCCGATGAAACGTCTGGTCCTGATCGCCACCGCACTGCTCGCCCTGGCGGGTACCGTGCCCGCCTCCGCCGACGCCCGGCCCGACCGCTACGAGCTGACGGGCGACGCGGGCGGCTCGAAGTTCGAGGGCATCGGCGCCGACGAGCGGCGCGGCCTGTTCTACGTCAGCGAGGTGACCGGCGGCGAGATCCACCGCGGCACCTCAGGTTCCGCCCAGACCGCGCAGTGGCTGGCAGGAGACGGAACAGACGGCAGGTTCACCGCGCGCGGGATCACCGTCGACGCCGCGGGCCGCGTCTACGTCGCCGGTGGCCCCAACGGCATCGGCACCGGCCACCCCGACCTCTGGGTGTACGCCGCCGATGGCACTCTGCTGGCCGCCCTGCGCGCGCCCGGCACGGACGTGTTCCTCAACGACGTCGCGATCGGACCCGACGGAGCCGCGTACTTCACCAACTCCAACGACCCCCAGATCTACCGCGTCGCCGACGACGGCACGGGCTGGCGGACCGACCTGTGGGCCGACGCGACCGGCACCGTCGAGCGGCGCCCAGGCTTCAACCTCGGCGGAATCGTGCTCACCGCCGACCGCGGCGCGTTCGTGGTGGCCCAGGGCAACACCGGCAGGCTGTGGCGCTTCGCCTCGGCGGACGGCACGGTTAGCGAGATCGCGACCGGCGCCGACCTCGTCAATGCCGACGGCCTGGTCCGGCAGGGCGGAACCCTCACGGTCGTGCGGAACTTCTCCCGGATGCTGGCGACCCTGCGGCTGTCCGCCGACGGGCGGACCGCGACCATGGTGGGCCAGCGGGCCACCGACCCGACCCGGGTGCTGACCACCGCGAAGGTGCTCCGCGGACAGCTGCTCTTTGTCGACAGCAAGTTCGATGAGCCCACGGCGACCCCGCCGTACGAGATCGTCACCGACCCGTTGGCGTGACACACGTTGCGGTGATCAGACAACCGGGAAGTGGCTTGTAGGTGGATATGAGGTTGCCGCTGGGATGACTGTCCGCGAGCCTGGCTCAAGTGGCCTTCGAGATCGATCGGTCCGGACTCCGGTATTCGTGAGCACGAGAAGGGCAAGAAGATGCCGTATCCCAACGACTTGAGGACCGACGTGGACGACTTCAAGCAGGGCGAGCAGCCCACCGAGCACGTGACCATCCCGTGGCAGCGCGAGGACGATGACGAGCCCACCATCGTGCGCGGACTGGACTGACCCATACCGGATCGGGCACGGCCGAGCCCCACGGAGCTGTGGGGAACGGCCGCCGCCGCCGAGCGTGCGTACGAGCGGTCTTGAGGTATAGCTAGTGGTGGGGAAGAGTCCGTCGAGGAGGATTTGGACGAGCCGGTGGGTCGGTTCGGCGCGGTCCATCAGCGGCGGGCCGCCCGCCACCGCCGCCTCGACTATCTCGAAGGGCAGGGCGGTGCGCTGACCACCGCCCCCACGCAGTAACCCGTTCGTGTGACGACGGCGTCAGGCCTGCCCCGCCCACTCGTCGCTCCAGCGGAGGTGAGGCCATGACGACCCCGGAACAAGCCGACCTGGCGGCCAACCTGGTGCGCCTCGCCGACAAACTCGACGCCTTGGCCGAAGCCGCCCGCAGACACGCCGAAGGCCTGATCCTGGAGTGGACCTCCCCGGACAACGCCCGCGCTCTCGCCGCCGCGTTGGAGGTCACGGCGAACCACGTCCTGGCCCACAGCGGCAAGGCTGACATCGTGATCGTGGATCAACTCATATAGGCAGCCGACTCCCCGCACCAGCCCAAGCCGACCCAGGCTCGATCGCCGCGTTCTTGGATGGGCACGCCATCCGCTGGACGTTGGGGAGTCGGACGTGACCGTCGTGATCATCGGTGCGGGCCCGACCGGCCTCACCGCGGCGACCCTGCTCGCACAGCACGGGGTCGAGTGCCTGGTCCTTGAACGATGGGACTCGGTCTATCCCCAGCCGCGCGCGGTCCACCTCGACGACGAGGTCTACCGCATCCTCGCCCGCCTCGGGGTCGCCGACGAGTTCGCCGCGATCTCCTGGCCGTGCCTCGGCCTGCGGCTGCTGGACCCGGCCCACCAGGTGCTCGCGGAGTTCCAGCGCGGCACCGAACCCGGTCCGCACGGCTTTCCCGAGGCGAACATGTTCGACCAGCCCGACCTCGAACGGGTCCTGCGCGCCAACCTGCGGCGGTTCGACCACGCGACGGTTCGGGGAAACGTCGAGGTCACCGCTCTCACCCAGGACGCCGGGCACGTGCGGGTCGACATCACCGACCGCGGCACCGGCGACCAGGAGACCATCCACGCCGAGTACGTGCTGGGCTGCGACGGCGCCAACAGCCTGACCCGTGACGCCATCGGCGCCACCCTGCGCGACCTCGGCCTGGAACAGCGCTGGCTGGTCGTCGACGTGGCCACCACCGCCGACATCGACCAGTGGGAGGGCGTCCACCAGCTGTGCGACCCGGCCCGCCCCGGCACCTACATGCGCATCGGCAAGACCCGGTACCGCTGGGAGTTCCGCCTGCGGCCCGACGAGACGGCCGACGACTTCAGCGACCCGGCCCGGCTGCATCCGCTCATCTCCCCATGGACCGGCGACGTGCCGGTCGCGGAACTGGAGATCGTGCGGGTCGCGGAGTACACCTTCCGCGCCCGGATCGCGGATCGGTGGCGGGACCGGCGGATCCTCATCCTCGGCGACGCCGCGCATCTCACGCCGCCGTTCATCGGGCAGGGGATGGGCGCGGGACTGCGCGACGCGCACAACCTCGCCTGGAAGCTCGCGGCCGTCCTGGACGGCTCGCTGCCCGAGTCGGTCCTGGACACCTATCAGACCGAGCGCGCGCCGCACGCCCGCTCGATCATCCGACTCGCCACGCTGATCGGCGCCGCCATGACCGCGGGTGGCCGCATGGGCGTGCTGCTGCGCAAGCTGATCGCGCCCCGGCTGCACCTGATCCCCGGAGTGCGCGCCAGGGTGCTGAGCAGCCAGACCCCGCCGCTGAGCCGCTCCGCGCTGGTCCACCGAACACCGTGGAGTCTCGCGGGCGCGCTGTGCCCGAACGTCGTGCTGGCCGACGGCCGCCGGTTCGACGAGGCGGCGGACGGCCGGTTGGTGCTGGTCGGCCAGAGTGCCGACGCGGCCATCAGCGCGGAACCCGGCACCGAACTGCACCGCTGGCTCCGGGCAGGCCGCGCGCGCAGCGCGTTCGTCCGACCGGATGGCACGGTCGCCTGGGCCGGGCGCGACGTGCGGACGGCCCCGGCCTTGCTCCGCTGAGTCAGGCCGCCCGGCGTTCCAACAGGACGGTGTCGCGCCACTGGCCGTCGAGTCGGGCGACCCGCTCCCGCAGGCCGATGGTCCGGAACCCGGCGGAGTGGTGCAGCGCGACGCTGGCCCGGTTCTCCGGGAAGATCGACGTCTGCAGGGTCCACAGTCCGCCCGCGTCGGCGGCGGTGACCTGCTTGTGCAGCAGCGCCTTGCCCACGCCGCGGCCCTGGCTGTCATCGGCGACGTAGACCGAGGTCTCGGCGACGCCCGCGTAGCAGGCTCGGGTCGAGACCGGGGTCGCCGCGGCCCAGCCGACGACCGTTCCGTCGAGTTCGGCGACCCAGCGGTGCCCGGTCAGCCACTTGGCGTCCAGGCTGGACTTCGTCGGCACGTCGGTCTCGAACGTCGCCTGCCTGGTAGTGATGCCCTCCCCATAGATGCGCCGCACCGCGGGCCAGTCGTCGGACGTGAGCGCCCGGACCGACACGTCGGCGGGAAGGTTCTCCGGGCAGCAGGGGCGCGCGGCGAGCAGACCCATGACCGCGTCTGCCGCGTGCGGCAGCCCGACGCAGCACGCCTGGTTCACCAGCACGCGCGTGCTGGTGCCTTCCTTCTGCAGCAACACGAACCCGACGTCGGCGAGTTTGCGCACGTGGTGCGAGCAGGTCGACTGGCTGGTCCCCAGCAGGTCGGTCAGCTCGCCGACCGTCAAGCCCGCTGGGGCGGTGGCGACCGCGTGCAGCAGTCGCACCCTGGTGGGCTCGGCGAGACAGGCGAACCACTCGGCGTACGTCCCGGCCTCGACCTCTGGCAGCGCGGATGCGATCGACATGGCTCGATTATCGACCGAGACCGATGGTTGCGTCAATCGGCGACGGTCGATACATTCGCTCCAGTACATCGACCAGATTCGATTAAAGGAGCGCGGGATGTCCGAACTGCCAGTTGTCGTGGTCGGAGCGGGTCCAGTCGGCCTGGCCGCGGCGGCGGAACTGCTCGAACGCGGTCTGACCCCGCTCGTGCTCGAACGGGGCGACGCGGCGGGCGCGGCGGTGGCGCAGTGGAACCACGTCCGGCTGTTCTCCCGCTGGGCCGAGCTGGTCGCACCCGCGGCCCGGCGACTGCTGGAGTCGACCGGTTGGGAGCACCCCGACGTGTCGGCGTACCCCACGGGCGCCGAGTGGGCCGAGCATTACCTGCGCCCCCTCGCCGCCGCACTCGGCGACCGGGTCCGCCTCGGCGCGGAGGTCGTCGGCGTCGCCCGCCGCGGGCGGGACCGGGTGGTCGACGCCGGCCGCGACACCGAACCCCTCACCGTGCATGTCCGCGCGGCCGAGGGGGAGGAGCGGGTCCTGGCAAGGGCGCTGATCGATGCCTCCGGCACCTGGGGTGGCCAGAACCCGCTCGGCGGCGACGGCCTGCCCGCTATCGGCGAGACCGCCGCGGCCGACCGGATCACCTATCGTGTCCCGGATCTGAACGACCCCGCGATCGCCTCGGCCTACGCGGGCAAGCATGTCGTGGTCGCGGGCAGCGGCCACTCCGCGCTCACCGCCCTGGTCGCCTTCGGCGGGCTGGCCGAGCGGGCGCCCGCCACCCGGATCACCTGGCTGCTCCGCCGCGGCGCGGTCGGCGCCGCCTTCGGCGGTGGGGACGCCGACCAGCTCCCCGCTCGCGGGGCGCTGGGGCAAGCCGCTCGGGCCGCCGTCGACGCGGGCCACATCACTGTCGCGACTGGATTCCGCACCGAGGAGGTCATCCGCGCGGCCGACGGCACCTTGACGCTCGTGCCTGTCGAAGGCGCGGATCTGGCGGGCATCGACCGGGTGGTGGTCCTCGCGGGCTTCCGTCCTGAACTGGGCTGGCTGTCCGAGGTCCGCCTCGACCTCGATCCGACGCTGCAGGCCCCCGTTGCTCTGGCCCCGCTCATCGACCCCAATGTTCACTCCTGCGGGACCGTCTATCCACACGGAGTCAAGGAGCTCGCCCATCCCGAGCCCGGGGTCTACCTCGCGGGGGTGAAGTCCTACGGTCGCGCCCCCACGTTCCTCGCTATGACTGGTTTCGAGCAGGTACGGTCCATCGCCGCTGCTCTCGCGGGTGACCACGAGTCCGCCGGACGCGTCGAGCTGACGCTCCCGGACACAGGCGTGTGCGGCGGTGCGGGGCTCTTCGACGCTCCGGCCGAGGACGCGGGCGGTGGCTGCTGCGGTGGGCAGCCCGCCGGTCCGGAGCTGCTGTCGCTCACGACGCTGACGCAGCGTTAGTGCCAGACCCGCTGCCGTAATGAAGTGGACTTATCTGGTCTTTTGGATGTCTTCCGATCAACTTTTGTCTTGACGTCGACAGATGTCCTGTCATACGTTCGCAACATGTGGGACATCAACGTCAATACCGGCGTTGGCAACGGTGTGCCGCTATCAAGTCGCCGTTCCCACCCGGAGGAAGTGACATGCGAATTCGACTTTCTCGACTACTGCCAGTCATAGCAAGTACGCTGATAGTCACCGGTCTGTCGGTCCCCACCGTCAGTGCGCATCCAGACGGTCTGCACGTGCTGCTCTTCAGCAAGACCGCCGCGGGCGCCTATCGGCACGACTCGATCCCGGCCGCGAAGACCATGTTCGACGACTTGGCCACCGAGCGCGGGTGGGAGTTGACCAAGAGTGAGGACTCGGCGGTCTTCAACGACACCGATCTCGCCACCTATGACGTCGTCGTCATGCTTCAAACCTCAGGCATGGTCTGGGACAACGACGCGCAGCGCACCGCCGCGCAGACCTACATGCGCAACGGCGGCGCGTTCGTCGCGATCCACAACGCCACGGACATGAACATCGAGGGCCAGTTCCCGTGGTGGGACCAGATGCTCGGCATGACCATGACCGCGCACTCGTCGATCGTGCAGGGCACCGCCAAGGTCGCCGACAAGAAGCACCCGTCCGGCGTCGGTCTGCCGGACAAGTGGGTGCGCACCGAGGAGTGGTACAACTTCGACCGCTCCGCCCGCGGTGACGTCCACGTCCTGGTGACCGCGGACGAGACCACGTACAACGCGGGCGGGTCCGCCATGGGCTACGACCACCCGATCTCGTGGTGCCGCAACTTCGAGGGCGGGCGCCTCTGGGCCACGGGCATGGGCCACGTGGCGTCGAGCTACGCCGAGCCGCTGTTCAAGTCGCACATCGCGGGCGGCGTCGAGTCCGCCGGTGGCAAGGTGGCCTCGGACTGTGGTCCGACGGTGTGGTCCAGCTTCGAGAAGGTGTCGCTGGACGAGACCACCATCGCGGCGGGCGCGATCGACGTCGCCCCGGACGGCCGGGTCTTCATGACCGAGTACGGCGGCAAGCTCAAGATCTTCAAGCCGGACACCAAGACCACGGTCACGGCCGCGACGTTCGACGTCTACGGCGGCGGGCAGATCTCCGAGGACGGTCTGACCGGCGTGGCGCTGGACCCGGACTTCGCGACTAACAAGTACGTCTACCTGATGTACGCACCCGAGGTTCCCACCACGGAGGAGTCGAGGGTTTCGCGGTTCACGATGAACGGCGACACCTTGGACAAGACCACGGAGAAGATCCTGCTGTCGGTGCCGATGTGGCGGGTCAACGAGCCTGGTCACACGGGTGGCTACCTGACCTTCGGTCCCGGGAAGAACCTCTACATCGGCGTCGGTGACGACACCAACCCGTTCGCCTCCGACGGCTACACGCCGATCGACGAGCGCTCGGGTCGTCAGTACTGGGACGCCCAGGGCACGTCGGCCAACACCAACGACCTGCGCGGCAAGATCCTCCGCATCCACCCCGAGGCCAACGGCACCTACACCGTGCCCACGGGCAACATGTTCGCCCCGGGAACGGCCAAGACGAAGCCCGAGATCTACGCGATGGGCTTCCGCAACCCGTTCCGCTTCAGCGTGCACCCGACCACGGGCGCGATCTACCTGGCCGACTACGGCCCGGACGCCGGTGCCGACAACGCCAACCGCGGCCCGGGTGGGCTCGTGGAGTGGAACATCGTCAAGTCGCCGGGCAACTACGGCTGGCCGTACTGCATCGGCAACAACACCCCGTACAACGACTACAACTTCGCCACCAGCACCTCCGGTGCGACGTTCAACTGTGCGGCGCCGACGAACAACTCGCCGAACAACACCGGTCTGACCACGCTGCCCGCGGCCCGCGCCGCGGACGTCTGGTACGGCAACAGCGCGACCGAGGGCAACAAGTTCCCCGAACTCGGCGGCGGCGGCGAGGCGCCGATGGCGTTCCCGATCTACCAGTACAACGCGAACAACCCGACGGAGACCAAGTTCCCCGCCTACTACGACCAGACCCCGTTCTTCGGTGACTGGACCCGTAACCGGATGTGGGAGTTCCGGACCGACTCGTCCGGGAACCTGCTGAAGATCAACGACTTCATGGCCAACGGCACGTTCGCCTCCCCGATGGACGCCAAGTTCGGTCCTGACGGCTCGATGTACGTGCTGGCCTGGGGTTCGGGCTGGGACGACACCGTCCACCTGCCCGGTGGCGGTCTCTTCCGGGTCGACTACTCGGCGGGCGCGCGCAGCCCGATCGCGCGGGCATCGGCCACCCCGAACAGCGGCGCCCTCCCGCTGACCGTGCAGTTCTCCAGCGCGGGCTCCAATGACCCCGAGGGCGGTGCGCTGACCTACGCGTGGACCTTCGGCGACGGCGGCACGTCCACCGCGGCCAACCCCTCGCACACCTACAACACGGCGGGCGCGTTCAACGCGCAGCTCACCGTCACCGACCCGACCGGCAAGACCGGCACCGCGAACATCACCATCACCGCGGGCAACACCGCGCCGACGGTGAAGTTCAACGGCCCGGCCGATGGCGCCATGTTCGGGTGGGGCGAGTACATCCCGTTCTCGGTGACGGCGACCGACGCCGAGGACGGGCCGATCAACTGCGCCGAGATCTCCACGGTGCCCAACATCGGCCACGACACGCACAAGCACCCGCTCGGCGCCGCGATCAACGGCTGTCTCGGCTCGTTCAAGGCTGAGGCGGACACCGAGCACCAGAACGGCAACGCCCACATCATCGGTGCGGCGTCCTACACCGACCACGGCGGGAACGGCATGTCGCCGCTGCCCGGCAGCGCCCAGTTCGTGCTGCAGCCCAAGCGCAAGCAGGCCGAGTACTTCGGTGCCATGTCCGGCGTGCGGGTGGTCAACCAGTCGGGTGCCGAGTCCGGTGCGCGCATCGGCGACGTCAGCAACGACGACTGGATCTCGTTCAAGCCGGTCAACTTCACCGGGATCAACCAGGTGTCGTTCAAGATCTCGTCGCCGAGCGGCGGCGGCTCGATCGAGCTGCACGCCGGTTCGCCCAACGGCGCGCTGATCGCCACGGCGCCGGTCGCATCGACCGGCGGCTGGGACACCTATGTCCAGCAGCCCGCGGTCAACGTGACCGACCCCGGCGGCACGATCGAGCTGTTCGTGGTGTTCAAGACCCCGTCGAACAACAACTTCGACCTGGACTCGATCACCTACAGCGGCCCCGGCGTCGGCAAGGCCACCATCGACCCGGCCAAGCAGATCAAGGGCGTCGGCAGCAACCGGTGCATGGACAACTCGGCGACAGTCGCCGGTCAGGTCGTGCTGTGGGACTGCCACGGTGGGGCCAACCAGAAGTGGACCTCCGTGGGCGCCACTCTGCAGACCGGTGGCAAGTGCCTCGACGTGACCGGCGCCAGCCAGACCGACGGCGCGATCGTCGGGACCTACACCTGCAACAGCCAGGCGAACCAGAACTGGACGCAGTGGACCGACGGGTCGCTCCGCAACGGCACCAAGTGCCTGGACGCCTTCGGTGCAGGCACGGCGAACGGGACACGGGTGATCATCTGGACGTGCAACGGCCAGACGAACCAGAAGTGGACTGTCTCCTAGCGGGTTGATTCAAAGCCTGATGGCCCCGGACCACGGTCCGGGGCCATCAGGCTTTCTGCTCGACTATCAGAGAGCGTCCGGCAGGTGGATGTCGGTGACGTGGACGTCCACGCCCGCGACGTCGAGGCCGAGGAACTGCTCGACGGACTCGATCACGCTGACCCGGACCTGCTCGGCGACCGCGTTGACCGCGTGGCCGAACTCCACGACCAGGGCGACCTTGATCGTGGCGACGGCGTCGTCACCAAGGTCGTGAACCTGGTGGCCCGCAAGGTCGAGGGCGTCTACGCACTCGACGAAGCCGTCTCCGACGAGGTCGACGGCGGCGTCGCCACGATCAAGGTCGCCCTGGTCGTGGAGTTCGGCCACGCGGTCAACGCGGTCGCCGAGCAGGTCCGGGTCAGCGTGATCGAGTCC
>DATLIA010000126.1:0-30766 GCA_035540215.1 Actinokineospora sp. | reverse complement strand
ACCCTCAACACCGAACTGGCCGCCTGGCAAGACACCACCAACACCGACCAACGACAGGTCAACTGGCACTTCACCACCAGCGACGCCCGAACCAAACTCCGCCACCTATATCCACAGTTTTAGTCGCGACGATCTACTAGTGGTCACGCCCGTTAGTTCGTCGGGGGTTGGAGCCAGGCGGTGTAGTCGTTGAGGTAGAGCCCGCAGGCGCAGTCGAGCGCTTCCTGCGGGGTGCCTGAGGGGTAGCCGCTGGGCAGGTAGGAGTTCTCGTAGTCGTCGTGGCTTGCGCGGTAGATGGCGAAGCCCCAGGTGGTGGCGGATCCGGTGTAGCGCAACCGGAACAACGGCATGGCCGTGCCGTCGGGAAGGTGGCCGGTGACGTAGGCGAACGCGCCATGGTGGCGGACGGTGACATCACCGAGCTGGGGCCAGCGTTCCCGCGCTCGTGCCAGCAGACGCTGACGCAGGGAGGTCTTGGTCGAGTCGGGCGGGACGGCCATGCGGTTCATGGTGCCCGATACCGTCACACCCTCATAGTTGATCTTCCTTGTGGGGTGTCGCGTGGGGCCGTCCAGCCCGTATGTGGTCGTTCTCGGTAATGCCGACCGGCAGGCGCTGGAAGGCGTTCACCATCCAGTTGTCGACTGATGGCGCTACTTGGTCGACGCCGGTGTCCGTCGCGAACAACACCGCTGGGGTGACGACGCACCCGATCGCGGCGACGTCGGCCCGCTATGCGCGGCTCAATGTCACCGCGCCGACGCAGGGCACTGATCCGGCCGCCCGGATCTACGAATTCGAGGTCTACGGGAGCTGAATGCCCGTACCGACCGGTGTCCGGAACGCGGTGTCCGGCCACCGGTCGTTCGGGCTCGACCGTGTCGTCCGCTCGCGCAGAATCTGCGCGAAGTTCGGCAAGCGCTGTTGACTTATGCGCGAAACCAGCCGAGACTTTGCACAATCGTGCATCTTCTGTCTTTGGAGTAGCCCCATGGCCGGTGTGTCGTATCGCGGAGTGTCCCGCCGCTATCCCGGCGTGGCGCGACCCGCGCTCGATCAGCTCGACCTCAAGATCGAGGAGGGCGAGTTCGTCGTGCTGGTGGGTCCATCCGGTTGCGGCAAGTCGACCACCCTGCGGATGCTGGCCGGGCTGGAGCCGGTCGACGACGGCGAGATCTGGATCGGTGACCGCGACGTCTCCGACCTGCCGCCCAAGGACCGCGACATCGCCATGGTGTTCCAGAGCTACGCGCTCTACCCGCACATGACGGTGGGGGAGAACATCGGCTTCCACCTCAAGATCAGCAAGGTCGGCAAGGTGGAGCGCGAGAAGCGCGTCCTGGAGGCGGCCAAGCTGCTCGACCTCGAGCAGTACCTCGACCGCAAGCCCGCCAAGCTCTCCGGCGGCCAGCGTCAGCGCGTGGCCATGGGCCGGGCCATCGTGCGCAAGCCGCAGGTGTTCCTGATGGACGAGCCACTGTCCAACTTGGACGCCAAGCTCCGGGTGCAGACCCGCACCCAGATCGCCTCGCTGCAGCGCAGGCTCGGCGTCACCACGCTCTACGTGACGCACGACCAGACCGAGGCCATGACCATGGGCGACCGGGTCGCCGTACTCAAGGACGGCGAGCTGCAGCAGTGCGACACGCCGGTGAACCTGTTCTCCCGGCCGGTCAACCTGTTCGTCGCGGGCTTCATCGGCTCACCGGCGATGAACCTGCTCGACGCCAAGATCGACGGCGACGTCGTGCGGCTGGGCTCCTGGGCCACCAGGATGGACCGGGCCGACATCGCCGGGCTGACCTCGCCCGACGTCGTCATCGGTGTACGCCCCGAGGGCTGGCGGATCTCCGAGCCGGGCACCGGCCTCGCCGCGACCATCGACGTGGTCGAGGAACTCGGCAGCGACGGCTTCCTGTACTGCCGCGCCGACATCGCGGGCGAGCAGCGACCGGTCACCGTGCGCACCGAGGGCATGTCCAGCCACCGCCCCGGCGACCGGCTGTCGCTCGTCGCGGTCGCCGACCAGGTCCACCTCTTCGACAAGGCGACCGGCCTGCGCCTGGGCTCCCGATGACCTCCACCTTCGCCGGGCACCTCACCTGCTCCCCGGAGCAGCTCACCGAGGCGCTGGCCAAGGCGCGAGTCCTGGCCATCCTGCGGGGTGACGACCCGGCCCACCTGGTGGCCGCGGCCGGGGTGCTGGCGAAGGCAGGGGTCAGCGTCATCGAGGTGTCGCTGACGAGCGCGGACGCACTCGACGTCATCGCCGAGATCCGCGACGCCCAGCCCGGCCTGGTCCTGGGCGCGGGCACCGTGCTCAGCGCGGCGCGGGCCAAGGACGCCGTCGCCGCGGGCGCCGGGTTCCTGGTCAGCCCCACGGTCTCGGCGGGCGCCATCGCCGCGGCCGACGCGCTCGGCGTCGGGATCCTGGCCGGGGCGTTCACCCCGACCGAGATCGACGCCGCCTGGCTGGCCGGGGCGACCGCGGTGAAGGTCTTCCCGGCTTCGGCCGCGGGCGGTCCGGCCTACCTCGCCGCGCTGCGCGGCCCGTTCCCGGACATCCCGCTGGTCGCCGTCGGCGGTGTCGGCATCGCCGACGTGCCCGCCTATCTCGCCGCGGGCGTGCTCGCCGTCGGCATCGGCGCGCCGCTGGTCGGCACGGACCTCGACGGCCTCGCCGACCGGGCCGCCGCCGCTGTCTCAGGCGCCGCGAACGGCGCGGGCTGAGCGGCCGCAGGACATGAGTGTCGACGTCGTACGGCCGGGGCAACGGGTCAGTTCCATGACCCGGGTCGGCGACGGAATGCCACGGTCGGCGCGAGCCGGTCGTGTTGAAGGGCGGGGGCGCCGGGTCCGCGGCGCCCCCGCCCTCCTCTCTTCGTCGAACCACACCGCGCCTCCGGCACACCGAGCAACCTGGCGATTGCCGGGCAGGCCCGCCCATGACCAACTCGACGCATGACCGCCGCGCGCCTTCCGGAAGGACCGCCATGACCGATGTCCTCAGTTCCGCGCTGGCCACCTGCGTCGGCGGACCGGCGGGCTACCTCGCCGAGGGGCCGCAGTGGAGTGGCGGCGAGCTGTCCTGGGTCGACATCACCGCCGGGCGGCTGCACGTGGCCCGCTGGGTCGACGGCGCGCCCCGGCACTACATGAGCCTGTCGGTCGACGGCACCCTCGGCGCGGCCGTCCCGCTGGCCGACGGCGCGGGCTGGCTGGCCATGACCGGGTCGACGCTCACCGAACTGCGCCGCGGCGGCTACGCCAACCCGCTCGGTCCGGTCTTCACCGGCCCGTCCGGGGTGCGGTTCAACGACGCCAAGTGCGATCCGCTCGGGCGGCTGTGGGCGGGCACCATGCACGGGTCGCTGCCCGGCCAAGGTGTCCTCTACCGGGTGGACCTCGACGGATCGGTGGCCCCGATCCGCACCGGCGTCGGCATCTCCAACGGTCTGGGCTGGAGCCCGGACGGCAGCCGGATGTACTACGTCGACACCGCCGACCGCACCCTGGAGGTCCACGACTACGACTTGGCGTCCGGAGAGCCGACGGACGGGCGGGTGCTGGTCGACTTCGAACCAGGCGGCGGGGACCCGGACGGCCTGACGGTGGACGCCGAGGGCGGGATCTGGGTGGCCATGTGGGATGGCGCACAGGTCCGCCGCTACGCCCCGGACGGCACGCTGAGCGCGGTCGTCCCCGTCCCGGTGAGCCGCCCGACGAGCTGTGCTTTCGCAGGTCCGGACCTGGATGTCCTGGTCATCACCACCGCGCGCGGCGCGGATCTGGAAGCGGGCGGCGGCCTGCTGCACACCTGCCGTCCCGGCGTGCGCGGCGCGCCCGCGACGCCCTACCTGGGCAAGACCCCTCGGCCCAGCTAGTCTGACAAACGTCGGATGTTCAGTGAGGGGGCCGCGGTGCCGGTTACAGACGAGGCGATCGAGAAGATCAAGGGCATGATCGTGAGCGGCGAGCTCGGGCCCGGCTCGAAGCTGCCCCGCGAAGCCGACCTGGCCGAACGCCTCGGCCTGTCCCGCAGTTCGCTGCGTGAGGCGGTCAAGGCGCTGTCGCTGATCCGCGTCCTCGACGTGCGCCAGGGCGACGGCACCTATGTGACCAGCCTGCAGCCCAACCTCCTGCTCGACGCGCTCGGTTTCGTCGTCGACTTCCACCAGGACAGCTCCGTGCTGCACTTCCTGGAGGTCCGCCGCATCCTCGAACCCGCCGCCACCGCCATGGCCGCCACGGAGATGCTCGACGCCGACATCGCCGGTCTGCGCGGCGTCCTCGCCGAGCTGCCCGAGGACGCCAGCATCGAGGAACTGGTCGCCAACGACCTGGAGTTCCACCGGCGGATCGCCCTCGGTTCCGGCAACCCGGTGCTGTGCTCGCTGATCGACGGCATGTCCGGGCCCACCGCCCGAGCCCGGATCTGGCGTGGCCTGACCCAAGAGGGCGCCGTACAGCGCACCCGCGAACAGCACATGGCCATCTGCGACGCGATCGAGTCCAGGCAGCCGGAGGTCGCGCGCGCGTGGGCCACGGTGCACGTGGCCGGGGTCGAGCTGTGGCTGCGCAACATGCTCGGTACCCCGGCCTCGGCACTGGCTCCCGGCGCCTGACCCGCGGTCAGGCGGGCGGGAGGAAACCCGTCCGGACGAAGTGGTCGACATGCCGGGCCACGATCCGCTCGTCGATCATGGGCGCGGACAGGACGGTCGGCGCCAGCGGGATCTCCACCCGATCGGGATTGCCGACGGTCGCGGTGAAGTGTTCCAGCAGCGGGTAGGCCGCGTTGTCCGGGTCGGCGGCCACCAGGTCGACCCACTTCTCCCGGTCGACGTCCAGCAGCGGATACCCGGCGGCCCGCAGGTCGCCGACCAGGGTGTCGAAGTCGGTGAGCACCGGGTTGGCGATGTGGTGCACGCCGGTCGCGCCGCGCCTGGCGAGGTCGACGATCGACGCGGCGACGTGGTCGGCGGGGACCAAGTCGAAGAGCAGCCCGGTGTCGACCGGCGCGGCCTGCGCCTGCACACAGCCCTTGAGCACCCGCCACAGGAAGTCGTCGGCCTGGCAGGCGCCGGTGCGCTGGTCGCCGCACACCCTGGCGACCCGATGGACGGTGACCGGCAGGCCCCGGCCCGCCGCGATGGCCAGGTTGTGCTCGGTGACCCACTTCGACTGCTGGTAGCCGGTCAGCAGCGCCTCGGCCGGGCCGGTCGGGTCGGCCGGGCCGTGCCTGCGCCCGGTCCACTGGCCGTGGGCGAACACACCCATGGACGACACGTAGTGCAGCGGAACGCCCCGACGCGCCGCCAGCCGGATGAGCTGTTCGGTGCCGGTCACGTTGGCGGCCTTCAGATCCGGGTATGACCGCTGCCAGTTCACCACGGCGCCCGCGTGGAACACCGTGTCGATGGTGTCGGCCAGGTGGTCGAAGCGATCCTTCGACAGGCCGAGGCCCGGCAGGGCGAGGTCGCCGACCTCGATCTCGATCCGGGCGGCGGCGGGCAGGCCGTACGCGGCGAGGGACGCGTCGAGTCGGGCCAAGGCGTGCGCCTCGTCGGTGCCGCGGACCAGGCAGTGCAGCGTCGCGCCGGTCTGGGCCAGCTCATCGAACAGGAACGCGCCGAGGAAACCGGTGGCCCCGGTGAGCAGGACCCGCCGCGGCGGCCCGGCCGCGAGCCGTGCGGCGGGCACGATGTCGTCGGCCAGCCCGATCTCGGCCCGCAAGTCCATTCGGGACGGTGCGCTCGCCAGGTGCTTGGCCAGCGCGGCCGGGGTCCGGTGCGCGAACACGTCGGCGGCCTGGATCGGCAGCCCGGCCGCCCGCGCGCGGGCGACGAGCGTCGCCGCGGTCACGCTCGTGCCGCCGAGGTCGGTGAAGCTGTCCTCGGCGCCGACCTCGGCCCGGTCGAGCGCGGCGGCGAACACCGCGCACAGCGCGCGCTCGGCCGGGGTCTCCGGCGCGCGGGACGGCGCCCCGGCCACCGGCCGAGGCACGGGCAGGGCGTTGCGGTCGATCTTCCCGTTGGGGGTGCGGGGCAGGCGGTCGACCAGGGTCGCCGGATCGGCGGACTCGCCGGGCGCGGCGACGACATAGCCCGCCAGCGTCCCGTCCCGGGCGACGACCACGGACTGCGCCACCGAGTCGTGGGCCGCCAGGGTGGTCTCGATCTCGCCGAGCTCGATGCGGTAGCCGCGGATCTTGACCTGGTGGTCACCGCGGCCGAGGTACTCCAGGTCACCGGTCGGGGTCATCCTGACCAGGTCGCCGGTCCGGTACCACCGCGCGTCCCTGATGCGCGGGAACCGTTCGGCGGTCAGCTCCGGGCGGTTGACGTAGCCGTCGGCGACGCCGTCCCCGCCGATGCACAACTCGCCCGGCACCCCGATCGGCAGCGGACGCTGGAGCGCGTCGAGCACCTGGAACACCGTGTTCGCGATGGGATGGCCGAGCGTGATCGGCCCACCCCGGCGGACCTTGGCGACCGACGACCAGATCGTGGTCTCCGTCGGCCCGTACATGTTCCAGACCTCGTCGGCGCGGTCCAGCAGGATGTCGGCCAGGTCAGGCCGCATAGCCTCCCCGCCGCACAGCACCTTCAGGCCGGGATGCCCGGTCCAGCCCGCCGCGGCGAGCATGGTCCACGTGGCCGGGGTCGCCTGCATGATGTCGGGCCGGACCAGGTCGAGCCGGTCGCGCAGGGCGTCCGCGTCGGCCGCGGTGTCGGCGGCGACAAGGTGGACCGTGCCGCCGCTGATCAGCGGCCCGAACAGCTCCAGTGCGGCGATGTCGAAGCAGACCGTGGTGACCGCGAGCAGGACGTCGCCCGCGCCGAGACCTGGAGTGTCCATCATGGACATGAGAAAGTTCGTCAGCGCGCGGTGGCCGACCTGCACGCCTTTCGGGCGCCCGGTGGAGCCGGACGTGTAGATCACATACGCCGGGGCGTCGGACCGGCCGAGGTCGCGGGAAGCGGGAGCGTCGGGCCACGGCTCGTCGATCACGAGTGTGGGGACGCCTTCGGCTAGGTGAGCCAATGCGGTGTGGGTGATGACGAGCCGGGTCTCGGAGTCCCGCAGCACGCCGAGGACGCGGTCCCGCGGATAGATCGGGTCGAGCGGGACGTAGGCGGCGCCCGCGCGCAGCACGGCGAGCAGGGCGACCACGACGTCGGCGTGCCTTGGCAGGCAGACCGCGACCCGGTCGCCGGGGGCGACACCCGCGGCGGCCAGGACGTCGGCCAGCCGCCGGACCCGGTCGTCCAGTTCGGCGTAGGTGAGGGTGGCGTCGTCGGCGACGACCGCGAGGGCGTCGGGCCGGAGCCGGGCCTGGTCGGCGATCAGCTGGTGGGCGCAGGTGTGCCGCGGGTAGACCGCGCGCGTGTGGTTCCACACCCGCAGAACGCGCCGCTGGTCCTCTGGCAGCACGGTGGCCGAGTCGAGGTCGTTGCGGTTGGCGAGGAAGGCGAGGAACGAGTCGCGCAGCGCCGTGGCGGTGGCGGTGCCGACGACCGGATCGGCGACCAGCCATTCCGCTGCGCCGTCCTGGCGGACCCGAACTCGCAGCACGGTGCCCGCTCGCAGGGTGCAGGCCTGCCCTGTTTCCGGCGCGTCGCCGACCTCCACCACGATCGGCAGGCGGTCGCCCAGTCCGGGGTGCCGGGCGACGATGTCGCGGCAGTAGGTCGGGCGCAGGTCGGCGATCCGGCGGGTGACCGCGGCGCGGAACTGGGCGAACCCGCCGCGCACCGCCGGTATCCGCAGCGGCCGGACCGGCTCGAACAATGCTTCGTCAACGCCGATGCCGTCGTGGTAGCCGACGTCGCCGCCGCCGCACACCCGGCCGAGGAACGCCAGCGTCGCGGCGACCATGGTGTCGCGGTCGACCCCCTCGGGGGTGGTGACCGGGAGGCGGTGCCAGCCGGTCGGGTCGTCGAGCGACTCGCGGTGCGGCAGGTCCAGCGGGCTCAGCCGGGCGAGCCTGCGCCGCCAGTACGGCTCGTGCCGCAGGGCGTCGCGGTACCCGGCGGTGATCGCGGCCGCGTGGTCGGCGGGCAGCGTGTCGAACCGGTGTCCGGCGCGCACGGCGGGGTCGAGTGGGTCTCCGTCCACTGTGGTCAGGTCGCGCAGCCGGACGTCGACGCTGACCGTCGCTACCGTCAGACCGTCCGGCTGGACCGACATCACGGTGCCGGGCGGGGCGACGGACTCCTCGGTGGTCACCTCGGCGGCGCCGACGATGGCGAAGTCGCCGCCCAACCAGATCTTGGCCGTGCCGAACCCGTTGGGGTGCGGGGCGAAGTCGGCCGCCCGCACCAGCGCGGAGATCCCCTCGGCCGGGGTCGCCCAGTCGATCGTCAGCGCGGCGTCCGGCCGGGCGGTGCGGGCGTGGTAGGTGCGCAGCGCGGGGTCCTGCGTGGTCCGGGTCGCCGTCCCGTCGGCCAGTGCGTCGACCAACTCGGCGAAGGACTCCGCGCCCGCCTGCCAGCACTTGACGTTGAGCGTGTAGCTCGTGTCGGCCTTGGTGATCTCGACCGGCCGCTGGACCAGGATGTCGCCGCTGTCGGCCTCCTCGGTCATCACGTGCCAGGTCACCCCGTGCTCCTCGGCGCCGCGCAGCACCGCCCAGGTGCTGGCGTTCGTCCCGGCGTCGCGGGGGAGCAGCGCGTCGTGGAAGTTGACCGCGAGCCGCGTCGGCAGCGCGAGCACCTCGGCGGGCAGCATCCGCAGGTTGACCACGCTGAACAGGTAGTCGACCGGCGTGCCCGCCAGTTCGGCGACCAGGTCGGCGTCGGCGCCGACCGAGGGTATGCCCCGCGCCGTCGCCCACTCCCGGACCTCGGCGGTGGGGGAGACCACCAGCCGCAGGTCGTGGCCGCGCTCCAGCCATGTCTTTCCACATTGGATAGTCAACGAACTCTGCCCACAAAGGACAGCCGCCATCGCAACTTGAACCATTTCGCTACCCCGACCGTGTGTTTGGGAATCCCAGTCGGGGGATCGTCGTTCGGGTGATGAATCTTGAGCATCCCTCAACCATGATCACCCGAAAGTGGCCACGGCCGGGTCGGAGTCAATAATCTTTGACATGATGTCTGGGTTGCTTTACCTTGATGAGGTCGGGATCAAAAGCGGGAGGACGAGCGTGGCCCTGGAAGAGAAGCGCGCGTGGATCATGCTGGTGGTCACGGTCTGCGCCTACGCGGTCTATGCCGGGGTGATCCTGGGCGGCGACGGCCCGATCACCGAGGTCGCCTACATCGCGCCGATGCTGTGGACCATCGGCGGCGGCATCGTGGCCTCCATCGTCCTGCATATCGCCGCGTCGCTCGCCTCCGGCGAGGCGCACGTCAAACCTGACCAGAGAGACCGGGAGATCGGCCGGTTCAGTGACTACGTCGGGCAGTCCTTTGTGGTCGCGGGCGGCGTGGCCGCGCTAGTCCTTGCGATGGCCGAGGCGAACCACTTCTGGATCGCCAACGCCGTCTACCTGGCGTTCACGCTGTCCGGGGTCCTCAGCTCGGTCACCCGGATCTTCGCCTACCGGCAGGGGTTCCAGGCATGGTGAAGTCCACCAAGGTGACCAACTCGATCCGCGCGCTGCGGTTCGCCGCGGCCGAGATGACCCAGGCCGAACTGGCCAACAGGGTCGGCGTGACCCGCCAGACCATCATCGCCATCGAGCAGGGCAAGTACTCGCCGTCCCTTGAGATGGCCTTCCAGATCGCGCGCGTCTTCCGGGTGCCGCTCGACGATGTCTTCCAGTACCCGGACACCATCGGGGAGCCGCCATGAAGGCGATAGTCCAGGACAGATACGGATCCACCGACGTGCTGGAGTTACGCGACGTCGAGACGCCGGTGCCCGGCAAGGGCGAGGTGCTGATCCAGGTGCGCGCCGCTGGGGTCGACCCCGGGGTCTGGCACCTGATGACCGGCCTGCCCTATCTGGTCCGCCCAGCCTTCGGTCTGCGGGCGCCGAAGCACCCGATCCGGGGGCGGGACCTGGCCGGGGTGGTCGACTCGGTCGGGCCAGGCGTGACCGAGTTCAAGCCGGGCGACGAGGTGTACGGCACCTGCGATGGCTCGTTCGCCGAGTACGCCTGCGCCAGGGTCGACCGGCTGGCCATGATCCCGGCGAACCTGCGCTTCGACCAAGCCGCCGCCGTGCCGATCTCCGGCGCCACCGCGCTGCAGGGTCTGCGCGGGAAGGTCCACTCAGGACAGCGAATGCTGGTCGTCGGAGCGGCGGGCGGCGTCGGCACCTTCGCCGTCCAACTCGCCAAGGCCTACGGCGCCGAGGTCACCGGGGTGTGCCGCACGGCCAAGGTCGACTTGGTCCGCTCGATAGGGGCAGGCGAGGTGATCGACTACACCAAGGCCGACTTCGCCGACGGTGCCCAACGCTACGACCTCGTCTTCGACACCGTGGGCAACCGGTCGCTGTCGGACCTGCGGCGCGCCCTCACCCCCAAGGGGACCCTGATCGCGGTGGGCGGCGAGGGTGGCGGCCGGTTGTTCGGCGCGGTGACCAGGGTGTTCGGGGTGACAGCGCTGAGCCCGTTCGTGTCGCAGAAGCTGACCGCGCTGATGGCCACCGAGCGCGGCGCCGACTTCGAGGTGCTGCGCGGCATGATCGAGGACGGGCTGGTCATGCCCGCCGTCGAGCGAACCTACTCGCTGGCGGACGCCGCGGCCGCGATCGACCATGTCCACGAAGGACGGGCGCTCGGCAAGGTCGTCGTCACCATCTGAGGCTCACCTGAGCCCGTAGATCCGGCGGGCGTTGGTGCAGAGGATCGCGTCGCGCTCGCCGGGCGACAGCTCGCCCAGCACCGCCTCGGTGAGGTCACGGACCCCGGCATAGCCACCCGCGAGGTCACAGACCGGCCAGTCCGAGCCGAAGAGCACCCGGCCCGTGCCGAACGCGTCCAGCACGTGGTCGGCGTACGGGCGGATGTCCGGCGGCTGCCAGCCCGCCCAGTCCGCCTGGGTCGTCAGCCCGGACAGCTTGCACACGGTGTTCGGGCTGCGGGCCAGGTCGCTGATCCAGTCCGCCCACGGCTGCCACTCGCCCGCGGCGATGTCGGGTTTGCCCGCGTGGTCGAGCACGAACAGCATGTCGACCTGGCGGGCGACCATCAGCGCGGCCGCCCGGGATGGCCGCTGGACGAGCAGGTCGTAGACCAGGCCCCGCTGGCCGAGCGCGTCGAGGGACCGCATGACCTCCCGGCGCAGCAGCCAGTCCGGGTCGGGCTCGTTCTCCACCTGGTGGCGGACGCCGACCAGCAGCGGGTCGTCCAGATTCGGATCGGGGGTACCCGCGACCAGGTCGGTCCAGCCGACCACGCCTGCGACGAGGCCGCCGCTGGCGTGGGCGGTGGCCAGGAACTCGGCGGTCTCCTCGGCGGTGGACACGGTCTGCACCAGTACTGTCGCGGTCACGTCCGGTCCCGCGGCGGCCCGCAGGTCGTCCACTGTGTACTCGCGGCGGATCGGGTCGACCGCGGCGCCCGCCATCCAGGGGTAGTCGCGGGTCGCCGGATTCCAGAGGTGGTGGTGGGCGTCGACGATCACAGGGCGGCCAGGTCCGTCCACAGGGCGTCGGGCACCGGCTTGGCGAACAGGTCGGCGTTGCGGGTGATCTGCGCGGCGGACCGGGCGCCCACGACCACGGTCGCCACGGCCGGATGACGGGCGACGTAGGCCATGGCGGCCTGCGGCAGGCTCACCCCGTGGTCACCGCACACCTCCGCGATGCGGACCGCGCGTGCGTGCACATCGGCCGGGATCGTGTCGTAGTTGTACTTGTCGCCGGGGGTGTCCTTGGCGAGGACGCCGGAGTTGAACACGCCCGCGCCGAGCACCGAGACATTCCGCTCCAGGCAGTGGGGGAGCAGCACCTCAGCGGCGGACTGGTCGAGCAGGGTGTAGCGGCCTGCGAGCATGACCACGTCGATGTCGGTCTCGGTGACGAACCGGTCCAGCATCTCCCACTGGTTCATGCCCGCGCCGATCGCGCCGATCACGCCCTGCGCACGCAGCTCGTGCAGCGCCGGGTAGGCCTCTTCGACGGCCTGCTGCCAGTGGTCGTCCGGGTCGTGCAGCAGCACGATGTCGATGCGGTCCAAGCCCAGCCGTTCCAGGCTGGACTCCAGCGACCGGCGCACGCCGTCCCCACTGAAGTCCCACCGCCGCACCGAGTCCGCCGGGACGTCGAACCCCTGGTCGTCGCGGCCGCCCGCCGGGTTGGGCTCCAGGATCCGGCCGACCTTGGTGGAGATCACGTACTCCGAGCGCGGCCGTCCGGCCAGCGCCTCGCCGAGGCGGCGCTCGGACAGGCCGAGTCCGTAGTGCGGAGCGGTGTCGAAGTAGCGGATCCCGGCGTCCCACGCCGAGTCGACCGCGCCGAGGGCGTCGGCGTCGTCGACGGCCCGGTAGAGGTTGCCGATGCCTGCCGCGCCGAAGCCCAGCGCGCTGACCTCGACGTCGGTGGTGCCCAGGCGGGCCTTCTTCACGGGAGCTCCCAGACCTTGTTCAGTCCGGTGTCGCCACCGGAGTAGTCGTCCTCGACGTCGAGCAGCCTGGCCATCTGGGCCTGCCAGGGGATGTTGGCCGGATGCTCGGCGAGCTGCTTGCGCATTGCTTGGTAGTCATCGACCTCGACGTAGTGGAACAGGTCGAGCCCATCGCGCCAGATCCGCCACACGCGGACCCCCGCCGCCCGGAGCGCTTCGTCCAGGTCGGCGGGAATCACGGCGTGTTCGCGGTCGTAGTCGGCTTCCATCCCCGGCTTGAGCCGGGTGTGCAGCGCGATCCGGTCCACGGTCAGTCCTGGGCCTTTCCACTCGTCACCCGGGCGATGATCAGCGCGACCAGGATGACCAGGCCGTAGACCGCCTGGATCTGCAGCGGATCGACCTGGGCCAGCACCAGCACGCTCTCCAGCAGGCCGAGCAGCAGGACACCGGTCAGCGCGCCGAACAGCGAGCCCTTGCCGCCGTCGAGCATGATGCCGCCGATGACCGCGGCCGCGAACACCTTGAAGATCATGCCGTCGCCCATGGTGGCCGACACGGCGCCGAGCTGGCCCGCGAGCATCAGGCCCGCGAACGCGGCCAGGACGCTGGCGATGGCCAGGGTGATGAAGATGACCCGCTCGACCCGGATGCCCGCGGCCCGCGCGGCGGCGGCGTTGCCGCCCACCGCGTAGATCGACCGGCCCGCCCGGGTGTACCCGAGCACCACGATGCCCACACCGAAGGACAGGATGACGATCCAGATCGAGACCGGCATCCCGATGATCCGGGTGCTGCCGAGGTCGTCGATCACCGGGATCTTCTTGGCCAGGTTGGACATCGTGGCGCCGCCGACGATCGCGAGCTGCAGGCCGCGCAGCAGGATCAGCATGGCCAGGGTGACCATGAACGCCGAGAGCTTGAACTTGACGATCATGAATGCGTTGAAGAGGCCGACCAGTGCGCCGAAGAACAGCGTCACCGGAAGTACTGTCCACGCGGGCCACGGCGTGCCGAGGAAGTCAGTGCTGCCGACCACGAAGAACACCGCGATAGCCGGGGCGAACCCGACTGTCGACTCCAGCGACAGGTCCATCTTGCCGACGATGAGCACAAGGGCCTCGGCGAGCACCAGCAGCGCCAGCACGGCCTGGTACTTCAGCACGTTGTCGACCAGGTACGACTTCGTGAGGAAGACGTCAGGGTTGATCGAGTAGCCGATGATCAGCACGACGATGATCGGCGGGATCAGGGCCAGGTCACGCAGCTTGGCCAGCCGCAGCCGGTTGCTGGGCCTGCCCGACTTGGCGGGCTTGCCGCTGTCGCTCTGCTCCACCACCGGAGGCTCTTTCGCTAGTGTTTCAGACACTGTGCTCACTGATTCCCTCGATTTCGGCCACGAGCATGTTCTCGTCCCAGCCCCGTGTGTGCTCAGCGACGATTCGGCCGCCGACCATCACCACGACGCGGTCGCACACCCGCAGGTCGTCCAGTTCGTCTGAGATGAGCAGAGCGCCCCGCTGCTCACGGGTCTTCTCGTCGACCGCGCCGAGCAGCGACTCCTTCGAGCGCACATCCACGCCCGCGGTCGGCTGAACCAGCACGATGACTTCAGGGTCGCTGGCCAGAGTCCTGGCCATCACGACCTTCTGGGCGTTGCCGCCCGACAGCTCGCCGACCGGCTGGTCGGGGCCGGAGGTGTGGATGTCCAGGTCGGCGATCATGGTCCGGGCGGCGGCGTCGCGCTTGCCCGGCAGCACCATTCCGGCGGGCCCGAGCTTCTTGGCGATCGTCATGGTCGCGTTCTCCGCCACCGACAGGCCCCCCACGAACCCGTCGATGTTCCGGTCACCCGGCAGGTACCCGATACCGCCGTCCAACGCGGCGCGCACCGTGCCCGGGCGGACCTTGCGGCCCGCCACGGACACTGCCCCGGTGCGCCCGCGCAGTCCGGCCAGGGCCTCGGCGAGCTGACGCTTGCCGCTGGCCGCTGAACCCGCGACGCCGACGATCTCGCCGCGGCGCACGGTCAGATCCACCTCGGTGACGTGACCCGGCACGGTCACGCCCGCGAGTTCGAGCACCGGCTCGGCGGTGTCGGGCACGGCAGGTCGGTCGGCGCCGACCTGCACGAGCCCACGTGCCTCACCGATCATCGCGGCCACCAGCTTGTCCCGGTCCATGTTCGCCACCGTGTCGGTGACGATGTGCCGGGCGTCGCGGAAGACGGTGACCCGCTGGCAGATCTCGTAGATCTCCGAGAGGTGGTGCGAGATGAACAGGAACGTCACCCCGGCGTCCTGCAGCGTGCGCAGCTTGTCGAACAGCCGGGTGATCGCCCGGCCCTCCAACTGCGCGGTCGGCTCGTCGAGGATGACGAAGCGGGCGCCAAGCGACAGCGCGCTCGCGATCTCGACCAGCTGGCGCTGCTCGACGGTCAACTCGGCCGCGGGCAGGTCCGGGGACACCGGGACCGACCACGCGTCGAGCAGTTCGGCTGCCTGCTTGCGCTGGCGGCTCGGCGAGATGAGGCCGAACCGCCCGCGCGGCTGCCGGTCCAGGAAGAGGTTCTCCGCGACGGTCAGTTCCTTGACCACCGACGGGTATTGGTAGACACACGCCACCCGTTCGCGCCACGCGGCCCGGTCACCGAGCGCGGGCGCCTGCTCACCGGAGAACCGGACCTCGCCCGCGTCCGGCTTCAACAGCCCGGTGATGACGCCGACCAGGGTCGACTTGCCCGCGCCGTTGCGTCCGACCAGGGCGTGGGTCTCGCCCGCGTGCACCGTCAGGTTTCCATCGGCGAGCGCGACGGTGGGCCCGAAGCGCTTGACGATCCCGGTCGCCTGAACCAGCGGTTGCTGGGTGTCCATCGTGGATTACCTCTCCTGCGTGCTGGTCAGGTCAGGACTTGGCGTTGCCCCAGAGGGAAGCGTCGTCCACGTTGTCCTTGGTCACCAGCGGAGCGGGGAGCTGGTCCTCGAAACCGTTCGGCAGCGTGATGACGTTGCTGCCGTGGTCGGTCGGGCCTTCCTTCGGGGTGACACCCGCGAGAGCCTGCTTGGCCCAGTAGAGGCCGATTCCCGCGTAGGTGTCGGCGGGCTGCGACACGGTGGCATCGATCTCACCCTTGCGGATGGCGTCGAACTCCTGCGGGATGCCGTCGTTGGAGACGATGAAGATGTGCTTGGGGTCGCTCGGCGGGACCAGCAGGCCACGCTGCTTGAGGACCTGCAGGGTCGGGTCGAGGAACACGCCACCGGCCTGCATGTAGACACCCTTGATGTCCGGGTCGGTGGTCAGGCGGGTCTCCAGCGCGGCCTGGGCCTTGGCGCCTTCCCACTCGGTCGGCTCCTCGAACACCTTGATGTCCGGGAACTTCTTGGTCATGCACTCCTTGAAGGCCTCGGAGCGGTCACGACCGTTGATCGAGGACAGCGAGCCCTGGAACTCGATGACCTTGCCCTTGCCACCCAGCTTCTCGCCGAGGAACTCACAGGCCTTCGTGCCGTACGCGCGGTTGTCCGCACGGACCACCATGTAGACGGCGCCGCTGTCGGGACGGGTGTCGACGGTGATCACGGGGATCTTCTTGCCCGCGAGCTCGTCGAGCTTCGAGGCCACCGCGCCGGTGTCCTGCGGGGCCGTGACCAGCGCCTTGGCGCCCTGGGCGACGAGGCTGTCGATGTTGGTCAGCAGCTTCTGCACGTCGTTCTGCGAGTTCGTGGTCGACGTGAGCGTGACGCCGAGGTCCTTGGCCTTCGTCGGGATGTACTTGGCGTAGGCGTTCCAGAAGTCGGAGTCGGCGCGGGGCAGGTCGACACCGATGCCGCCACCGGAGTTCGAGCCGGAGCCCGACGCCGCGGGGGTGTCGGAGTCCTTGCTGCACGCGGAGAGCGAGACGGCCAGGGTCGTGGCCGCGATGACCGCGAACGCGGCCCGGCTACGGGAGGTGATCTTCATTGACTGTCCTCTATTCACTACGGGTAAATCTGCGGGGGTATTCAGTTGGTTTGGAGATCGCGAGCGTCCTGGGTGCGCTGCCGACCGGGGTGCGGTCCCGGTCGACAGCGCCGACACTCGCGGGGCTATTCAGTTGGCCTTCGGGCGCAGGCGGAGTCCCTGCATGCCGCCGTCGACCGGGAGTGCGGTCCCGGTGGTCGACGCGGAGTGGGGGCCTGCGAGGTAGCCGATGGCGGCGGCGACCTCTTCGGCGGAGACCAGTCGTCCCATGGGCTGCCGCGCGTTGAGCGCGGCGAGCTCGGCGGCCGGATCCGCGGCGGAGTCCAGCAGCCTGCGCACCCACGGCGTGTCCGCGGTGCCCGGGTTGACGCAGTTGACCCGGACGCCGTCGGCCACGTGGTCGGCGGCCATCGCCAGGGTCAGCGACTGCACGGCGCCTTTACTCGCGCTGTAGAGCGCGCGCTGGGGCAGTCCGGCGGTCGCGGCGATCGAACACGTGTTGACGATCGCGGCGGACGGGGATTGGCGCAAATGGGGGAGCGCGGCCCGGCTCGTGCGGACGATGCCGAGGAGGTTGACCTCGAACACCTTGCGCCACTCGTCGTAGGAGCCGTCCTCGACCGTGCCCTGCGCGCCGATCCCGGCGTTGTTGACCACGATGTCCAGCCCGCCGAACGCCTCGGCGGCCTGGTTCACCGCCTTGGTCACCGACTCCTCGTCGCTGACGTCGGCGACGATGCCCAGCAGCGGCGCGGGCACGTTCGCCGGGTTGAGGTCCAGGCACGCGACCTGGGCGCCGCGGGCGGCCAGGTGCGTCGCCGTGGCCAAGCCGATGCCGGAGCCGCCGCCGGTGACGATGGCGCGAAGGCCGGTGAAGTCCGTCATGACGCGTTCCGCTGGTTCGCCGCGGTCCACACCGGACCACCCGGGAACGCGAACTTGGTCAGCGTCTCCGCGCGCATGGTGGCGCTGAAGCCCGGGCTGGTCGGGGTGACGTAGTTGCCGTTCTCGATGCGCACCGGGTCGGTGAAGTGCTCGTGCAGGTGGTCGACGTACTCGATCACCCGATCCTCCATCGAGCCGGACACCGCGACGAAGTCGAACATCGACAGGTGCTGGACCAGCTCGCACAGGCCCACGCCGCCCGCGTGCGGGCAGACCGGGACGCCGAACTTGGCGGCCAGCAGCAGGATCGCCACGTTCTCGTTGACCCCGGCGACGCGCGCGGCGTCGAGCTGCAGGTAGGAGATGGCGCCGGTCTGCAGGAGCTGCTTGAAGACCACCCGGTTCTGCACGTGCTCGCCGGTGGCGACCTTCACCGGGGCGATGGCCCTGGCGATGGTGGCGTGGCCGAGGACGTCGTCGGGGCTGGTCGGCTCCTCGACCCACCACGGGTCGAACGGGGCCAGCTCGCGCACCCACGCGATGGCGGCGCCGACGTCCCAGCGCTGGTTGGCGTCGATGGCGATGCGGATGTCCGGTCCGACGGTGCTGCGCGCGATGCGCATGCGGCGGATGTCGTCCTCGAGGTCGGCGCCGACCTTGAGCTTGATCTGGGTGAAGCCCTCGGCGACGGCCTCGCGGCACAGCCTGCGCAGCTTGGCGTCGTCGTAGCCAAGCCAGCCGGGGGAGGTGGTGTAGGCCGGGTAGCCGTTCGCCAGGAGCTGGGCCTTGCGCTCGGCGCGGCCCGGCTCGGCGCGGCGCAGGATGGCCAGCGCCTCGCCTGGGGTGAGCGCGTCGGAGAGGTAGCGGAAGTCGACCAGGTCGACGAGCTGCTCGGGGGTCATGTCGGCGAGCAGTTCCCAGACAGGCTTGCCCTCGCGCTTGGCCTTGAGGTCCCACAGGGCGTTGATGACCGCGGAGATCGCCATGTGCATGACGCCCTTCTCCGGGCCAAGCCAGCGCAGCTGCGAGTCGTGCACCATGTCTTTCCAGACGCCGCCCAGGTTGTCCATGGTGGACTCCAGGTCGCGGCCGACGACATAGTCCTCGAGGGCGCGGATCGCGGTGGTCTGGATGTCGTTGCCGCGGCCGATGGTGAACGCGAAGCCGTGACCGGCCAAGCCGTCCGGGGCGTCGGTGCTCACCACGACGTAGGCCGCCGAGTAGTCCGGGTCCGGGTTCATCGCGTCGGAGCCGTCGAGCTCCAGCGACGTCGGGAACCGAACGTCGTGCGTGGCCAGTCCGGTGATGCGCGTTGTCATGCCTTCCCCACTTCTTGCCGCTGCCGCCCGAGTCCGTCGATCTCGACCTCCATCACGTCGCCCGCCCGCAGATAGGGCTTGGGGTCCGGGAGGCCGAGCGCGACGCCAGCGGGCGTGCCGGTGTTGATGACGTCGCCGGGCTCCAGCACCATGAACTGCGACAGGTACCGGATCACCTCCGCGACGCCGAAGATCTGGTTCTTGGTGGATCCGTCCTGGCGGGGCACGCCGTTGACCCACAGCCGCAGCCCGAGGGCCTGCGGGTCGGGGATCTCGTCGGCGGTCACCAGCCAGGGGCCTAGCGGGTTGAACGTCTCGCAGGACTTGCCCTTGTCCCACTGTCCGCCGCGTTCCAGCTGGAACTCGCGCTCGGAGACGTCGTTGGAGATGGAATACCCGGCCACGCACGCCAGTGCTTCTGCGTGGCCGGGTAGGTAACGGGCGGTGCGGCCGATCACGACGGCGAGCTCGACCTCCCAGTCGGTCTTCTCGCTCGCGCGCGGCACCAGCACCTGGTCATCAGGTCCGATGACTGTGTTCGCGGCCTTCATGAAGACCACCGGCTCGGCGGGCGTCTCCGCGCCGGTCTCCTCCGCGTGGTCGGAGTAGTTCAGTCCGATGCAGACGATCTTGCCGGGACGGGCGAGCGGCGGTCCGAATCGGACCCCCGGCTCCACAACCGGCAGGCCACCCGCCTCGACGGCGGCACGGACCCGCTCGATACCGTCACCCGCGAGGAAGGCGGCGTCGATGTCGGTGACTAATCCGGAGATGTCCAGGATGGTCCCCGACTCGTCCAGCACAGCTGGGCGTTCCTGCCCGACTGTTCCCACCCTCAGCAGCTTCACTGCCTTGCCTCCAGTCATACATCCGATCTATTGCCCAGATGTATACCGCGCGTTTCGGGCCGACACAACCCTTGAGCCGCCAACTGGCCGTAAATAGATCCGATGTGTTGCCGAATCGCGACGTCCGATGGGGTGATAGTCGGATTTGACCTCTTGACAACCAGGGCTTGTCTGAACATCTGACGTATTACATACTTGTGCCTCGCTCAGGCGGGGGAGGCCTGGCGACCCGGGCGATTGGTCTGATGACCACGCCTTCCATTTCGTTGAGAGGACCACCGTGGCAACGATGCCTCCCGTCCCCCCTGCCGACCAGCCGACCGGAAGGTCCCGGCGAGACGTCCTACGGATCGGTGGCGCGGTCAGCGCGTTCATCGCCATGGGCAGCCTGCCGGTGTTCGCCGCCCGTGCCGTGGCCGCAGTCACCCGGCCGTCCAGCCTCTCGCTCGTCCCCGCAGCGGACGCCACAACACTCTGGTACACCGCGCCCGGCGTCGAATCGAGCATCATCTCGCAGGGTCTGCCGATCGGTAACGGCCGTATCGGTGCGCTGGTGACCGGCAACGCCGCGTCGGACGCCCTGTACATCACCGACGCGTCGATGTGGACGGGCAACGGCAACACCACGCTCGGTGGCGACGGGCAGTTCCCCTACGAGACGCCGAACTTCGGTTCGTTCACCATGCTCGCCAAGGCCTACGTCAAGGTCCCCGCTCACACGAGCGTCACCAACTACCGCAGGCAGCTCGACCTGAGCAACGGCTACGTCTCCGCCAGCTACACCTATAGCGGTGTTACTTACAGCCGCGAGGTCTACGCCAGCTACCCGGATGATGTGATCATCATGCGCCTGACCCAGGGCGCGGGCGGCACGTACACGGGCAGTGTGGCGCTGAACGGCACGCACAGCGAGACCACCACCGCGGCCACGAAGACCGCGTCGTTCGACGGAACCCTGGGCAACGGCCTCAAGTACGGTGCCGTGGTCACCGCCAAGGCGGCGACCGGGACGGTGTCGGTCAGCGGTGCCGAGGTCACCTTCACCAACGCGACCGACGTGGTCATCGTGATCAGCGGCGGCACCAACTACACGCCGGATGACAGCAAGGCGTTCCAGGACTCCGCTGTCGTCCCCAAGACCGTGGCCACGACCAAGGCCACCGACGCCCTCGCGGTGTCAGGCACCATGCTGCTGGCTACGCATGTGGCCGACTACCGCGCGCTGTACGAGAACCTGAGTATCAACCTGGGCACCTCGACGGCGACGCAGAAGGCGCTGAACACCGGCGCCCGGATCGCCGCGCGGGCGGCCGCGGGCTCCGCGCCGGACCCGGAGCTGGAGGCAAGCTACCTGCAGTTCGGCCGCTACCTGACGATCACCGGGTCGCGCGGTGGCCTGGCGACGAACTTGTTCGGCCTGTGGCCGGGCACCAACACGCCGAACTGGCACGGCGACTACCACACCAACATCAACCTCCAGATGAACTACTGGCTGCCCGACCGCGCGGGCCTGTCGGAGTGCTCCATCCCGCTCGCGGACTACTGTCTGTCCCAGTTGGACTCGTGGTCCTCGCGGACACAGTCCTCGTTCAACGACTCACGCAACTCCTTCCGCAACACCAGCGGCAGGATCGCGGGTTGGACGATCGCGACGTCGACCAACATCTACGGCGGCATGGGCTGGAACTGGAACCCGCCGGGCAACGCGTGGCTGTGCAACACGCTGTTCGAGCGCTACGAGTACACCCAGGACGCCGTTTACCTGGAGAAGATCTACCCGCTGCTCAAGGGCGCCTGCCAGTTCTGGGAGTCGCGGCTGCTGACCCAGACGGTGGACGGCAAGGAGGTGCTGGTCGGCGACGGCGACTGGTCGCCCGAGCACGGCCCGATGGGCAGGAAGGGCATCACCTACGCTCAGGAACTGGTCTGGCAGCTCTTCCAGAACTACCGCGCCGCCTGCGCCAAGCTCAGCGTGGACGCCAACTACGCCACCACGATCAGCGGGTTGCAGAGCAAGCTCTACATGCCGAAGGTCAGCGCCACCACGGGCTGGCTCCAGGAGTGGATGACCGACGACAACCTCGGTGAGACCACCCACCGCCACCTGTCGCCGCTGGTCGGCTTCTCGCCGGGTGACCGCATCACTCACGACCGCAGCCCGGTCCCGCTGCTCAACGGCGTGCGCAACATGCTCATCGCGCGCGGGATGGACAGCTACGGCTGGTCCAACGCCTGGCGGGCGATGTGCTGGGCGCGGTTCAAGAACGCGGCCAACGCCTACCAACTGGTGATCACCACCTTGAGGCCCGGCACCACCGCGATCAACATGTTCGACATGTACAGCGCGGGCGTCTTCCAGATCGACGCCAACTACGGCACCCCGACCGCGATGCTGGACATGGTCGCCTACTCGCGGCCGGGCCTGGTCGAGCTGCTGCCCGCCACCCCGACGGCGTGGAAGACCGGCAGTGTCACCGGCCTTGGCATTCGCGGTGGGTTCACCCTGGACATGACCTGGACCAACGGCAATGTCACCAGCGCCAAGCTGACCAGCGTCGGCGGCACCTCCACCCGGGTCAAGTTCGGCACGTGGGGCCAGGACATCACCGTCGCCAACGGCGCCTCGGTCACCGTGACCCCGCCCGCCAAGGCCACGACCTTCTACCTGGTCAACCGCCGCAGCGGCAAGGCGATCGACGTTCCCGGCTCGTCGACGGCGGACGGGACGGCGCTCATCCAGTGGACCAAGTCGACCGCCAACAACCAGCGCTGGACGCTGACCGACCTCGGCAGCGGGCTCTACAAGGTGGTCAGCGTCAGCTCGGGCAAGGCCGTCGACATCAACGGCGGTTCGAGCTCTGACGGCGCGACGATCATCCAGTGGCCGTACAGCGGCGGCACCAACCAGCAGTGGATGCTCACTGACAACGGCAACGGCTACTTCAAGATCGTCAGCGTGCGTACCGGCAAGGTCATCGGCGTCAAGGACAACTCGACCGCCAACAGTGCCGCGATCGTGCAGCAGACCGACACCAACGACCTGAGCCAGCAGTGGAGCCTCGTGGCCATCTAGGCAAGTGGAAATTCTTCTTTAGACCGCAACACAACAGCGGCACTGAACCACAACGTGACCGCTTTGCCCCCAGCTCCCCGTCCTGGCCATCTTCAACAGCCGGAAGTCGGTGTCAAGGGTCGGCTTGCCGATCGCCGTAGGCGCCCTTGACGCCGACTTCCGGCTGTTAATGCTCAAGCCAGGGGAGCGACCCCGTTCTTCGGGTGCACGCCAAGGAGTGCGCTCCGTCCGTGCACGACAAGCGGGTCGCTCGCTCGTCAGTCAGCGTCTTAGGCGGAAGCAGGCGCGTCAAGGGCGCCTACGGCGTCGCCTGCGGCGATCAGCAAGCTGACCCTTGACACACCTGCTTCCGCACAAGGGATTGCCAGGACGAGGGTGCAGGGGGCGCTGCAGAGACCTTCGGTCCTCAAGATGATAGGCAGGACCTGCGGTCCCGAAGATCAAAGGCAGGGACCTTCGGTCCCCAAGACGAGGGCAGGACCTGCGGTTCTGAAAGGCAAAGCCCAGTCCTTGTGTTCCCAGGTACTTCCTGGGTCCATAAAGGACTGGGCTGGGTCGGTTCTGGCCTTCAGCGAGGTGTGTCGTGTGGTCGGGAGGGTGCCGTGGGCGGGTCCTGCTGCGGGGACCCGCCCACGGGTTCCACCGCGACCCCCTCGTGGTGGCTATTCAGCCCCGGCGAGCACGCGGAGCAAGCGGGCGGACTCCGTCGAGACCGCGTCGCGGCCGGACTTCAGGTACTTGCGGCTGTCCACGGTGTCGGGGTACGTCGTGAGGTAGGCGCGGACCGCCGCCGTGAAGACCTTGCTCAGCTGGGTGGCGATATTGATCTTCGTCATGCCCTGCTGGACGGCCTCGAAGAGATCCGCGTCCGCCACACCCGAGGAACCGTGCAGTACCAACGGGACCGACACGGCCGCACGCAGCTTGGCGATCAAGGCGTGGTCGAGGGAGGCGTCGCGGGTGAGCATGGCGTGCGAGGAGCCGACGGCCACCGCGAGAGCGTCGACACCGGTCGACGCCACGAACGCGGCGGCCTCGTCCGGGTCGGTGCGGACGCCGGGGGCGTGCACGCCATCCTTCCCGCCGACCTCGCCGAGTTCGGCCTCGACCCAGACACCCGCAGCGTGGCAGTGCTCGACGACGGCCTTGGTCTGGGCGACGTTCTCTGGGTAGTCCAAAGTGGATCCGTCGTACATGACCGACGAGAAGCCGAGTGCGACCGCCTCGTGAACCAGCTCGACGGACTCCGCGTGGTCGAGATGCACCGCGACCGGCACATCGGCGGCCCGGGCGACGGCCAGGGTGGCGACGCCGATCGGTTCGAGGCCGCCGTGGTAGCGGACGCAGTTCTCGCTGATCTGCAGGATCACCGGGGACTTCGCCGCGGCGGCACCAGCGACCAGGGCCTCGGCGTGTTCGAGGTGGATGACGTTGAAAGCGCCGACGCCGGTGCGGGCCGCCCAGGCGGGGCGCACGATCTCATCGGTTCCTACGAGTGGCATCTAAGTTCCTCCAGGGTCACGCCCACACGCAGCTCGTGGAGCGCGTCGGTGTCCAGATCACCCGCGAGCGGGGCGGCTACCGCGGCCGCCGACCACGCCACCGCCTCACGCAGTAGGTAGGGCCAGGGTTGGTCGTCGGCGAGGCCCGCGGCCAGCGCCGCGACAAGGGCGTCGCCGGCGCCGGTCGGGTTGCCGTGCATGAAGCGGTCGGGGCGGACCAGCCAGCGGCCGTGTTCGCCGACCGCGAGGAGGCCTTCGGCGCCCAGCGAGGCGACCACGGTGCCCGCGCCGGTCGCCCGCAGTGCCTCGGCGGCGGTGAACGGGTCGGACTCGCCGGTGGCCTCACGCAGTTCGACGGCGTTCGGTTTGACCACGTCGGCACCCGCGGCCGCGCCCGCCAGCAGCGGTTCGCCGGTCGTGTCTAGCACGGTGCGGCAGCCGTTCGCGCGGGCCAGGCCGACCAACTCGGCGTACGCGTCGGCGGCCAGTCCGGGCGGCAGGCTGCCGGACAGCACCACCACGTCCGCTCCGGCGAGCAAGCCGCCGAGGTGGCGGCGAAATCCCGCCCACTCCTCGGCGGTGATCACAGGACCGGGCTCGTTGAAGACGGTCGCGTCGCCGTCGGCAACCACTGACACCGTGCGCCGGGTCTCGCCCGCGACTCCGAACAGGTCGAAGGGGATGCCCGACGCGGTGAGGTCGGTGCGCAGCTCCACACCCGCCGAGCCGCCCGCGAACGCGACGGCCAGCGCGGACACACCCTGTCCGGTCAGGACCCTGGCCACGTTGATGCCCTTGCCGCCCGCCCGGCTGCGCACTGTGGACACCCGGTGGCTGGAGTTGGGCACCAGCGCGGGAACCGTGTACGTCGTGTCGAGCGCCGCGTTGGGTGTGACGGTGACGATCATGCTGCTCCCCGCACCTTCTGCAGTGCCAGCAGCCCGGCACCCAGGCACGCGGCCTGGTCGCCCAGGCTGGCCTTGACCAGCTTCGGCATGCGCTGGAAGGTGAGCAGCCCGGCCAGCCGGGTCCGCAGCGGATCCAGCAGATCGGCGCCCGCCCCGCTGAGTCCGCCGCCGATCACGACCACCTCAGGGGCCAGCGTGTTGGCGATCATCGCGAGCACGCTCGCGAAGGCGTTCACACCGTCGGCCCACACCGCCGCCGCGGCCGGGTCGCCGGCGACCAGGCGGTCGCGGACCTCCAGCGCCGTGGTGACCTTGTCGCCGGTCAGCGCGCTGTATCGGCGGGCGAGCCACCGCGCCGACGACACCGTCTCCAGGCAGCCGTGGTTGCCGCAGGTGCACAGCTCGCCGCCCGGTTCGACGATCACGTGGCCGACCTCGCCCGCGTAGCCATCGCCGGTGAGCACACGCCCGCCGCTGATGAACCCGGCGGCGATGCCGGTGCCGATCGGGATGAACGCGACCTCGTGGAAACCCTTGGCCGCGCCAAGTTCCGACTCGGCGAGCGCGCCCGCGCGCACGTCGTGGCCGAGGTAGGTCACGGTGCCGGTCCGCTTGGTCATCCGGTCGGCGAGGTCGGCGTCGCGCCAGCCGAGGTTGACCGAGAGCCGGGCGATGCCGGTTGCCTCGTCGACCAGTCCGGGGACGACCACCCCCGCGGCGGCGAGGGGCGCCGCCGCGTGGGTCCGCAGTTCGGACAGGACGTCCGCGACCATGTCGACCACCGCGTCCGCCCCGTACGGCGTGGGACAGCGCAGCGTGTGGCGCACCTTGCGGTCGCCGTCGATCAGGGCGGCTTTGGTGAAGGTGCCGCCGACATCGACCGCGGCGACAAGCAGACCGGCGTTCACCGTGGTCACGCTAGCCGGGGACGCGACTGTCACGGGTTTGTCGTGGAAAGGATCACCGACCGGGTGAGGTGGCGCGGCCGGTCGGGGTCGAGCCCCTTGCGCTCCGCGACCGCCGTCGCCAGACGGTGGGCCAGCACGAGCTGGGCCAGCGGGTCGAGGTCGTTGGTGAAGAACGTGGCCCCGGTGCGGGCGACGTCCTCGGCGAGGCCTTCCGGCGCCTGGCCGAACACCCAGGTCACGCGGTTCGGCTCGGCGATGGCGATCGGGCCGTGCCGGTACTCCATCGACGGGTACGACTCGGTCCACAGCTGGCAGGCCTCGCGCAGCTTGAGACCGGCCTCGTGTGCGAGACCGATCGTCCAGCCCAGGCCGAGGAAGGTGAACTGCTCGGCCTCGGGCAGGTTGCCCAGCGGCTCGGTCAGCGCGGTCTTCGCGTCCGCGATGGCCGCGGTCAGGTCCTCGCCGAGGCTGGCGCGCAGCAACGCGATCGCCGACGTCGCCGACCTGGTCTGGACCACGGAGTCCTCGTCGGCGAACGGCAGCTCGATCACGTGGTCGGCCAAGCCGACGACCTTCGACTCCAGCGTGCAGGTGATGGCCACGGTGGTGGTCCGGCCCTTGAGCGCGGCCAGCAGGTCGAGCACCTCGGTCGTGGTGCCGGAGCGGGAGATGACCACTACCCGGTCATAGTCGCGATCCACCGGGAATTCCGACGAGGCGAACGCGTCGGTGACGCCCTGGCCTGCCTTTTCCCGCAACGACGCGTAGGCCATCGCCACGAACCACGACGTGCCACAGCCGGTGACCGCCACCCGCTCGCCCGGCGCGGGCAGCGCCGCCGCGTGCGTGGGTGCTATCTCCACGGCCTGGGCCCAGCAGTCTGGCTGGCTCTCAATCTCCACCGCGGTTGCAGACAACGCCACGAGATCCTCCCTCATCGTCCAAACGTGCACGATGCTACACGTAACTAGGTCAATTCAAGCACCTTTGCGCAATCGCGCTCATTCGTTGAGACTGTTCACGCGGTGAGTGTCGGTCTCCACAGCCGATCGCGCTGGCCGGCGACACTGAGCGAATGGACGATGGAGGTGGCGATGAACCGACACGAGCGCCTGAGCGGGCTGCTTGAACTGCTCGGTGAGCGGGGACGTGTCGAGGTCGACGAACTGGCCGACGAGCTGACCGTGTCGGCAGCGACGATCCGCCGCGACCTCGACCACCTCGCCGAACAGCAGCTGCTTACGCGCACGCGAGGCGGTGCGGTGGTCAACAACGTCAGCTACGACCTGCCGCTGCGCTACAAGTCCGGCCGCCGGGCGCCGGAGAAGTCCAAGATCGGCCAGGCCGCCGCCGGGCTGGTCAGTGCGGGCGACGTCATCGGCCTCAACGGCGGGACGACCACCACCGAGGTGGCCAGGGCGGTCGCGACCAGGGGGGATCTGGCCAGGCCGAGCGACGGCCCGACGCTCACCGTCGTCACCAACGCGCTCAACATCGCCAACGAACTCGCCGTCCGCCAGCACATCAAGCTGGTGGTGACCGGGGGAGTGGCCCGGCCGCAGTCATTCGAGCTGACCGGCCCGCTGGCCACCAAGGTCCTCAACGACATCACGCTGGACGTGCTGTTCCTCGGCGTCGACGCGATCGACGCCGACAGCGGCGCGTACGCCCATCACGAGGGCGAGGCCAGCATCAACGCGCTGATGGTCGACCGGGCCCAGCGGGTGGTCGTGGTCGCCGACAGCTCGAAGCTGGGCTGCCGCGCCTTCGCGCGGATCTGCGCGATCCCGCGCATCCACGCACTGGTGACCGACTCCGACGCCTCGGAGGCGGTGGTGGCGGGGTTCCGCTCAGTCGGGCTCGCCGTCCACCAGGACTGACGTCGCGGCTCGCCGGAGGGTCGAGCTGACAGGTATGGCGGGGTGGTGGACTGGGCAAGGGGCGCCAGTCCACCACCCCGGGTTCTCAGGAGGTGGCTTCCTTGGCGAGCTGGGTGATTCGCGCCCAGTCGCCTTGGGCCACCGCGTCCGCCGGGGTCAGCCAGGAGCCGCCGACGCAGCCGACGTTCGACAGCGCGAGATAGTTCGGCGCGGTCTGCTGGGTGATCCCGCCCGTGGGACAGAACCGCACGTGCGGGAACGGGCCCGCGAGCGCGGCGAGGTAGCTGACGCCACCCGCCGCCTCGGCCGGGAAGAACTTCAGCTCGGTGAGCCCGCGCTCGGCCGCGGCCATGACCTCGGACGCGGTGGAGACACCCGGCAGATACGGCAGTCCGCTCGCGGCCATCGCGTCCAGCACCAGCGGTGTGCTGCCGGGGCTGATCAGGTAGCCCGCGCCCGCGCGGACCGACGCGGTGACCTGGTCGGGGGTGACCACGGTGCCCACGCCGACCACCATGTCCGGCACGTTGGCGGCGATCCGGCCGACGGCGTCGAGCGCGGCGGGGGTGCGCAGCGTGACCTCGATCGTGCGGATCCCGCCCGCCAGCAGCGCTTCCGCCAGTGGGACGGCGGTCTCGACGTCGTTGATGACGACGACCGGGATGACAGGCGAGATATCGAGAACGGTCATGCGACGACTCCGAACACGGATGCGCCACGGTCGGCGGGGCCGACGGCGGCGCGCAGCGGGGCGAACAGCTCACGACCGGTGCCCAGGGGCGCGGTGCCCGGCTGAGTGTCGGCGGTGCGCGAGGAGAACACAAGCGGGTCGACCATGACCTCGACCGAGCCGGTCTCGGCGTCCAGGCAGATCAGGTCGCCGTCGCGGACCCTGGCCAGCGGACCGCCCGCGGCGGCCTCCGGGGTCAGGTGGATCGCGGCGGGCACCTTGCCGGACGCGCCGGACATGCGGCCGTCGGTGACCAGCGCGACCTTGTGCCCGCGGTCCTGCAGCACACCCAGCGCGGGCGTGAGCTTGTGCAGCTCGGGCATCCCGTTGGCCATCGGGCCCTGGAACCGCAGCACAGCAACGAAGTCGCCGGTCAGCTCACCCGCGTCGAACGCGGCGAGGAACTCGCTCTGGTCGTCGAACACGCGCGCCGGTGCGCGGACCACGCGGTGCTCTGGCTTCACCGCGGACACCTTGATCACCGCGCGGCCGAGGCCGCCGTTGAGCATCCGCAGGCCGCCGTCGGGGGAGAACGGGTCGGCGACGCCGCGCAGCACGGTCTTGTCGAGGCTCTCGACCGGACCCGCGCGCCAGGTCAGCGCGCCGTCGTCGAGTGTGGGCTCCTCGCGGTAGCGCTCGTTGTACGAACCCGCGATGGTCCGCGCGTCCGGGTGCAGCAGGCCCGCGTCGAGCAGGTCGCCGATCAGCGTCGCGGTGCCGCCCGCGGCGTGGAAGTGGTTCACGTCGGCGGTGCCGTTCGGGTAGATCCTGGTCAGCGACGGCACGATGGCCGACAGCGCGGAGAAGTCGTCCCAGCGCAGGTCGATCCCGGCCGCCGCGGCGATGGCGACCAGGTGCAGCGTGTGGTTGGTCGACCCGCCGGTCGCCAACAGTGCGACGACACCGTTGACGATGGCGCGCTCGTCGAGCAGCTCGCCGATCGGGGTGTGGTTGTCGCCAAGCGCGGTCAGGCCGGTGACGGTGCGGCCCGCCTCGGCGGTCAGCGCCTCGCGCAGCGGGGTGCCCGGGTTGACGAAGCTGGCACCGGGCAGGTGCAGCCCCATCACCTCCATGAGCATCTGGTTGGAGTTGGCGGTGCCGTAGAACGTGCAGGTCCCGGCGCTGTGGTAGGACGCGGACTCCGCGGCGAGCAGGTCCTCGCGGCCGACCTTGCCCTCCGCGTGCAGCTGGCGGACCCGGCTCTTCTCCGCGTTCGGCAGGCCAGAGGCCATCGGGCCCGCGGGCACCAGCACGGCGGGCAGGTGGCCGAACGCGAGCGCGCCGATCACCAGGCCGGGCACGATCTTGTCGCACACGCCGAGCAGCAGCATGCCGTCGAACATGTCGTGCGACAGCGCGATCGCCGTCGACATCGCGATCAGGTCGCGGCTGAACAGCGACAGCTCCATGCCCGCGCGGCCCTGGGTGACACCGTCACACATGGCCGGGACACCGCCCGCGAACTGCGCGACACCGCCCGCCTCGGCGACGGCGGCCTTGAGCTGGTTCGGGTACTCGGCGTAGGGCTGGTGCGCCGACAGCATGTCGTTGTAGGACGACACGATCGCGATGTTCGGCTTCACCGCGGCGCGCAGGCCCAGCTTCTCGGCCGGGGAACAGGCCGCGAAGCCGTGTGCGAGGTTGGCGCAGCCAAGGCTGGACCGCATGGGGCCGGTGGCCGAAGCGGCGCGCAGCCGCTCCAGGTAGGCGCCGCGGGTCTCGGTGCTGCGGGCGATGATCCGGTCGGTGACGGCGGTCAGGGTCCGATTCACGCGTTGTCCTCCTCGTGCCAGTCACGGCCGTCGCGTTCGATCAGGGTGGTGGCCGCGGTCGGGCCGCTGGTGCCCGCCGGGTAGCGCTTCGGCGAGCCGGACTCGCGCCAGGCGTCGAGGATCGGCTCGATCCATGCCCAGGCCGCCTCGACCTCGTCGCGGCGCATGAACAGAGTCGGGTTGCCGCGCACGACGTCGAGCAGCAGGCGCTCGTAGGCCTCGGGCACCCGGTCCTTGAAGGTCTCGGCGAAGCTGAGGTTCAGCGGCACCTGCCGCAGCCGCAGCCCACCGGGACCGGGCTCCTTGGTGACCAGGTGCAGCCGGACGGCCTCGTCGGGCTGCAGCCGCAGCACCAGCCGGTTCGGCGCGATCGCGGACTCGGGGATGTCGGGGAACACCGAGTGCGGCACCGGCCGGAACTGCACCACGATCTCCGAGGCCCGGTGCCGCAC
>DATLIA010000125.1:0-30417 GCA_035540215.1 Actinokineospora sp. | reverse complement strand
CGCCCTCGCCATGACCACCATCGCCGACGGCACGACGATGATCACCGAGAACCTGTTCGAGGCGCGCTTCCGCTTCGTCGAGGAGATGATCCGCCTGGGCGCCGACGCGCGCACCGACGGCCACCACGCCGTGGTCCGCGGCGTCGAGCGGCTGTCCAGCGCGCCGGTGTGGGCCTCGGACATCCGGGCCGGAGTCGGCCTCGTGCTGGCCGGTCTCCGCGCGGAGGGCGTCACGGAGGTGTGGGACGTCTTCCACATCGACCGCGGCTACCCGATGTTCGTGGAGAACATGCAGCGCCTGGGCGCCGACGTCCGCCGCGTCGACGCCGAACCACAGCGTTAGCGGACGGTCACCAGCACTCGCTGGGTCATGTTGTTCGTGACGCCCTGGGTCGTCCACGGCTGGTCGACCGGCTGTGCGACGCCGCCCGCCGTCGCGCGGGCCAGCAGCACGGTGTCGCTGGGTGACGCGTCCCAGCGCAGGGTCCACGACCGCCAGGCATACGGTGAGCCGATCCGGCCTAGATCGGCGTCCGCCCAGGTCAGGCCGTTGTCGACGCTGACCTCGACCCGGTCGACCGGGGTCGAGCCGCACCACGCCCGGCCGAACAGGTCCACCGGCCCGGCCTCCACGATCCGCCGCCGGGTCATGAAGTCCGGGAACCCGGGCGGCACCATCAGCGCGCGCGGCTTGATCCGGGTGACCGGCACGCCGGGGGAGTCCGGGTCGTCCTTGATCCGGTAGGCGACCTCGTTCTGGAACCCGGTGAACCGCTCGGCCAGCACGGTGATCCGGCTCAGCCACTTCACGCTGGCCATCCCGTACCAACCGGGCACGATGAGCCGCGCGGGCGCGCCGTGCTGCGGTGGCAGTGGCTGGCCGTTCATCTCGTAGGCGACCAGCACGTCAGTCAGCTCGGTAAGCGCTAGGCCACGCTGATAGTCCTGCTCGACGCCGCGGTCCGAGCCGTGGTCCAGGCCGGTGAAGACCACGTCGACGGCGTCTTCGAGCAGGCCTGCGTCCGCCAGCAGGTCGACCAGCGGGGTGCCGGTCCAGCGGGCCGTGCCGACCGCCTCGTCCAGCCACGGCTGGCTCACCGGCCGCGGGTGCAGCTTCGCCCTGCCGTTGCCCGCGCACTCCAGCGTCACGGTCGTCTCGACCTTCGGACGCGCGCGCAGAGCGGCCAGGTCCAGCCCGAATGGGGTCCTGACCTGGCCATCTATCGACAACCGCCAGGTCGCCGGGTCCACGTAGGGGATGTCGTAGTGGACCAGGACGTAGTGCAGACCGGGCGGGGTGAGGTCGTAGCGCAATGCCTCCAGGGGCATGCCGTGGTTGCGCGCGGCCAGACGCAACTCATCGAGGGTGATGCCTTCATCCGGGGCCGCGATGCGGGACGCCTCGCCCGGACGCACAGTCGGAGTGGTCATCCGACCAGCATTAACCCCCTAGTCGAAACACGACAAGGGGCTTCGGTCGCTGGTTCGGCGGGTAGCAGGTGGATGACCGTCCGAGTAGACATGGACCACCGATCCGCAGACGGAGGGCTTCTGATGACTGCACGAACGCGGGCGTTATCCACTGTGCTGGTGTTGACGGTGGGGCTGATCGCCGCGCCGACAACGGCCAGTGCGGCGCCCGGACTGGCCAAGGAACCGCTGGCCACCGGCTACGGCGGGGCCGTGGTGTCCGACACCGTCGAGGCGACGAACGCGGGGATCGAGGTGCTGCGCAGAGGCGGCACCGCGGCCGACGCGGCGGTGGTCGTCGCGGCGACACTCGGCGTCACCGACCCGTTCATGGCGGGTCTGGGCGGCGGCGGGTTCTTCGTCCACTACGACGCGCGCACCCGTCGCGTGTCCACCATCGACGGCCGTGAGACCACCCCGGCCGCCGGTGGCGAGCAGATGTTCATCGACCCGGCGACCGGCGCGCCGTACCCGTTCGCGAAGGCCGTGACCAGCGGTTTGTCCGTCGGGATGCCCGGCATGCTCGCCACGTGGGAACGTGCGCTGCAGCGCTGGGGGACCATGAGCGTCAAGGAAGCGCTCAAGCCCGCCATCAAGGTCGCCGACAAGGGCTTCCCGGTGACCCCGGAGATCCGCGCGGAGATCATCGCCAACCAGGACCGCCTCAAGCAGTTCACGTCGAGCGCGGAGCTGTTCCTGCCCGGCGGCGCGGCGCCCGAGGTCGGCTCGATTCTGCGCAACCCGGACCTCGCCGACACCTACCGCGAGATCGCCAAGGACGGCACCCGCGCCTTCTACGGCGGCGCGATCGGCCGTGATGTCGCGGCCACGACGCAGCACCCGCCGCTGGCCGCCGACGCGACGATCACCCCGCCGCCCGGCCTGATGACCGTCCAGGACCTCAAGGACTACCGGACGGTCGACCGCGCGCCGACGCACGTCAACTACCGCGGGTACGACGTCTACGGCATGGCCCCCAGCTCGTCGGGCGGCATCACCGTCGGCGAGGCGCTCAACATCCTGGAGACCTTCGACGTCAAGGGCATGTCCCAGACGCAGGCGCTGCACCACTACCTGGAGGCCAGCAAGCTCGCCTTCGCCGACCGCAACCGCTACATCGGCGACCCGGCGTTCGTGAACGTCCCCCAGGACCGGCTGCTGTCCGACGCCTACGCCGCCCAGCGGGCCTGCCTGATCGACCCGACCAAGGTCCTGCCCGCCCCGGCCGCCCCCGACGCGGGCTGCGTCGCGGCGACCGGCACGGCGTCGGCGGAGAACGAGGTGCACACCAACCACTTCGTGGTGTCCGACCGGCGCGGCAACGTCGTGTCCTACACGAACACGATCGAACAGGTCGGCGGCAGCGGCATCGTGGTGCCCGGCCGCGGTTTCCTGCTCAACAACGAGCTGACCGACTTCAACTTCACCCCGACCCAGGGCAGCGCCCCCGACCCGAACCTGGCCGCGCCGGGCAAGCGGCCGCGGTCGAGCATGTCGCCGACGATCGTGCTCAAGGACGGCAAGCCGTTCCTCGCGCTCGGCTCGCCGGGCGGGTCGACGATCATCACGACGGTCCTGCAGATCCTGCTCAACCGGATCGATCTGGGCATGAACCTGCGTGACGCGGTCTGGTCGCCGCGCGCGACCCAGCGCAACACGGCGTCCACGGTGGCCGAACCCGCGTTCATCGCCGCCGCGGACGGTTTGCGGGCGCTCGGGCACACGTTCACCGCGCAGGAGTTCATCGGCGCGGCGGCGACGCTCGAATTCGGGCCGCACGGGAAGGTCCAGGCCGTGGGCGAGAACGTTCGGCGTGGCGGGACATCCGCCGCGGTTGTGTACCCGAGTCACTGAGTGAGCTGAGCCCGCGTCCCACGTTCGGGGCGCGGGCTCAGTCGGGGTGGTGACGCAGGAGGGTGTCGATGGCGGTGCGCTCGTCGGCCGGGAAGACCAGGACCCGGAACCCGAGACCGTCGTCGGCGGGCACTGTCGTGGCCTTGATGCCCGCGTCCTGGAGTTCCTGCTCGACCAGGCGGGCGGCGTCGGAACTGGGGACCTTGGCCACCTCGCGCAGCAGGCCGTAGTCCTTGCGGCGGTCGGTGTCGGGGCCGAGGCCCCAGCGGATGATGCCGCCGATCACGCCGACGACCAGCAGCGCCACCAGGATCAGGTACGGCGCGGGCAGGTCCATCCGCCAATCATCCCGCGCTCGGCCACGCTTGTCTGCCCATAGACTGGACGCCGTGCCGCCCTCCTACGACTTCGCGGCCGTGCCCAGCATCGTCATCCCGCTCGGGCCCAACGCCGCCATCGACGCGCACCAGCACCCACAGCACCAGCTCACCTGGGCGCCCGACGGCGTGCTGATGATGGAGGTCGACGACAGCCGGTTCGTCCTGCAACGCGCGCGAGCACTCTGGATCCCTGGCGGCACACCGCATGCGGTGCTCCCGACCGCGTCGTACGCGATGCTCTCGCTGTTCTTCGACCCGGCCGACTGCCCGCTGGACTGGCTGGGCCCGACCGTGGTCGACGCGACCGGGCTGGTCGGGCCGCTGCTCACCCACCTGGTCGACCTGCCGCACGACCGGACCGCCGAGCGGGCGAGGGCGGCGGCGGTGCTGTGGGACCTGCTCACTCCGCTGTCGGTCACCACGATCCCGACCATCCTGCCGACCGACGCCCAGGCCAAGAAGGTCGCGCTCGCGATCAGGAAGAACCCGGCCGACAACCGCGGCCTCGACGCGTGGGGCCGGGTGGTCGGTGCCTCGGCCCGCACGCTGTCCCGACGCTTCCATGCCGAGACGGGCATCGCGTTCGACCGCTGGCGCACCCTGCAGCGGCTCAACGCGGCCCTGCCGCTGCTCGGCGCGGGCGACCCGATCGTCCGCGTGGCCAGAGCGGTCGGCTACGCCACCCCAAGCGCCTTCATCGCCGCGTTCCGCCGGGAGATCGGGACCACCCCCGCCGCGTACTTCACCGCCGAAGGCGGCTGAGTCCGAACGCGAGCGCGGCGGCGATCACCCCGGCCGCGCACACCGTGGCACCCAGCGAGGTCAGTGCTGTGAGGCCGTCGGCCGACGCCACCTCGGCGATGTGTCGCAGCGTGGGTTGATCCGACGGAATCACCGACGTTCCCGCGCCCGACCCGATCGCGTCGACCAACTCCGTCCGACCGGGCACGAAGGCGAGTGCGCTGTCCCGGGCGGCGTGACCGAACATCGCGCCGAGGCCCGCGACGCCGATCGCCATGCCGACCTGGCGCAGGGTGCCGAAGGTGGCGCTGGCCATGCCCGCGTCGGCGTCCGGGGCGAAGGTGAGCGCGGCGGCCTGGCTGACGGCGGTGATCGCGCCGAGGCCGACCCCGGCCAGGACCATGCCAGGCACGAAGTACGTCCACGGCGAACCAGGCGCGTGGTTGCTCATGAGCCACATACCCACCGCCACCAGCGCCAATGTCGCGGGCAGCGACACCGCCGACGGCACCCGCTTGGCGAACACCGCCGCGAGCGGCGCGGCGACCAGGGCCGCGCCGCTGATCGGCAGCAACCGCACGCCCGCCTCCAGCGGGGTCAGCCCCAGCGTGTTGATCAGGTACAGCGCCAGGAAGCTGGTCGCGGCCATCATTGTGGCCATGTGTGCCACCGATACGATCGCGGTGCCGGTGAAGCCTGGCTTGCTCACCATCCCGATGTCGAACAGCGGATGCGGTGCCCGCCGCTCCCACAGCACGAAGCCCACCACCAAGCCGACCGCGGCCACCGCGAGCGTGAGCGTCGTCAAAGACGTCCACCCCAGCGAATTCCCACGGGTCAAAGCGAATACTCCGGCAACCAGCCCACCGGTCAGCAGGGCCGAGCCGAGCCAGTCGACCCGCCGCCCCGGTGTCCGTGTGGTCTCCGGCAGGCGGGCCACCGCCAGCGCCAGCACGGCCAGTCCTACCGGCACATTGACCGTGAAGATCACCCGCCAGCCCGACGACGTCACCAGCAGCCCGCCGAGCACGGGCCCGGCGACGGTCGCGGCCGCCATCACCGCGCCGTAGACGCCGATCGTCTTGGCACGGGCGGCGCGGTCGGGGAACGCGGCGGCGAGCAGGGGCAGCGCGGTGGCGAAGAGCATCGCCGCGCCCACGCCTTGGACCGCGCGCAGGACGTTGAGTTCGAGAATCGTGCGCGAGAACGACAACGCGAGTGACGCGGCCGTGAAGACAGCCATGCCGCCGACGAAGACCCGCTTGCGTCCCAACCGGTCGCCGAGTGTGGCGAAGGTCAGCAGCACCCCGGCGAGCGGCAGCGCGTAGGCGTCGACCACCCACTGCAGGCCGTCGATCGACGCGTCGAAGTCGGCGCGGATGTCGGCGAACGCGGCGGAGACGATCGTGGCGTCGAGCATGAGCATGAAGATCGCGGTGCACACGAGGAACAGCACCAGGCCCGGCCGCTTCGGCGCCGCTCTGCTGTCGGGGGCGGCGTGCGGGACCGTGGTGATCGACATCTGGAAAACCCTTCCTGGCAAAGGAAAACGGCGCGTTCGACCGTCTGATCCTTACGCTAGGGACGCCTGGGCGTGGCGTAAATGAGCTATCACGACACGCGATATCGTGTAGCGGACAAACCGTGATGGCGGATATGCGCGAGCGCCCGTGAGCGGTCTACTGATCCAAAGGTGCGGAACCAGAGTTCCGGGAGGCGTCGATGACGACCACAGCCGACACAGGCAACGACCTCGTACGGTCCTACCTCTTCCTGCGGCGCGCGATCGGGCTGATCGGCCTGGCGCTGCCGCCGGTGCTGATCATCGGGAAGCTGCTGCTCGACGGCCCCGGCCTGCAGAACTCGATCAGCGGCTACTACTACACCGAGATGCGTGACGTGTACGTCGGCGCGATGTGCGCGGTCGGCATGTTCTTGTTGTCCTACAAGGGACATCGCCCGATCGACGACCTGGTCGGCAACCTCGCCGCGCTCTCGGCCATCGGTGTGGCGCTGTTCCCGACCTCGCCCACCGGCGGCCCCAACGTCACCGCGGGCGACGACCAGACCCTGGGCTTCGTGCACGTGGCCTTCGCCGCGGTCTTCTTCGTGTCGCTGGCGGTCTTCTGCTTCATGTTCACCCGGCACGACGGCGAGACCCCGGGCGCCCGCAAGTCCGTCCGCAACAAGCTCTACGTCGCGTGTGGTGTGACGATCCTGGCCTGCCTGGCCCTGATCGTCGTCTTCGGCTACCTCTTCGACGCGGAGACCAAGTCGCTGCATCCGGCGCTGTGGCTGGAATCGGCGGCGGTGTGGGCCTTCGGCATCGCCTGGCTCACCAAGGGCAGGGCGATCGCCCCGCTCAACGGCTGATGTCATGGACGAGGGGAGCCACCCACGTGGGTGGCTCCCCTCGTCCATGCTTACGGCAGTGCGACGAACGCGCTGAGGAACGCGCGCGCGACCGGGGCGTCGAGCCGGTAGGAGACGTTCGTGGCGTAGCAGGGGCCGTCGCCGGTGATCGTGGTGGCGACGAGCGTGCGGACGCCGTCGACGGCGGCGAAGTTCGGGCCGCCCGAGTCGCCGTAGCACGCGCCGCCGTTGCCCTGCGGGGCCGTCATGCCGAGGCGCACCCATGTGTTGTTGAGCGCGTTGAACGACACCGGGGCCTTCATCCGGACGCCGCCGCCCGGGTGCGTCTGGCCGCCCGGCCCGCGCTTGGCCTCCTCGGTGCCGTAGCCCGCGACGAAGAACGGCGTCACGTTGAGCCCCTGCGGCCCGAGTTGGTCGAGCCTGCCCGCGGTGGGCAGCGTCGCCGGGGTGAACGCCCACCGCGCCGCGAGCGCGGCGGCCGGCACCTCGACCACGGCGATGTCCTTGGAGTCGGCCGAGTTGCCCGGGTAGTCCGGGTGGTTGTGCGCGACCCCCTCGACGCCGACCGCGGCGCCGACCGCGGCCGGGTCACCCGGGTGCGCGGCGTTGGCGGCGTCGAGGTCGGCCTGCACGTTCTGGGCGAGGGAGACGTAGAAGCGCACCCCGTCGGCCCAGTCGGTCGTGCAGTGCGCCGCGGTCAGGAAGGTCTCGCGGTCGACCATGGTGCCCGAGCACATCCAGTCGATCCGGTCGGGCGTGGCCTGGTCGTCGTCGTCATCCCACTGCACGATCAGGGCGCCGACCTCCGTCCGCTCCGGCGCGGGCGTGGCGTTGTAGGTGTTGATCGCCGACGCGCTCGTGCCGGACAGCGTGAGCAGCGCGGCGACGGCGGCGGGGACGAGGAACTTCGGACTCATGGTCGATCCTCCGGAGGGGTTTCGGGTCCGGACAGTCAACTCGGCGAACCTTCCGGTGGCAATGGCCTGACGACGAAACGGCGGGACCCCGTTTTCCGGGACCCCGCCACTCGTGCGTCAGAAGCAGCTGTATGTGCCCGGCGGCCGGACCGGCGGCGTCTGCCCCGCCGGGTAGACCTCGATGTACGGGTCACGTGGGGCGAACCACGGACCGCCCGACGTGATCTCCTTCGGGCCGCTGAGGTCGAACTGGCTGCACATCTTCCCGCTGCTGGAGGTGAACTGGTAGGTCGCCAGCACCCGCCACGGCCGGGTCACCGTGCTGTCGCAGGAGCCGAACGCCGAGCCGGTCTCCACCCGCAGCCACACCTTGCACCCCGCCGGAATCGGCGGCGTGGTCGCGGCCGATGCCGCACCCGCCAACCCGGTGGTGCCCGCCAGCAGGGCCGCGATGGCGCCCGCGGCGACTGTCATCCGCTTCATTTCAGTGATCGCCCCATGATCGAACGGACCTCGAACGTTCGACATGGCACTGGTGGCGGGCTGGAAGACCGATCCAGTTCGCCGGGCCGCGCGCCCGGACGCACGGGCGGATGATGGAGGGCTGTGAGCAATGGCACCGCGCGAGCTGGTGTTACTCGGCAGTACGCTCCACGAAAAGGACTGATTAACGGAGGTTAACCGGTGCCGTACCCCACAGATCGTGAGCGAGACCGTCCGTGGGTCATGCGCACCTACGCCGGTCACTCCTCAGCGGCCAAGTCGAACGAGCTCTACCGCCGCAACCTGGCCAAGGGCCAGACCGGCCTGTCGGTCGCCTTCGACCTGCCGACGCAGACCGGCTACGACCCCGACCACGAGCTGGCCAAGGGCGAGGTCGGCAAGGTCGGCGTGCCAGTCACCCATCTCGGTGACATGCGCACCCTGTTCGACCAGATCCCGCTCGCGGGCGCGAACACCTCGATGACGATCAACGCGACCGCCATGTGGCTGCTGTCGCTCTACGTCTCGGTGGCGCAGGAGCAGGCCGAGGCCGAGGGCACCGACTGGCACGAGGTCGTCGCCAAGCTCGCGGGAACCACCCAGAACGACATCATCAAGGAATACCTGTCCCGCGGCACCTATGTCTTCCCGCCGGGGCCGAGCCTGCGGTTGATCACCGACATGGTCGCGTGGACGGTCACCAACGTCCCCAACTGGAACCCGATCAACATCTGCAGCTACCACCTGCAGGAGGTCGGCGCCACGCCCGTGCAGGAAGTCGCCTACGCGATGTGCACGGCGATCGCGGTGCTCGACGCGGTGCGCGACTCCGGGCAGGTGCCCGCGGAGAAGTTCGGCGAGGTCGTCCAGCGGATCTCCTTCTTCGTCAACGCGGGCGTCCGCTTTGTCGAGGAGATGTGCAAGATGCGGGCGTTCACCGAGCTGTGGGACGAGATCACCCGCGAGCGCTACGGCATCACCGACGCCAAGCAGCGCCGGTTCCGCTACGGCGTGCAGGTCAACTCGCTCGGCCTGACCGAGGCGCAGCCGGAGAACAACGTCCAGCGCATCGTGCTGGAGATGCTGGCCGTCTCGCTCTCGCGCAAGGCACGCGCCCGCGCCATCCAGCTGCCCGCGTGGAACGAGGCACTCGGCCTGCCGCGCCCGTGGGACCAGCAGTGGGCGCTGCGGATGCAGCAGGTGCTCGCCTACGAGACCGACCTGCTGGAGTACGAGGACATCTTCGACGGCTCGCCGGTCATCGAGGCCAAGGTCAACGAGATCATCACCGGCGCGCGCGCGGAGATCGACCGCGTGCAGGCGATGGGCGGCGCGGTCCCGGCCGTCGAGTCCGGTTACATGAAGACGCAGATGGTCGGGTCTCTCGCCGAGTTCCGCAGGCGGATCGAGGCGGGCGAGCAGACCATCGTCGGGGTCAACAAGTTCGACACCACCGAGCCCAGCCCGCTGCAGGCCGAGGGCGCCAAGGCGATCGAGACGATCGACCCGGCGGGCGAGCGGGAGGCCGTCGAGGCGGTCAAGCGCTGGCGCGCGGCGCGCGACAACGCCGCCGCCACCGAGTCCCTGCGCGTCCTGCGGGACGCGGCGAAGACCGATTCGAACCTGATGGAGGCCACCCTCGCGTGTGCCCGCGCGGGCGTCACCACCGGCGAGTGGTCCGCGGCCCTGCGCGAGGTCTTCGGCGAGTACCGCGCCCCCACGGGCGTCTCCGGCGCCTCGGCGAGCGGCGAGGCGGGCGCCGAACTGGCGACCGTCCGCGAGCGGGTCAAGGCGACCGGCGAGGAACTGGGCGAGCGGCTGCGCATGCTGGTCGGCAAGCCAGGACTGGACGGTCACTCCAACGGCGCCGAGCAGATCGCCGTGCGGGCCCGCGACACCGGCTTCGAGGTCGTCTACCAGGGCATCCGGCTGACCCCCGACCAGATCGTCGCCGCCGCGGTGCAGGAGGGCGTGCACGTGGTCGGCCTGTCGATCCTGTCCGGCTCGCACCTGGAGGCCGTCCCGGCCGTGGTCGAGGGCCTGCGCGCGGCGGGCGCGGGCGACATCCCGGTCGTCGTCGGCGGCATCATCCCGCCAGACGACGCGAAGATCCTCGCCGCGCGCGGTGTGGCGAGGGTGTTCACGCCCAAGGACTACGAGATGACCCAGATCATGGACGAGATCGTCAACGTCATCCGCGAGGCCAACAAACTCGGCTAAAGGTGTCTCGCAACGCTGGCGGTGCGGTTGGATACCACCCGCCCATCAAGTGGTGCACGTAAACCTCCGTTGGAAGAACTTGAACGCCAACTTCGGGCTCGCGCAATAGTCTCCGAGTCGCAGGTCGGCTGCGTAGGTTCGGCGGGTGGAGGAGGGGGCGAGCGTTAAGTTCTTGCCCGCTCGACATATGACAGCGCAATGCGTGGGGAACGTTTGGCCGCTGTCCCGCCAAATGGCGTGACAGTTCACCCTGTGCTGGAGCGACAATGACGAAAGAAGTCTTGCGGAGATTCGCCGCGGTCATATTCCTGATTCTCGCAACAATTGTCCCGATCGCCGCGGTGGGTCCGGCCGCCTCCGCCGCTGGTTTCGACACAGCACCGGCCGCCGCGAGCGTTCTGCGGCTGCTTCCCACGCACGCCAACCAGATCAGCCTGGTGGCGATCGACCAGCAGACGGCCGGAGTCGACAGGTACACGGTGTCCGGCCCCGCGGGGGCGATCCAGGTACAGGGCACCTCGCCCGCCACCCTGCTCGCGGGTGTCGGGTGGTATCTGCGCAACGTCGCGCGCGTCGACATCGGGTTCCCGGGTGACAGCAGCTCCCGGCTGCCCGGCACCCTGCCCGCCGTCGCCACGCCGTTCACCAACTCCGCTGTCGTGCCACACAGGTACGCGCTCAACGACACCGACCACGGGTACTCCGGCCCGTACCGCACCTTCAGCGACTACCAGCGTCAGGTCGACGTCCTGGCGCTGCACGGCTTCAACGAGCTCTACATCACCGTCGGCGCGGAAAAGGCCTACTACGCGGCGCTCCAGCAGTTCGGCTACACGGCGGCGGAGGCCCGGGCATGGATCCCGACTCCCGCGCACCAGCCTTGGTGGCTGCTGCAGAACATGTTCGGAATGAACGGACCGGTCAGCGAACAACTGATCAACTCTCGGGCGACGCTCGGCCGCCAGATCGCCGACCACATGCGCGCGCTCGGTATGACACCAGTGCTTCCTGGCTACTTCGGCACCGTTCCGACGGACTTCGCCTCCCGTAACCCGGGCACGAATGTCGTCGCGCAAGGCACCTGGGTCGGCTTCACCCGGCCGTCATGGCTCGACCCGACGAGCACCACGTTCGCCCAGTTCGCCGCCGCCTACTACGCCTCACAGACGACCACGATGGGCGTCACCACGAGGTACAAGATGGACCCGCTCTTCGAAGGCGGCCAGCCCGGCAACATCAATGTCACCGCCGCGGGGACCGCTATCCAGCAGGCACTGCTGGCCGCCCACCCTGGTGCCATCTGGGTCCTGCTCGGTTGGCAGAGCGCGCCCTCCAGCCAACTGATCGCCGGTATGGACAAGCCCAAGGCGTTCATCATTGATGGCGTCGCCGATCGCTACGACCACAACCGCGAAACCGATTGGTCGGGCACGACCTACGCGTTCGGGACCATCCCGAACTACGGTGGCAAGACCACCCTCGGCGCCAACACCGGAATGTGGAGCGCGCGATTCCAGCAGCGGCTCACCAAGAGCGGCAGCGCGCTCAAGGGCATCGCCTACATCCCGGAGGGCACGGGTACCGACCCGGCCGCGCTGACTTTCTTCGCCGACCTCGCCTGGTCGCCATCGGGTATCAACCAGACCACGTGGTTCCAGAACTACGCCACCACCCGATATGGCGGTGTGGATTCCCACGCCGCCGCCGCGTGGGGGTACTTGCGTCAGGGGCCGTACAACACGCCGACGGGCTCGTGGGCCGAACCTCACGACAGCCTGTTCACCGCGCGCCCGTCCTTGACGGCCTCGACCTCGGCGACCTGGTCGCCGACTTCCATGCGCTACACCTCGGCGAGCATCCGCGGTGCGCTCAACGAGCTGCTTCAGGTCGCACCCGCGCTCCGGAGCAGTGACGCGTACAAGTTCGATCTCGTCGACCTGACCCGTCAGGCGGTGGCGAACCGCAGCCGTGAACTTCTGCCTCAGATCAACGCGGCGTACGGCGCTCGCGATCTCACCAAGTTCCGGTCGCTGGTCACCCAGTGGGGCGCCGCCGAGGACGACTTGGAGCGCATCCTCGCCACCGACACAAGGTTCATGGTCGGCACCTGGCTGTCGAAGGTCACGCCGTGGGGTGTCGACACCGCCGAGCGGAACCAACTTCAGTATGACGCCCGCTCGATCCTCACGACCTGGGGAAGCACCGTGGGCCAGGCCGATAGCGGAGGCTTGCGCGACTACGCCGCGCGGGAGTGGTCCGGGATGATCTCGGGTCTCTACTCGAAACGGTGGGACGCCTTCTTCGCGGCGCACGACACCGCACTGGTCAACAACACCACGCCTGCGTCGGTGAACTACTTCACGATGGACAACGCGTGGGCGCGGGCGACGACCACCTACCCGACCACCACCACCGGCGACTTCCACGCGATCGCCACGAGCATCGCGGCCTCGCTGCCGACCGTTCCGACGTGGATCAGTCTTGGTGGGGTACTGGTCGACAGCCCGGCGGTGGCGTCTCAGGCGGCGGGTCAGTTGGCGGTGTTCGTCCGTGGGGCGAATAACGGGTTGTGGCAGCGGACGTGGAATGGGACGTCGTGGACGGCGTACGCGTCGTTGGGTGGGCCGACCGGTGGCACGTTTGTTGGTGTTCCGGCGGTTGCTTCGTCGGCGTCGGGCAAGCTTGACTTGTTTGTCCGTGGCAATGACAACGCGTTGTGGCAGCGGACGTATGCCGGTGGTTCGTGGTCGGTGTGGAGCAGCCTCGGCGGGGATCTGGTCGACAGCCCCGCGGTGGCGTCTCAGGCGGCGGGTCAGTTGACGGTGTTCGTGCGCGGTGCCAACAACGGACTGTGGCGGCGGACGTGGAACGGGACGTCGTGGACCGCGTACGCCTCGTTGAGCGGACCGACCGGCGGCACACTCGTCGGTACCCCAGCCGTCGCCTCGTCGGCGACGGGCAGGCTTGATCTGGTCGTCCGCGGCAACGACAACGCACTATGGACGATCAGCGGGACGCCGGCGGAACTAACAGGCTGACCAACCAGTGCGCCTGCCGGACTCCGGCCTTCAGAGCAGCCCCGCTGCCCGGAACATCCGGTCGTAGATGTCCCGGAGAACCGGCTCCTTGTGCCGGTTGTAGTCGACGATGACTCCCGCCGCCGCCGTGGTTTCCACGGCGGCGGCGTGTTTCGCCTCGCGGTAGCGGGCGAGGTCCTCGGGATGCGCGATGAGCCAGTCGCGGAACATGCGGTGCCGGACGGTTTCCGGGCAGTCGGGGCTGAACACGTGCAGGTTCGTGTCCGGGGCGGCCAGCTTGAGACAGCGGTGCTCGTGCCAGCTCGGCTCGCGGATGGCCAACCGAAATCCGGCGGCCTCCAGGGCGGGGACGTAGGCGGCTTCGTCGGCGGAGTCGGGCACGGTCAGATCGATGTCGATGATCGGCTTGGCCGCGAGGCCGGGCACCGAGGTGCTGCCGACATGCTCGATGACCAGAGCCGTGTCACCCAGCACGTCTTTGATCATTCCCTTGAGCAACGCGAACGATTCCCGCCATCGTTCGTCGTACTCGGCGATGACGAACGGCTTCGCCCTCGGCGGCCCGTCGACCCAGGGGTTCTCGTCCGGGTCGGGTTCGTGGTGGCGGGTGATCTCCTCCGGCGTCGGCATGCGCCTCACCCTAATCGGGGTATTTTCGCGATATGGCCGAGTACCAGCACGTCCTCGTCGAGCGCGCCGACCGCGTCGTCCGGATCACGATGAACCGGCCCGGTCGCCGCAACTCGCTGTCCGCCGACCACCTCGCCGAACTCCTCGCCGCGTTCCGTTCCGCGGGTGAGTCCGACGCGACCGGGATCGTGTTGGCGGGCAATGGCCCGGTGTTCTCCGCGGGCCATGACTTCGCCGACGTCGCCGCGCGCGACCTGGATGGTGTGCGCGACCTGCTGGAGCTGTGCACGGACCTGATGCGCACGATCCAGTCGGTGCCCCAGGTCGTCATCGCCCGCGTCCACGGCCTCGCGACCGCCGCGGGCTGCCAGCTGGTCGCGACGTGCGACTTGGCCATCGCCGCCGAGTCGGCGGGCTTCGCCCTCCCCGGCGGCAAAGGTGGCTGGTTCTGCCACACCCCGGCCGTCCCGGTGGCCCGTTCCATCGGACGCAAACGTTTGCTTGAGCTCGCCCTGACCGGTGATGTCATCGACGCCCACACCGCCGAGTCGTGGGGCCTGATCAACAAAGCCGTCCCCGACGCCGATCTCGACAAGGCTGTCGACGACCTCCTGAGCCGGGCCACCCGGGGCAGCGACGCGAGCCGGGCGGTGGGGAAGCAGACCATCTACGCCCAGCTCGACCGCCCGGAGGCCGACGCCTACGCCATCGCCCTGGAGGTCATGGCCGCCGCCTCCCAGCTGGCGGGAGCCAAGGAGGGCATGGCCGCGTTCCTGGAGAAGCGCTCCCCGGTCTGGCCGGACTAGCCGCCAAAGATCGAGATTCCCATGGGGCTTGACGTGCGAGGATTTAGTTCTAATACTAAGCGAACTAACACAAGCCGAGGGATCCGCGTACTTCACGTCGACCATCACCCGGCATCTCGGGCAACTGGGCAGGTTTGTCTGAGATCAATGGGACTCGTGCACAAAGGACGGCCGAGTTGTGCGTACTCGGCCAGTGAGATGGACGCGGGAAGGGATTCCTCACGAATCGCCCGCCGATCAGCAGGGATCGGCGGGCGATTCTTTGTGGCGGTCTCGGCTACGGCAGCGAGTCCAGGTGCGGCGCCACCGTGTTGGCGAACGCCCAGTTGTTGGACGCGTCCCAGTTGATCGACCACGTCATCGCGCCGCGGATGTCCGGATAGGCCGTGGCCGGGACGAAACTCCCACAGTTCGTCCGCCTGGCCAGACAGCTCAGCGCGTTGTTCACGTTGCCGGGTGACTGGTACCCGCCACCCGCGCCGGACGGCGAGGCGGGCAGCCCGAGACCAACCTGGTCGGGCCGGAGACCGCCCTGCAGCTGGATGCAGGCCAGCGCGGTCAGGAAGTTCACCGAGCCCTGGCTGTAGACGTTGGCGTCGCAGCCGTTCATGCTGCCCGAGTTGTAGTACTGCAGGTTGACGATCGTCAGGATGTCCTTGATGTTCAGCGCGAGCTGGAAGTAGCCGCCCTGGGTGGACTGCATGTCGATCGTCTGCGGCGCCATCGTGATCACCTTGCCGCCCGCCGCGTGGATGCGGCGCAGCGCCGAACCCATGTGCGTGACGTTGATGCCGTTCTCCAGGTCGATGTCGACCCCGTCGAAGCCGTACTGGGAGATCAGGTTCGACATGGTGCTGGAGAACGCCTCCGACGCCGCCGCGTCGCCGACCCACACGGTGCCCTTCTCGCCGCCGACGGAGAGGATCACCTTCTGGCCGCGGGCCTGCACGGTCCGGATGTCGGCGCGGAACTGCGCGTCGGTGTAGCCGCCGAGCTGGCTCGACAGTCCTGAGTCGAGGGTGAACGTCACCGCGCCGTTGCGGCCGGGAACGGCGTCGGCGAAGGAGATCGCGATGATGTCGTAGGTGGTCGGGACCTGCGCGAGGGTGAGCGCGCGGGCGCCGTTGTAGAAGTTCTGCCAGTAGCCGGTGAGCACGTGCTTCGGCAGCCCGGTCGGCGGCGGCTGGGTCGTCGTGGTCGTGGTGGTGGTCGGCGTCGTCGTGGTGCTGGTCGGCGTGGTTGTTGTCGTGGTGGTGGTGCTCGTCGGAGTCGTTGTGGGAGCGGCGGTCGTGGAGGTCGGCGGCGTTCCCGGGCCGTCGAGGATCACGTCGTCGGCGCGGTAGGCGGGCTGGCCGTACCAGCCGTGCAGGTAGATCGTCACCGACTTGGTCGACGCGCCGCTGGTGAAGGCCGTCGACAGCTGCGCCCAGGTGCCGGACACCGGCGTCCACGTGCTGACGTCGGACGTCCCGGTGCCGGCCGCGCCGAGGTAGGTGTAGGCGCCCTTGACCCACGCGGTCAGGGTGTAGCGGGTGTTCGGGATGACCGAGATGGTCTGCGAACAGCGGGCGTTGTCCTGGCCGGCGGGGGTTCCGACCAGCGCGGACGTGCCGGAGTGGGTGTCCCCACCCGCCACGGCGGCGCCGGTGCAGGTCCAGCCGCTGAGGTTGCCGGTCTCGAAGCCGGGGTTGGTGATCAGGTTCGCCGCCGACGCCGGTCCCGTGAACGCGACGATCAGGGTGAAGCAGATCGACACGGCCGAAAGCAGGGCGAAGAGCGCGCGTTTGACGGGGAGCGACATGGCTGCCTCCAGTGGCCGGGTTACAGGGAGGTCCGGGAGGTCCGGCCCACTCAAAATGGACTAGACCACTTGACCTGTCAACCCCGATGGAGCAGTGCGATCGCCCGATCGAGTGCGGAATCCTTGCCAGTGGCGAAGTCCTGTTCTGTGAACACTGGGATCCTGATGTGTGGCGGGATTCCCTGGCCGTCGAACGACTGTCCCAGGCGGGTCGTGAACCGCTCGTTGGGCAGGATGAACTTCCAGCCGTTGGGCAGCGAACGCTCCATGGTGTCGGAGAAGACGCCCTGGGTGTTCTCGCCGATCCGTGTCACCGCAGGGGATCGGCCGATCAGCGCCTGGGTGAAGGTCTCGCCCGCGCTCATCTGCGAACCGCCGGTCAGCAGCACGACCGGGCCGGTGAAGCCGGGTGTGGCTGGTCGGACGTCAGACCGCTGACGGGCGGCGAAGTCGCCGTTCGTCCAGGTTTGCTTGGCGTAGGCGAAGTACGGATGGTTCGTCAGCCGCGCCGCGACCGCCAGGCCGAGCGCGTCGGCGCCGCCGCCGTTGATCCGCAGGTCGACGACGAGGCCACGGAAATCCTTGGCGAACACGGTGTCCAGTGCCCGGTCGAGTTCGGCGACGTCGGCGGCGTAGCCGTCCTCGGTGTAACCGGCGAACGCGATCAGCCGCAGATATCCCAGGCCGCCGGGCAGGTCCGCGTAGCCGATCCGGCCGCGGCCGAACTCCTGGAGTTCGCCCACGTCGCCGATGACATACGGCCGGACGCGGGCCTCCAGTTCCGGGCTGGGGAACGTGGTCCCGGGGCGGGTGCCGACGTAGAACTGTTCCCCGGCAAGGATTCCGGTGTGCGCGTCGCCGAGCGGTTCGATCATCTCGACGAACAGGTCGAAGAGTTCCCGGTCGGTCGTGTCCTGGCGCACACGTGGCCGGTACCGATCCCGGGCCGCTTGCCAGTCGACGCCCTTCAGGTCGAAGAACGGATAGTTCTCGGCATAGGTGGCCCAGAAGACATCGAACGTCCCAAGCGGACCGCTTGGCGCCGTGCACTCCGTGGTGGTTGCCCGGCGCAGCTCGCGGTGGCTGACCGACCCGTCGAACGTCTGGACCGCGCGGTTCCCCTTCACCCGCACGGTGAACCCGAGCCCGTCGCCCTCGAAGCGGACCGTCCCTTTCGGACCAGACTCGACCTGGTCGGCGGTCTCCCCGGCCAGGCAGCTGATCCCGGTGGTCTCGTAGAACCGGGCGTGCCCGTCGGCGATCTCCAGGACAGTGCCGTACCCCTCGGTCAGCCACGTCCCGTCGACCCGGCCCCCGGCCGTGGCCTCCGGTGCGATGACGATGGTGCAGAGCAGGCCCGCGGCGACCCCTGCCGCGACGCGCTTGTGTGTTGTGATCCCCATGCCGCTAATCGTGGCCGCGGCCGCGCGCGGGCACAGTCGGGCGAGCCGGTCGATCTTTGGTGGGGCTGGCCCTACCCCTCGTGCAGCAGCAGGAGCCCGTAGGCGGCGATCGACTGCGCGTCGGTGATCTCCCCGGCCTTCACGAGCCGCTCGAACTCGGTCCGGGTGAACCACGCCGACCGCATGTCCTGCTCCTCCAGCTCCCGCCGCGGCGGCCCCTCGGCCAACCCGGTCGCGAGGAACACGTGCCCCCGCTGACTAGACATCCCCGGCGCGCAGTCCAGCGACCCGATCCGCTCGATCGACGCCGCCACCAGCCCCGTCTCCTCCTGCAGCTCCCGCGCGGCGAGCACGGCGGGCTCGACATCGGCCCGGTCGGGCGCCGTCCCCTGCGGAAACTCCCAGCGTCGGGCCTGGAGCGGATAACGGAACTGCTCGACCAGCGTCAGCCGGTCGCCGTCGAGGGGGATGACCAGCGCGTAGTCCGGTTTGTCGATGACCCCGTAGATCCCGTCGGAGCCGTCGGCGCGCCGGATCTTGTCCTCGCGGACGGTCATCCAGGGGTTCGCATAGACCTGGTCGGATCCGAGTGTGTCCACGGGTCGATCCTGCCGCATTGCGGCCTTCGGGCTAACCTGCTGGCCGTGCGCCTCGTGATCGCTCGTTGCCAGGTCGACTACGCCGGACGGCTGACCGCCCACCTGCCCATGGCCAACCGGCTGCTGCTGGTGAAGGCCGACGGGTCGGTGTCGGTCCACTCCGACGACCGCGCGTACAAGCCGCTGAACTGGATGACCCCGCCCTGCTGGCTCACCGAGGACGGCAACGTCTGGACGGTCCAGAACAAGGGCGGCGAGAAGATCGTCATCACCATCGAGGAGATCCGACACGACTCCGCGCACGAACTCGGCGCCGAGCCAGGCCTGGTCAAGGACGGCGTCGAGGCCCACCTGCAGGAACTCCTCGCCGAACACATCAAAACCCTCGGCGACGGCTACACCCTCGTCCGTCGCGAGTTTCCCACCGCGATCGGCCCAGTCGACATCATGGCCCGCGACGCCGACGGGAAGAGCGTCGCCGTCGAGATCAAGCGTCGCGGCGAGATCGATGGGGTCGAGCAGCTGACCAGGTACCTGGAGCTGCTGAACCGCGACCCGCTGCTGGCCCCGGTCCAGGGCGTGTTCGCCGCCCAGATCATCAAGCCCCAGGCCAGGGTGCTGGCCGAGGACCGCGGCATCCGCTGCCTGGTCTTGGACTACGACGCGTTGCGCGGCACCGAGTCCGACGAGTTCCGCCTGTTCTAGCCACCCGGTCTCCAAGGGCCCTGGCCATAGACTGCGGTCATGCCGCCTTTCGCCAGCCCCGCTGACGCCGCCGCCCGGCTCGCGGAGGTCGGCTACATCGCCGACAAGGCCATCGCGACCACCGTGTTCCTCGCGGGCGTCCTCGGCAAACCGCTCCTGGTCGAAGGGCCCGCAGGCGTCGGCAAGACCGAACTCGCCAAGGCGGTCGCCGCCGCGACAGGGGCGGGGCTGGTTCGGCTCCAGTGCTACGAGGGCCTGGACGAAGCCCGCGCGCTCTACGAGTGGAACTACTCCAAGCAGCTCCTGCGCATTCAGGCCGGGCGGTCGGAGGAGTCCTGGGAGCAGGCCCACGACGACATCTTCACCGACGAGTTCCTCCTCGAACGCCCCCTCCTGGCCGCGATCCGCCGCGACGAGCCCACTGTCCTGCTCGTCGACGAGACCGACAAAGGCGATGTCGAGATCGAGGCGCTGCTGCTGGAGGTGCTGTCGGACTTCCAGGTCACCATCCCCGAACTCGGCACCATCGAGGCCACCCGCCGTCCGTTCGTAGTGCTCACCTCCAACGCCAGCCGCGAACTCTCCGAGGCGCTGCGGCGGCGCTGCCTCTACCTGCACGTCGGCTACCCGACCGTCGAGCGGGAGCGCGACATCGTCCTGCGTCGGGTGCCTGGCCTGGCCGACGCGCTGGCCGAGCGGCTGGTCGGGGTGGTGGCGGGGCTGCGCACACTGGAGTTGAAGAAGGCGCCGTCGATCGCCGAGACGATCGACTGGGCGCGCACGCTGGTGGCGCTCGGGGTGGCCACAGTGGACGAACAGACGATCTCCGACACGCTCGGGGTGCTCCTCAAACACGTCTCCGATCACGAGCGCGCGGCCAAGGAACTCGGGCTGCGCGGCTGACATGGCGATCGTCGACCGGCACATCGCCTTCCTCGGCGCCCTGCGTGCGGCCGGGCTACCGGTGTCGCTGGCCGAGGGCCTCGACGCGGCGCACGCGATGGTCGCGGTGGACATCGGTGAGCGTGAGTCGCTGCGCGCGGCCTACGCGGCGACGGTGGTCAAGCGGCAGGCGCACCGGGAGGCGTTCGACTCCCTCTTCGACCTGTGGTTCCCGCGCGCGGTCGGCGAAGGTGTCCAACCCGGGCCCGAGCGCGGCAGCGAGGTCGAGGTCACCGGCGGGGTCGACAAGTCCCCGCGCGTGGTGGAGACCAGGCGGCGGCTCGCCGAGCTGGTCTTCGACGGTGACCTCGCCGGGCTCGACCAGCTGGCGATGGCCGCGCTCGCCGAGTTCGGCAGGCTACCCGGCGACGGTCCGGCCAGGTGGTCGCCCGCGACGGCGCTGGACACCCTGACTCCCCGCACACTCATGGCGGGCCTGGTCCGCACCGCCGCCCCGACCGACGCCATCGACGAACGTGACACCCGCAGGCGTTTCACCGAGCGGATCGCCCGGTTCCAGCGGGCCATGCGGGCCGACGCGCAGCGGCGGATCGCCGAGGAGAAGGGGGTCGAGGAGACCGCCCGCTGGGTCGCGCGCCCGACCGTCGACCGGGTCGACTTCCTCGCCGCGACCACCGACGACCTGGCCAACCTGCGCCGTGAGGTCTATCCGCTGGCCCGCCGCCTGGCCACCCGCATGAGCAGGCGCCGAGGCAAGCGTGGGCAGCTCGACTTCCGCCGCACCATCCGGCTGTCGCTGGCCACCGGCGGCGTGCCGATCCGCACCCGGCACCGGCCGCGCCGACCGCACAAGCCGGAGCTGGTGGTCCTGTGCGACATCAGCTCGTCGGTCTCGTCGTTCGCCCGCTTCACGCTCCTGCTGGTGTATGCGCTGCGTGAGCAGTTCAGCCGCGTTCGCGCGTTCGCGTTCGTCGACTCCCCGATCGAGGTCACCCGCTACTTCGCCGCGAGCGACGACGTCCGCGCGGCCCTGGCGCGCATGGAGGCCGACGGCGTCCGCTTCCTCGGCGGCGGCACGAACTACGGCAAGGTCTTCGTCGACCTCGCCGCCAAGCACCCGACACTCATCGGTCCCAACACGGCCCTGCTCATCCTCGGTGACGCCCGCGCGAACTACCTGTCCCCTGAGACCGGCGTCCTGTCCGACCTCGCGGCCAAGGCCCGGCACGCCCACTGGCTCAACCCGGAGCCGACGGCCAGGTGGGGCACCGGCGACTCCGCCGCCCCGGCCTACGCGGAGATCATCGAGATGGTCGAATGCCGAAACCTCGCCCAGCTCGCCCGTTTCGTCGAACGCCTGGCCTGAATGGCGATTTCGAGATATTGCCTGTGCAATCAATAATCGACACCGAGTGACCACTCATCCGAGGAACGCGTTCACGCATCCGATGTGCCGAGGGCTGTTAGCGTCGAGTGCGCGTTCACGTGAACGCTCATTCGGAGGTCGAAAAATGCGAATTCGTGCGATCAAGTCCGTGATGGCCGCCGTGCTCGGTATGACTCTGGCCCTTTCCCCGGTCGCTTACGCCGATACGGGAACCGAGAGAGCCGAGAGAACGGCGACAGCCTGGTCGAGCTGGGAGGACCTCGGCGGGGTGATCACCGCGGGTCCCGTGGTGTCGTCCTGGTCCGGCAACCGGCTCGACGTGTTCGGCCGCGGCTCCGACTCCGCGTTGTGGCACAAGTGGTGGAACGGGTCGAGTTGGTCGGGCTGGGAGAGCCTCGGTGGCACGTTCATCGACAACCCGGCCGCGGTGTCCTGGGGTCCGAACCGGATCGACGTCTTCGTGCGCGGCATGGACAACGCGCTGTGGCACAAGTGGTGGAACGGGTCGAGTTGGTCGGTCTGGGAGAGCCTTGGCGGGGTGATCACGGCGGGTCCGACGGTGTCCTCGTGGGGGGCCAACCGGCTGGACGTGTTCGCCAAGGGCGCCAACAACGCGTTGTGGCACAAGTGGTGGGACGGGTCGAGTTGGCTGGGCTGGGAAGACCTCGGTGGCAAGTTCATCGACAGCCCCGGTGCGGTGTCCTGGGGTGCCAACCGGATCGACGTGTTCGTCGAGGGCCTGGACAACGCGCTGTGGCACAAGTGGTGGGACGGGTCGAGTTGGTCGGCCTGGGAGAGCCTTGGCGGGATCCTGTCGGCGGGTCCGACGGTGTCGTCGTGGTCGGCGAACCGGCTGGACGTGTTCGTCAAGGGTGCTGACAACGCGCTGTGGCACAAGTGGTGGAACGGGTCGAGCTGGTCGGGCTGGGAAACTCTCGGCGGTGTGTTCCTCGGCGCGCCGGGAGCGGTGTCGTGGGGTCCGAACCGCATCGACGTGTTCGTCGAGGGTTTGAACAACCACCTCTGGCACAAGTGGTGGTCATGATCTGATCCCGCTTTCACATCTGCGAATTCGGCGCGGCCGAGATCCATGACGTCGAATAGCGTCAGATAGGATAATCTGTCATTGCCGGATCGGCGCGTCCTTGAATTCCGGCCGCGCCGATCCGGCGAATTCGCGTGCCCAGTCGCACCCGGGACTGGCCTTCATCGCCACCTCGCGAGAGAGTGTCCGCGTGAGCGAACAGGACGGGTTGCACGCGGAACTCGCCAGACTGCGCAAAGGCCGCGGTGTGCAGTCGCCCGACATCGCCGGTCTGGCGGGCCCCGCCCTGCGTGGGCTCTGCGCGATTCAGGACAGGGACCCGGCGCCGGTGGTCCGGGGCAAGTTGGCCGCGCGGCTGCGCTCACTGGCGGGCGCGCTGCCCCCGGACCTCGAACTGGCGGCCCTCGCGGCGCTGGGTCTGCACCCGGACGCCCAGCACGCGCTGCTGAGCAGGCGGCTGCTCTGGCTGTCGGAGCGGATCGGCCGCGACGAGCGCACCGCCCGGCGCCGGGCGGACCAGGCCGTCGCGCGGCTCGCCGAACTGGCCGCCCACCTGGCGAGCCCCGACATCGCCGACGGCTGGACCGTGCGGAACTTCACCGCCGACGTCCGGTTCGGCGCCACCGGCTACGAGGTGGCGGAGAACCGCGTGATCGTGGCCGCGCACGACGGGCTGAGCCGCGTCGTGGCCTCGCTGAGCCTGCCGCCACACGGACGCGGCGACTCGCCGGAGCCCGAGGTGGAACTGGTGCGCGGCGGCGTGATCACCGCGACGGAGCGGTCCTCGGCCAGCCACTTCCGTTACGTCATAGACCTTCCGGCCGCGCTGCGCGAAGGCGAGGAGCACGAGTACCTGCTGCGGATCCGGGTCGCCGACGCGCGCAGTGTGCGGCCCTACTACGTCTTCACGCCGCGCCGCCGCTGCGACCGGTTCGACCTCACCGTCCGGTTCCCACGGGACCGGCCACCGCACGCGGTGTATCCGGTCGACAAGGCGCACATCCGGGTACTCGACGATGGCGTTCCCACGGGTGACCCAATTCCGGCCGACCGTTCCGGAAAGGTCGAGACGCGGTTCTCGGAATTGGTGCCGGGATTGTGTTACGGACTGCGCTGGATTCCACGCTGACCGGGCCGGCCCACGATGTCGTGAACCGGCCCACTGATGGTCAGTCTCCATGTCCGTCCCCTTCGCCTCACCGTCCCGCTGGGACGGAGACCGCGGGAACGACGGGTCCGATCGGGGCTCCACCTGCGGGAACTGCCTGCTCCGCGAGCATGAAACCCAGCGTGAGTCCCACCATGAGGCTGAGCAGTGCGAGTCTGACGGTCACCGAAATCGAGAACACGATACGCACCAGCCTGTTCCTTCCCCGCGATTTCCAGCCGTGCTGACTGAATAAGGATGGCGCGATTCGGCTGTGCGTTCTGCGTAGTAATACGCAGAGCGGGAAATCAGGACCGGAATTCGTTCTTCTGCTGCGCGACGTCGCCGTGGACGGTCCCGTAGACGTTCAGGTCTCCCTTGCTCGGCCGATCGCCGGGCCGAGGGTCGACCGTGGGGAACCAGCCGAACGGACCGGCCGCCGCCACCGGCAGCCACGCCACGGCCGCCGCCTGCGCCGGATCGGCCAGCTCGGTGAGAAGTCGGACCTGCTCGGGCACGGGCAGCTCAGGTGTGCCCCAAGTCGGCACAGCGAGTGCGTCGAGGGCTTCGACGGCGATCGCGCGCTCGACCTCGGTCCGCGGATACGCGGCTTGGCCGTCGACCAGCCGCGCGACCCAGCTCACCTGCCCGGGGTCGAGCGGACGCGCGGACGCGACGCTGATCCGGGTCCGCAGCAGCGGACCCCGGCAGCGCTGCTGGGCGGCACGGAACACGCCGCTCGCCCACACGGCGAACGGGTCCGGTGCCAGTTCGGTGCGACCCGAGTAGAGGGCGCCCGCGCGCAAGACGGTCGGCTGGGCAAGGTGTTCGTACCGGGCGGCGATCTCGCCGAGCGCCGCGTCGAGGCCGAATGGCGCGACGGTGGGCACCAGGCCGATGGAGATCGCGAGTTCCTGCCGGGTCGACGACAGCCCGGCGATCAGTTCGGGCCACCCCAGCGGTCCTGACGCGAACGGGGTCACCGCGACGTAGTAGCGCACCCCCGCGTCGATCCGCTGGGGTGTGCCGAAGTGGTACGGGCGGCGGATCTCGGCGATCCCGTCGCGGTGCACGGGGAAGAGTCGGAAGGCCGCCTCGACGTCGTCAGCGCTGGTCAGCGCCTCGCCGATGGCCTGTGGCGGCAGCTCCATGGCCAATGCGCGGGCGTCCGTCGCGACTGCGGTCGCCTGATCTTGTGTCGCCCCGCCTGCCCGGCCCAGCACGAACAGCCGCGGTCCACCCGCGCCCAGCCGCCAGCGGATCTCGAAAGCGCAGCCATCGGGTGCCGCGGCCAGCCTGGCCAGGTAGCCGACCATTTCCCGGTGCGCGGCAGCCGCGCGCTCCATCGGTGCCAGCTCGCTGAAACCGCGCCGTTCGGACAGGTTGACGGCCGCCTGGATCTGGACGGCGAAACGCGCCGTCCAGCCCGAGAAACCTTGTCGCGCCAACACTCCGGTCAAGCCCACCGCACCTTCGTCGTGTCCCGCAGCACGGCGACGTTGCCAGACACGTCCATGATCGTGATCAGGCCGTCAGCCTCGTTCATCACCTGGTAGAACTGTCCTCGCAGGGCCATGCCGGTCTGGCCGCCGTCCTGTGGCGAGTACACCGGCACGTCCTCGGTGACGGTGAACCACCGCACCAGGGCTTCCTCTTGGCCGGACACGGCCGGGTTGCCGCCGAAGGTCTCGCTCAGCGGAATCTGCCTGCCCAGCATGGCCGCGTCGATTCCGGTGCGCAGCCCGTCATGCACCACGTCGCGCAACGCCTTGACCGGTTCGACCTCGACCATGCCCGCCAGGCCGGGGTCGGCGAACCGCGACACGATCCATCTGAGGACCAACGTCGCCGCGAGTTGGCTGCGCCATAGTGTCCAGCCCACATATAGGTCCGCGCCGAAGGCGAACACAGACACGTTGACGGAGTACTTGTTCAGTCGTATTTGGAGCATGTTGCGGACCCCTCGCACCGGCGGCCCGGAGTGCTGCCGGATCACGTGGACGCCGATCGACTCGGGCAATTGGTGGTCGACCTTGAGCGAGCGGTATACGACGCCATATGCGGTGTCGGCGAGGTCGGCTTTCTTGTGTAGCAGCATGTTCCAGTCACCCAACACGGTCCGTCGCACGCCGAGCAGGTTTATCAGGACCCAGACGAACATGACGGTAGGGACCCACGACAGCATCGGGTTGCTGCTGCGCCTGGATCCGACGCTGAAGCCGGTGAGCAGGGCGCCGACCAGGATGACTACTAGCAGGACCAGGAGTCCGAGGAAGATGCGGCGCAGGATCGCCTTCGCCTCAGCGCCGACGATGGTGTCGAACAGGGTCACCTCGGTCTGGTCGGACCTGTTGTACTGCAGCCGGTTTCCGAGGTAGGTGTCGTTCTGGCCAAGGCTCTCCGGTGAGATCCAGTTCCCGTCGTAGCCGCGGGATGTCGTATCCATGGCTCCTCCTGCCTGTCGGCCGGTGATCAGGATCAGCGTGGCAACGCCCGCCGATCAAGAACCAATGACAGCGCGGAACTTCACCCGTTCGGAGGTTCGAAACTGGCCAAATGCCTGCCACGACTCACTGTTCGTAGACGTTCTTCTGCTGCACCACGTCGCCGCGCACGACGGCGTTGTCGTGGAAGTTGATGGACCCGAAACTGTTGTGCGCCATCGGCGGCGGCGACGGCTTGGGCGCCGCCGACTCGCGGGCCACGATGGGAGCGCCGTGGCCGACCATGGTGATCCAAGCGAGCGCCTCGGTTTCCTTCTCCCGCACGGTGACCTGCGTGAACAGGTCCGCGTCGACACCGCGCGCGCCCTGGGTGACCACGTCCTCCCAGATCGGCTTGGACACGATCAGCGCGACAGTCGCCGATCGCGGCGCCGCGCTCAGCGCCTGCCGGAGTGCGGCACTGTCCACGAGCCTGCCCAGCAGCACCTTCGGCGAGCCGGTCAGGCCGTCCGCGTCGGCGACGAGGTCGCCCGCGTGGAACGCCGCGCGCACCCGGACCTGGTCGTCGTCGCTCGCGCCGCGGTTGTGCTGACGCAGGCTGTCGGCCAGGTGGCTGAGCAGCGGATTGATGAGCCGTGGCTTGGGGACCCGCGACGGCACGTGCAGGATCGTGCCGTCCCCGCGGTCGTCTGGCGCGCAGTCGGCCAGGTCGAAGCCCGCCTCGGCGCACGCTTCCGTCAGCGCGGCGCGCAGGACACCGCGCAGCCGAACCGAGCCGATTGTGTTCCGCGGACCCGAATTCGCGACGTCGAAGGACAGCAAGGCGTAGTACTGGGGCTCCGCCGACTTCATGGCACTCCCTCACGCGCGCGGCACGAACGGGCACTCAGTGTGTCCGAGACGGCGGTACGATGCCAGTACGGTGATCGCTTCCAGGAGGCCGCGTGAACGCTCGGGCCGGGTTCTGGGATCTGGTCGACGACGAGCAGCGCGCGGCGATGACCGCGGTCGGCAGGCTGCGCCGGGCGAACGCGGGCGATGTCCTGATCCGGGCGGGCGACCACACCCGGTCGGTCGTGATCCTGCGCGAAGGGCTTGTGAAGATCGTGGCCGCCGGACCAGGCGGCCACGAGGTGGTGCTCGCGGTGCGCGTGCCCGGCGACGTGATCGGCGAGATGGCCGCGGTCGACCACAGCCCGCGGTCGGCCTCGGCGATCGCGCTGAACGCCGTCACCGCGCTCTGGCTCGACCCGGCCGCCTACGACCGGCTGGTCAGCGATCACCCGGCGGTGTCCGAGGTGCTGCTCAGGGTCGTCACCGCCCGGCTCCGGCACGCCGACGGGCGCAGGGTGGAACACCGCGACGCGCCGACAGCGGTCCGGCTGGCCGCGCTGCTGGCCGCGCTGGTCGCCGACCACGGGGTGGCGACGCCGGACGGTGTGGTGGTCGCGCTGCACCTCAGCCAGTCCGATCTGGCGGGCCTGATCGGCGCGTCGCGGGAATCGGTCATCCTCGCCCTGAAGGAGTTCCGGGACAGCGGCGTGCTCAGCGTCGGGCGCAAGCGGCTCGTCGTGCACCGGCCCGACCTGCTGGCCGCGCGGGCGCAGGCACCCGGGCAGGTGTGAATTGGCTGGTTGCGTACACGCGGCCACGCCCGACTGGTTACCGTTCACGCCGTGAGGCGATCTCGGATGTGGACAGTCGGCGCGGTCGCGTGCCTGGTGACGGTGCTCGCGGGCTGCGGCGCGGACCTGGCCAAGGAGACCTTCCCGCGCTCCACCGTGCCCGCCACGGCCGACCTCGACGGCGGGTCCCCCGACCCGACCACCGCGACCAGCGGCGGCGCGACCGGCGACGAGGCGTTCACGTCGAAGAACCTGCGCAGAGCCGACCCGTGCGGCCTGCTCAACGAGGACGCGCTCGCCGAGTTCGGCACGCCTGCCAACAGCAGGCTGCGCGACTACGACAAGTGCTCGAACTACATGAAGGACAAGAGCGGCAAGGAGCTGAACTTCACGCTCACCGTCGGCGAGATCCTGACCGGGGCCGACGACACGGGCACCTTCAAGATCGGCGGGCTGCCCGCGTCCGAGTCCGAGCTGGACGACAAGACCGCGTGCTTCACCAACGCGATCACCGAGAGTTCGCCCAAGCGCGGGATCACCCTGCAGATGGGCGGGGCCGGCGGCCTGTGCGAGGTCAGCCGCAAGATGTTGGAGAACATCGTCAAGCAGGTGCGCGATGGTGCCAAGCCGCTCAAGGTGGCCAAAGGCTCCATGGTCGACCTCGACCCGTGCGAGGTCGTCGACCCCGCGGTGATCAAGTCGACGATCGGGGAGAGCTCCGAGAGCAGGCTGGACACGCTGCACTCCTGCACCTGGAGCGCGGGCAGCGCCTCGCTCGATCTCAGCTTCGAGATCTCGTCCAACCCCGATGACCTCGCCGAGGCCGCGGAGACCAAGCCGGTCGACCTGGGCGGGGTCAAGGCACAGAAGAAGGCCGAGAAGTCGGCAGGCAGCGACCGGTGCAGGCTGGAGTGGGCGCACGCGCCGTTCCCGGAGGACCGCGAGCTGGCCGAGGTCGTCAGCATCGAGTTCAGCAACTACAGCGCCAAGACCGGCGAGGACACCTGCGCCAAGGCCGAAGCCGTCGCCAAGGCCCTGATCCCGAAGCTGCCCAAGGGATAGTAGTCCGCTTTCGCCGTCGGCCGAGCGGGTGTAGGAACGGGAGGTACCCCGCCCCGACGAGGAGGCGCGCGATGAAGAAGATCCTCAACGACCCCGCGACCATCGTGGTCGACGCACTGCGCGGCATGGCACTGGCTCATCCCGACCTGCTCAAGGTCACCGAGGACCCGGCGGTCGTCGCCAGGGCCGACGCGCCGGTGGTCGGCAAGGTCGCGGTGGTGTCCGGCGGCGGTTCAGGGCACGAACCCCTGCACGGCGGCTTCGTCGGCAAGGGGATGCTCGACGCCGCGTGTCCCGGCGCGGTGTTCACCTCGCCGACGCCTGACCAGGTCCAGGCCGCCGTCGCCCAGGTCGACGGCGGTGCCGGGGTGCTGCTGGTGGTCAAGAACTACACCGGCGACGTGCTGAACTTCGAGACCGCGGCCGAGTTGGCCGCCGCTGACGGCGTCGACGTGCGCACCGTGGTGATCGACGACGACGTCGCCGTCGAGGACTCGACCTGGACGGCCGGACGGCGTGGCGTCGGCGGCACCGTCCTGCTGGAGAAGATCGTCGGCGCCGCCGCCGAATCGGGCGCCGACCTGGACACCTGTGAGCGGCTGGCGCTGGCCGTGGTGGCGAACGTCCGCTCGATGGGCATGGCGGTGAGCGCGCCGACCGTGCCGCACGTGGGCACGCCGAGCTTCGACCTGGCCGACGACGAGATGGAGGTCGGCATCGGCATCCACGGCGAGCCCGGCAGACGGCGGGTCGCGTTGCAGGACGCCGACGGCATCGTCGCGGGCCTGCTGGAGCCGATCGTGGCCGACCTGCCGTTCGCGGCGGGCGACCGGGTGCTGCTGTTCACCAACTCGATGGGCGGGACCCCGCTGCTGGAGCTGTACCTGGCGCACGGGATCGCGGAGCGGCTGCTCGCCGAGCGCGGCATAGTGGTCGAGCGCAGGCTGGTGGGGCCGTACATCACCAGTCTGGAGATGCAGGGGATGAGTTTGACCTTGTTGCGCCTCGACGACGAGCTGACCCGCCTCTGGGACGCGCCGGTCCACACCGCGGCCCTGCGCTGGGGAGCCTGATGCCGTGCGACGCGGAGGCGGTCGCGGCGGCCATCCGCGCGGCGGCGGCCGTGGTCGCCGACCACCGCGATGAGCTGGTCCGGCTCGACCAGGCCATCGGCGACGGTGATCACGGGGAGAACCTGAAGCGTGGCTTCGGCTTCGTCGTCGCCGCGCTCGACCAAGGTGTCCCGGAGACGCCCGGCGCGGTGCTCAAGCTGGTGGCCACGACGTTGATCTCCAAGGTCGGCGGCGCCGCGGGCCCGCTGTACGGGACGGCTTTCCTGCGCGCGTCGACCGCGCTCGGCGCGCGCAGGAAAGCCGTCCCGTAC
>DATLIA010000124.1:0-53050 GCA_035540215.1 Actinokineospora sp. | reverse complement strand
CCTACGAACAGCCGCAACGGTCCTCCCGATCTCGATGCCGATCACCAGCCCAGCAGCCCTGCGGGAGAACCATCAGCGACCTAATCAAGCAGTGCTCACGCCAACCAACAGCGGGGCACGACATCCCATCAGCGATCAACTCTCCCGACCCACCGGCGGGGGCACTGTCTTTCATCAGGACTCGACGTCCAGGAAACCCGAGTGCTCACCCACCGGCCGGCTACCACCAGGAGTGTGCCGGATGGCTCACTCCCAGAACTGATTAGGAAAACCGGATCAAATGGGACCTCTCGCCGGTCTGAAAGTCGTGGAGCTGGCGGGCCTGGCCCCGGCGCCGTTCGCCTGCACCGTCCTCGCCGACCTCGGCGCGGACGTCGTGCGGGTGGACCGGGCCAAGCCCGGCTTCGACGTGCTCTCGTTCCCGAACGACCCGCTCACCCGCGGCAGGCGCTGGATCGGCGTCGACATGAAGTCGGCGGAAGGGCTGGACCTGGTTCTGCGGTTGGTCGACTCCGCCGACGTGCTCGTCGAGGGATTCCGGCCGGGTGTGGCTGAGCGGATGGGCCTCGGCCCGGACGCGCTGCTGGCCCGCAACCCCGGACTGGTCTACGGCCGGATCACCGGCTGGGGCCAGGACGGCCCGCTCGCCCCGAGCGCGGGCCACGACATCAACTACATCGCCATCTCCGGCGCGCTGGAGCCGATCGGGCAGGCGGGCGCGAAGCCGACCGTCCCGCTCAACCTGCTCGGCGACTTCGGCGGCGGCGGGCTGATGTTGGCCATGGGCGTGCTCGCGGCTCTGGTCGAGCGGCAGACCTCCGGACGCGGCCAGGTGGTGGACGCGTCGATGGTGGACGGCGCCGCGCTGCTCACCACGAGCCTCTTCGGTCTCAAAGAACTGGGCCTGTGGAACAAACCACGCGGGGAGAACCTGCTCGACGGCGGCGCGCCGTTCTACGACACCTACGAGACCTCCGATGGCAAGTACGTCGCCGTCGGGGCGATCGAGTCGCGGTTCTTCGGCGAGTTGGTGAAGGTGTTGGGGCTGGAGGACGTCCCGGACCACCTGAACGCGGACAACTGGCCCGCCCTACGCGAACTGTTCACCGCCACACTGCGCACCCGCACCCGCGACGAGTGGGCCAAGCTCGCCGAGGGCACCGACGCGTGTCTGTCGCCGGTGCTGTCGCCGCAGGAGGCGCCCAGCCATCCGCACAACATCGCCCGTGGCACGTTCGTCGAGGTCGGCGGCACCGTCCAGCCCGCCCCGGCGCCGAGGTTCAGCCGTACCGCGCCGGGCACCCCGGCCGCGCCGAGCCAGGCGCGGGCGGACACGTCGGCGGTCCTGGCCGACCTGGGTGTGAGCGAAACGGAGATCGCGCGCCTGCGCGAGCAGGGCACGATCGCCTGACCTATCCCGCGAGCCGCCCCGTCGAACGGGCGGCTCGCGGGGCCGTTCACCCCACTGCGGAGTGAATGTCTCACCCAGATGAACCGGCTCCCGGCCCCGTCACGCGGGGGGACATACTGTGTCTCAGGAGTGATGGTCGATCTAGCCCTCTAGAGTGATCATCGAACAGTGAGAGTGTCAGTCCGAGCGATGTTCTCACCCAGCGTGCCGCCAAACGCGGGAAAAAGACCCCCTTTGGCGTCATCTTGGGGGATCATGGGTTGGGTGAGCCCGCGAGTCGGGCGGAGCGGACGGAGTGAGCCGATGGATGCGAAGAAGGCAGCGATCCTCGTGGTGGTCGCGATCAGCCTGTTCTACGTCATCACCCAGCCGACGGCGGCGGCCGACGCGGTGTCAGGGATCTTCGGCTGGCTGCGCGATGGCGCCGAAGCGATCATTACGTTCCTCAAGAACCTGTTTGCCTGACCGGGAACTTACCGGGGAGTAACACTGAGGTGAAGACTGCCCGCGGGGCGGTCACCGTCAGTGATGATCTTCAGCGGAAAAAGATCCAAATTGGACCGTCCGGGTGGATCTGCCCCCTGGAAGGCCAGGTTGGCGAAGTTCCGGGGCTTTGGGTCTGGCGATCTGTCGGTGCTGACCCCTACGGTTTGGGCCATCGAGTGATCATGAGACCTCCAGGAGGCAGAATGCTCGACGACCCCGGGGTCGACGCTCTGGTCCGTCAGTGGACCGCGGAGCGCGCCCAGGATGCCGAAGCGGTGGAGGCGCACCGCATCGCATCGGAATGGCTCGCCGACGCTCCCGTGGCGCCGGTCGTGCCCGGAATACCCGGCCAGCGGGCCCGCGGCGGTGCGGCGCGCTGGTCGACGGTGGAAAGCACCGATCCGAGCTACCTCGCGGCCATGCGCAAGCGGCTGCCAGGGGTTCCGGAGGAGCTGCTCTCCGCCGCGGCGGTCTGGTGGCAGCGGGTCGGCGGCGTGGCAGAGGCCGAGGAGTGGTGGGACGCGGGCATGAGCCCGTTGGACCAGCGCGCCCTCGACTACCGCGCGGCCGGGCTGGCGCCGTCGGACCTCAGCCGCAGGCTCGGTCCCCTGACCGTGCTGGAGCACCTGCGTCGGGGCAGTGCCCCCGCGTGGTGTGTGGCTAGGCTGCAGCGACAGCGCGGAGCGGCCTGAGCTGGTGGCGTGAGCCACTTCGAGTAACGCCGGAGTGTCCAGGTCGTTGATGCTGTCAGTGGCAGCGTTGGCGATGCGGGCTGGAGCACGGTGGCGGACACGGACGTGATGGCGGCCCGACCTGGTCGGGGTGTCCTGCTCAGGCTCCTGGTGATGGTGCTCGCCCTCGTGGCGGCCGTGGGTGTGGTGTGGCTGGTCCGGATCGCGGTTGTGCCGACCGCCGGACCACTCGCCGACGACATCCCCGCGCTGCAGGTCGAGGCGGTGCCGGTCGAACCCGGTTCGGTGGCCCCTGGCGGGCTCGCCGCACCCCAGCCACAGGCCGCGGGCGGCGCTGACCCCCTGCGGGCTTGGGCCGACCGGCTGGCCGGACCCACCGGGATACCCGCTCGCGCGCTCATGGCGTACGGCAACGCGGAACTCGCGGTCCGGGCGACCACGCCCGGCTGCAGGCTCTCGTGGGCCACGCTGGCGGGCATCGGCCGCATCGAGTCCGACCACGGCCGCTACGGCGGTGCGGAGCTGCGCGCGGACGGCAGGCCGTCCAAGCCGATCATCGGCATGCCCTTGGACGGGTCGGTGGGCGTCAAGGCCATCGGTGACACCGACGGCGGCATGTTCGACGGGGACCAGCGGGTCGACCGGGCGGTCGGACCCATGCAGTTCATCCCGTCGACGTGGCGCAGGTGGACCTCGGACGCGAACCTCGATGGCGTCGGCGACCCCCAGCAGATTGACGATGCTGCCTTCGCCGCGGGCAGGTACCTGTGTGCCAATGGGCGGGACATGGGGTCGGCGAAGGGTTGGTGGGCGGGCGTGTTCTCGTATAACAATTCGGTGCCGTACGGCCAGAAGGTCTTCGGCTTGGCGGACCAGTACGCGCGGACGGCTGCGTAGTTCGGCGGCGAATCCCGTTGTGCACTGTGCACCCTGGATCATTGGGTGACCGGTCGCATACGGGAGGTAGTCGCGGTGTCCCCCAAGTCCATACCGCCGTTCCGCAGACGCAAACTCGGTCGCCGAATCCGGGAGCTGCGCGAGACCGCGCGGATGACCTTGGAGGTCGCGGCGAAGCAGCTGGACATGACCCGATTCACCCTGGCCAGGCTGGAAAAGGGTGAGAACCGGATGGATGTCCATGTCGCGAGGTCGATGATGGACCTCTACGACGCTTACGACGACGGGCTGATCGAAGAGGTTCGTCGCGCGCAGAAGCCGGGCTGGTGGCGGGAACACGGAATCCAGGACCGCGGATACTTCGGGATGGAGGACGAAGCCGATCAGGTGTACGAGTTCTGCCTGATCAACGTCCCAGGGTTGCTGCAGACACGGGGCTACGCCGAGGCGCTGTTCGCGGGAAGTGGCCGGATGTCCGACTCCCGGATATCCGACGCGGTGAACGCGCGGCTGTTCCGTCAGCGCCGACTTGTCGCAGAAGAAGATCCGCTGCTGATCACGGCTGTCATCGATGAGTCGGTGCTGCGCAGACAGGTCGGCGGAGCTTCAGTGATGGCGAGACAACTTCGGCAGCTGGCCATTGCCGCGAGCTGGCCGACGGTGACCCTGCAGGTGGTCCCGTTCTCCGCGGGCGCGCACGCGAGCATGGACGGGGCGTTCTCGATCCTTACGTTCGCGGAGGAGCCACCCGGCGCGTATGTGAGCTTCCAGACGGGCGCGATGCACATCGAGCGGTCTGATCAAGTCGACTCGGCGATGGCCGCGTTCGACCGTGTGCGTGCGGTCGCGCTGGCACCCGACGAGTCGATTCGCCTTGTCGCCCGCATCGCCGACGGGTACGAACGCGCGTAGGTGACCTATGGCGATGGGGAGGTGGTGTTCGTCGCCTATCCCATCGGGGCGAACCATATCGAGCGCCCCACAGAGCTGGCCGTGGCTAACATGATGTTCGACAAACCGCGGTCGATGGCGCTGGGCGTTGACGAGTCGGTACGCCTCATCGACCAGGTCGAACAGCACTACCGGCCGATCTGAGAGGCGGACCATGGCGGTTTGGCGCAAGAGCAGCCGGAGCGGGCAGGGTGGCAACGCCAACTGCGTCGAGGTCGCGCTGTGGCGGAAGAGCAGCCGCAGCGGGGGCGGGGGCAACGACGACTGTGTCGAGGTCTCGGTAACCGACCTCTCTGCCGGTGTTCGGGACTCCAAGAACGCCTCTGGCCCCCACCTCACCTTCCCCGCGCTCGCCTGGAAGACATTCCTCACCACCACGTGACGGCGGTCTCTCAGCCACCCCGGTCTACCATCGGCGCGTGGGTGAGAAGTCCGGCAGCGCGCGCAAGGCCCTGGTCATCGGGGTCTGCCTGCTGTCCCTCGTCCTCTGCCTAGGCCTGGCCTGGTGGCAGTGGGAGCGCTTCGAATCAGCCAACGGGACCTTCCAGAACCTCGGTTACGTCCTCCAATGGCCCCTCTTCGGCCTGGCCCCCGCCTACATGGTCTGGCGCTACCGCAAGCTCCGCGCGGGCGAGGCCAATCGCCCGGAGCCTGCCCCCGCACCCCGCCCCGTCGCCGCGCCACAGCCGGTCGAGGGAGACGACGAGCTGGCCGTCTACAACCGCTACCTCAAAGCACTGAACGAGCAGGAGAACCGATGACCACGACCGACACCCCGGCCGCCAAGACCACGGGCGCACTCGTCCGGTTCCGGGTCCTGGCCTACATCGTCGGTGTCGGCCTGCTGGCCCTGGTCGGCGCGATGCTCATCAAGTACCTCGGCGACAACTCCCGGCCGATGGCGATCGTCGGGCCTGCTCACGGCTTCCTGTACGCCGTCTATGTCCTCTTCGCGTTCGATCTGGCGCTCAAGGCGCGGTGGTCGGTCAAGGGGACGCTGCTGGTCCTGGTCGCGGGGATGATCCCCTTCCTTTCCTTCATCATCGAGCGTCGGGTGACCCACAAGGTCCGCGCGGGCGAGAAACTGTAGACACCCGTGCTGGTGTGAGCGCTCCACCCATGGTTACGTAGCTCCGACACGAGATCGCGGTACTCGGGGTCCCGTCTTGGATTGGACGAATACATGGGTGGATGGGCGTTCCTCATTGGACGGGGAAGGCACCTTGGCCAGCGGGTTCTGCTGGCCCCGGACTTCTTGGCCGACTACGGCTTCCTGGACGACGTCGCCGGGCCGGTGCCCGCTGACGAGGACTACCGCACGACCCAGGTCGGCGATTACGCGCTGATCTGGTTCGAGCACACCGTCACCGAGGAAGAGGCGGGCGGTGACCCGCGTGACGAGCACCGCAGGCCGCTGCGCTTCACCGCGGGCATGGTCTACGACGGTGACCCGGTCCGGCCGGACGATCTGGCGCACGCCAGGGGCGCGGCGCTGGACACCTATCGGCATTTCCTGGCCGATGAGGACGCCTATCGGGTCCGCCGGTCTACCGAGTTCGGACCCCGGCGCGTGCGGCCCGCCGCCGAGGCTCCGGTGGAGGTCGAGCAGCCCGCCGCCGAGCGGTCGACGCTGTTGATCGCGAGCCTGATAGCCGTGGTCCTGGTGATTGTCGCGGTGGTCGCGTTCCTACTCTGACCGTCGTGCGCCGAACGGACTAGTTCGCGCTGACGTTCGGGTGAAACAAGAGGATGCTGGGCGGCGATATGTGGGGTGCGGACGGAGAGCGACGCCGTTAGCTAGAGGCGTGCTCCGACCGCCCCTGCGAAACGACGCACCCTTGGGGTCCACAATGGAGTCAGCTCGCCGCCGGACGGCCGTCAAGTCGGCCGGGATCTGCTTGCTCACCGCGGTTGTCGTGGCCGCGTTCACCCCACCGCTGACGGCGTCAGCCGATCCGCCTGGCTCCGGTCTCGGCCGCCACGACCGCCAACTCCTCGCCGAGGCGGTCGCCAACGGCAAGCCCACGGTCACGATGCTGATCGCGACCAGGCCCGGCGCGTCGGCCGACGTCAGCCGGGGCATCGAGCGCCTGGGTGGCCGGATCGGCTACACCGACGCCGCGCTGGGCTACGTGCGGGCCGCGGTGCCGACCGCGCGCGCCGAGCAGGCCGCGAAGGTCACCGGCGTGCAGGCCGCCGACCTCGACGAGACCGTCGCGCTGGACGACCCGCGTCCGGAGGGCATCGCCGACCCGGCGCCGTTCCCGGCGCCGGACGCGAGCACGCCGCGGGCCAACCCGTACATGCCGATCGCCGAGACCGGTGCCGACGCCTTCATGACCGCCCACCCCACCTGGGACGGCCGCGGCGTCACCGTCGGGGTGCTCGACTCCGGCATCACCCTGGACCACCCGGCGCTGGCCACCACCACGACGGGCGCGCCGAAGATCATCGACTGGGTCACCTACACCCATCCGTTCGATGACGAGGATCCGACGTGGGTCACCACCGCCCAGGTCAGCGGCCCGAGCTTCACCGCGGGCGGCGCGACCTACACCGCGCCCGCGGGCTCCTGGCGCTTCGGCGTGTTCAACGAGCGTGACCCGAACCTCGGCGGCGAGGTCGGCAGCGACGTCAACCGCGACGGCAACCCGGCGGGCTCCAGCGGCCTGTTCGGCGTGCTGTGGGACGGTGGATCCGCGGTGCGGGTCGACGTCGACCAGGACCGGGACTTCACCGACGAGCCGGTCATGACCGACTACAAGGTCAACCGCGACGTGCGCTACTTCGGCACCGACAACCCGGCGACGGCGATCGCCGAGCGCATGCCGTTCGTCGTGCAGACCGACGGCAAGAACAAGGTCGTCAACATCGGCATCGTCTCCGGGGCGCACGGCAGCCACGTGGCGGGCATCATCGCCGCCAACGGCATGTTCGGCGGCGCCATGACCGGCGCGGCTCCTGGCGCCCAGCTGGTGTCGGTCCGCGTGTGCCTGTTCATCTCAGGCTGCACCGCGCACGCGCTGATCGAAGGCATGATCTACGCGGCCAAGCAGGCCAACGTCGACGTCATCAACATGTCCATCGGCGGCCTGCCGTCGCTCAACGACGCGAACAACACCAGGGCCGTGCTCTACGACCGGCTCATCGAGCAGGAGAACGTCCAGATGTACATCTCGGCGGGCAACAGTGGCCCCGGCGAGAACACGGTGGGCGATCCTTCGGTTGCCACCAAGGTGATGAGCATCGGAACGTCCATTTCGGACGCGACGTGGGCGGCGAACTACGGTTCGACCGCGCCAGCGGCGGGCACCGACAACCAGCACCCGTTCAGCTCCCGCGGCCCACGCGAGGACGGTGGCTTCAAGCCCAACGTGATCGCGCCGGGTTCGGCCATCTCGACGACCCCGGTGTGGCAGGCGGGCGGACCGGTGGCAGGCGTGCACGTGCTGCCGCCCGGCTACTCGATGTTCAACGGCACCTCGATGGCCTCACCGCAGGCCGCGGGCGCGGGCGCGCTGCTGGTGAGCGCGGCCAAGCAGGCGGGTGTGCAGAGCCAGCCCGCGCAGCTGCGGAAGGCGTGGAACTCCTCGGCCCGGTTCTTCACCGACTACGGGGCCTACGAGCAGGGCAACGGCCTGATCCAGGTCCCGGCGGCGTGGTCGCTGCTGGCCACCAACCTCAAGACCGTGGACATCAGCTCGGCTGTCCCGGTGGACACCGCGCTTGAGCAGTTCCTGGCCACGCCGGGTATCGGCGTCGGCATCCACGATCGCGAGAACGTCACCATCGGCCAGCCTTACACGCGCCAGTACACCTTCACCCGAACCTCGGGAGCCGGTGGATCGACCAACTACAACCTGTCCCTGGTCGGCAACGACGGCACGTTCAGCCTGGGTGCCACGTCGATCTCGCTGCCGAAGAACCAGCCCCGGACGCTGACCGTGTCGATCAACCCGAGCACCTACGGCGCCCACTCGGCGATCCTCAACCTCGATGACCCGACCAACCCGGGCGTGGAGTACCAGACGCTCAACACCGTGGTGGTGGCCCGCGACTTCACAGCCCCTGGCTACAGCCACACGATCACCGGCACGGTGGCGCGCAACCAGGCGCTGAGCTACTTCTTCGAGGTCGCACCGGGAACACCCGCGTTCAAGGTCGACTTCACTGGGCCGAGCGAGACCCCCGGCACCGGCCAGGCCCGGTTCCTGCGGTTCCACCCGTACGGCGTCGGCATCGACAGCAACTCCAGCCTGTCGTGCTACTCGCCGCCGGTCCCGGGCGGAACCGGCTGCCCCGGCGGCGGCCCGAACAGCCGCACCGTGTCCAACCCGACGCCCGGCGTCTGGGAGCTCACGGTGGAGGCCAGGCGTACCTCTGACGCCGAGTTCACCCCGTTCGCGCTGACCGCGAGCGTCCTCGGCGCGACGGTCAGCCCCAACCCGGACCTCATCGCCTCGGCGACGGTGGGCGTTCCGGTCGCGCGGTCGTACACGATCACCAACCTGCTCGGCGCGTTCACCGGCCGGGCGACGGGTTCGACGCTCGGCAGCGCGTTCATCGACCGGCCGACCATCGCCAACCTCGCGCAGCAGCAGCGCCCGGTCGCGGTGACGGCGGGCACGACGGCGCTGCGCGCGACCATCGGCAACCCGTCCGACCTGGCGGCGGACCTCGACCTGTTCGTCTTCAACTGCACGACCGGGACCTGCGTCCTGGCAGGCCAGTCGGCCGACGGCGACTCCGAGGAGTCGGTGACCATCGCCAACCCGGCGGTGGGCAACTGGTTGGTGCTGGTCGACGGGTTCGCGGTGCCCGCGGGTTCGACGGCGTATGACTACGTCGACGTGTTCACCAACCCGGCGTTCGGCTCGGTCTCGATCACCGATGCCAACGCCCTGCGCCCGGCCGGTGCCAGCTGGATCGTCCCCGGCACGGTCACGGCCAACGCGGCGCCCGCCGCGGGCAGGCAGCTGCTTGGCCAGGTCCGGGTGCTCACCGACGCCAACATCCTGGTCGGCAGCGGCGACGTGATCGTGCAAAGCGTCACCTGATCCACACAGCGCCGCGGCCTCCCGGAGAACCTTCCGGGAGGCCGCGGCACGCTGTCGGTGGGCGGCGCTAGCCTGCACCAGCTGAGTAGGTCCGTACACAGGGGGAACGACATGGGTGCTTCCGGCTGGAATTACCGCACGCCCTACCTGCCAGACCTCGCAGCGGCTCTCGGGGCGTTGCGCGCGAGTGTGTTCGCGTCGGGTGACTATCTGTGGTCGAGCGACGAAGACCGGCCCGCGACCATCGAGCAGATCTGGGCGAACGAACTCGCCCAGACCGATGGCACCCACTCGATCCTCGACATCGACCACGTCAGTGCGGACGAGGACGACGCGATGGGCGCACTGCGCCTGCTGTCCGCCGCGGAGACGACCGAGATGTTCGGCCGCGCGGAGCCGACGGCCGAGTCGGTCAAGGAGATCGACCTGTTCGACCTGCTGGTCGAGATCCCCCGCTGGAGCGGGCTCGCTGTGGCCCTCCACACCGACGGAAAGCCCAGCGAATACCTGATCTGGGGCATCTCCGGCGACTAGCGGTCGTGACCACTAGCGCCTAGGGCTTGATGTTCTGGTTCATGTGGAACAGGTTGTCCGGGTCGTACTTCCGCTTGACGTCGACCAGCCTGGCGTAGTTGCCGCCGTAGTTGTCCTGGATGCGGGACTGGTCGTCGTCGGACATGAAGTTGATGTACCCGCCCGCCTCCGAGTGCGGCGACGTCGCGTCGTAGTAGTCGCGGACCCACTTGATGCCCGCGTCATTCGTCTCCGGGTCCGGCCACATCCCGGCGATGACCGTGGCGAAGTTCGCGTCCCGGTAGGCGAACGCGGTGTCCTCCGCGCCGACTCGGTGGCAGGCGCCGTTGATGGGGTAGATGTGCATCGTCGAGTTGAGCGCGGGCAGCTTCGGGCCGTGCTCAAGGTGTGCGGCGATGGCGTCGTCGGTGAGTTCGGTGACGAAGTTGGCCTTCCAGTAGTGCTGCAGGCCGGGCGGCAGCAGAGCGTCGAACGCGCTGTTCAGCGCCGGGTAGGGCATCGGGCCCACCGCTTCGGCCACGACGGGGGCGACGTCGCGCAGCGGCTTGAGGGCCGCCTCGCCCTCCTCGATGGGGCCTGACCAGCAGGGCACGAACAGGGCGAGCGGCTCGCCGTGGCGGTCCTCGGGGATGAACGGCAGCGGCGGCGCGATCTGGAACGCGGGGAAGCCGCCGAACTGCTCCGGCGCGTCGGTGATGAAGTCGCGGTACCAGCGCAGCAGGTCACCGGCGGCGTCGAGTTCGAAGAACATCGGGCCGCCGTAGATCATGTCCACGTGGTGCAGGGCGAACTCGAAGGACACCACGACGCCGAAGTTGCCGGTGCCGCCGCGCAGCGCCCAGAACAGGTCGGCGTTCTCGTCGGCGTTGGCTACAAGGAACTTGCCGTCCGCGGTCACGACGTCCGCGGAGATGAGGTTGTCGCAGCTCAGGCCGTAGCCGCGGTCGAGATAGCCGATCCCGCCGCCGAGTGTCAGGCCGCCGACGCCGGTGGTGGAGATGATTCCGCCGGTCGTGGCCAGGCCGAAGGCGTGGGTGGCGGCGTTGAAGTCGCCCCACCGTGCACCACCCTCAGCGCGCGCGGTGTGGGCGGCCGGGTCGACGCGGACGCCGCGCATGCCGGACAGGTCGATGACCACACCGTCGTCGCAGGTGCCGAACCCCGGAACGCTGTGCGAGCCGCCGCGGACCGACAGGTCGAGTCCGTTCTCCCTGGCGAAGTCGACCGCGGTCATCACGTCGCCCGCGTTGGCCGGCCGCACCACGACCTTCGGCCTGCGGTCGATCATTCCGTTGTAGACCTTGCGGGCCTCGTCGTAGCCCTCGTCGTCAGCGGTGATGACCGGGCCGCGTACAGACTCCCGCAACTGGTCGATGGTGGGAGCGCCCATGATTCCTCCCGTGCACTGGTGACCGGTGAGGGAACCAGTCCACTTCGACCGGTGCGCGAGGGGTAGGGGCGAAGGACAGGAAAGCCCGATGCCCCGGTCACCTGAGTGGGTGACCGGGGCATCGGGGTCGAGAATTACGCGAGTGCCTTGCGCACCCGGTACGGCGGGACCGTGCAGCCGCGCAGGGCGTCCGCGTCGATCGTCTCCGGGCGGTACGACAGGGTCGCCAACCGCTCGATCATCCGCTCGGTAGTGCCCTCGTCGACGTCGTTGATGCCGAAGAGGAATGCCCATTCGTGCTCGTCGGAGCCGTAGTAGACCGTCGTGCCGAAGATGTCCCCGAACCGCTTCATCGAGCGGATCAGGGTCTCGTTGCGCCACATCGTCGGGCACCCGGCCTGGCAGATCACCACACCGCCGTCGGCCAGCACAGCGCGGCAGCGGGTGAGGAACTCCTCCTCGTACAGCCGGTTGTGCTGGGCGAACTCGGGCCGCTCGTCCGGCAGGTCGACCAGCACGATGTCGTACTTCGCGCCCGCCTGCTCCGCGTCGATGAGGTACTGCCACCCGTCGGCGTAGTGCACCTTCACTGGCCCGTCCTGCTTCACGGCCTCGGCCAGCTCGTCGCTGGTGTAGCCGTAGGGCAGGTGCTCGGCGCACAGTTCGACGGCCTGCTGGTCGATGTCGACGTGGTCGACCACCGACGCGCCCGCCGCCACCGAGATCTGCGAGACGACACCCTCACTCGACCCGATGACGAGCACCCGGTCGATCTGGCGGGCCAGCAGCAGCCCAGGGACCAGCAGCGCCTCGTGATAGGTGAGCTGGCTGAACTCGGTGCTCTGGCGGTCGTTGTCGCAGAACAGGCTCACGCCCTGGCTCGTCTTGCCGATCACCAAGTGCTGGAACTCGGTGTTCGTGTCGACGATCACCTCGGGCATGTCCCACACACGGGTCATGCCCTCGGCAAGGGGTTCAACGATAGAACTGCTCATCGGGCGGGCTCCACAGGAATCGGGTTGCCCCGCTGGATGGTGGTGATGCGGGCGTCGAGTGCGCCCAGGCTGTCGCGCAGCAGCGCGGCGGCCAGTTCGGGGTCGGCGGTCTCCCCACACGTGAAGATGTCGACGAACATCGACCCGATCTCCGGGTAGGTGTGGATCGACGCGTGGGACTCCGAGAGCAGTGCCAGGACAGTCACACCCTGCGGCTCGAACTGCTTCGAGACCACGTCGCACACGGTGGCGCCCGCTTTCCGCAGGCAATCCTCCAGTGTGGACCGCAGGAAGCTCAGATCGTCCAGAAGCAACGGATCCACACCGTCGAACTCGGCGAGCACGTGTCGGCCTGCGAAGTAGCCGACGTCCGAATCGGACGCACGGTCATACGACATCTGTCTTACCTCCTGCGGGGGGAATCAGCCGACGAACAACGTCGGCAGAGGCGGAAAACCATTGAATGACACCGACGAATAACTCGCGGTGTACGCGCCTGCGTCGAGGATGTCGACGTGGTCGCCTGCCCGCAGCGCCGTCGGGAGACGGTACGGGGTGTGCTGGTAGAGCACGTCATCGCCGTCGCAGGTCGGGCCCGCGATGATCACGGGCCCGTCCGGTGACTCCGGGTGCGCGGTGCGCAGCCGGTAGGCGATGTATTCGTTCTCGGTTTCCGCCAATCCCGAATAGCGGCCGATATCCAGGTAGACCCAACGGTGTTCGTCGGAGTCTGATTTGCGCGAGACCAGCACGACCTCGGTGCGGATCAGCCCGGCGGTCGCGACGACGGCGCGGCCGGGTTCGATCAGCAGCTCGGGTGCGGTATCGAAGTGCGCGGCGACGGCCGCGCGGATGGCCGCGGCGTGCACGTCGAGTGGGGGAGCGGCCTCGGCGTAGCCGGTGGGGAAGCCGCCACCCAGGTTCAGCGACCGAGTCGGCACGCCGCACTCGGCCAGCGCCCTCGCGATGCGGCCCGCCTCGGCGATACCGGAGACCCAAGCCGCCGGGTCGGTGTGCTGGGAGCCGACGTGGAAGCAAGCGCCGTCCGCGGCCAAGCCCAGGTCGGCGGCCTTGGCCAGCAGCCGGATGGCCATGTCGGGCGCGCAGCCGAACTTCTTGCCGAACGGGGTGCCCGACTGCGGCGCGTCCACCAGGAACCGGCACGAGACCCGCGCGCCCGGCGCGTGCTCGGCGAGGTTCTCCAGGTCACCGTCGGAGTCGAAGGTGAACCGACGTACGCCAAGGGAAAAGGCGTACGCGATGTCCGCGGCCTTCTTGATGGGGTTGCCGTAGGACAGCGACTCGGGGGCCGCGCCCTGCTCCAGGCACAAGTCGATCTCACCGGTGCTGGCGACGTCGAAGCTCGATCCCTCGGCGACGAGCGCCCGTACCACCTCCGGCGCCGGGTTCGCCTTGACCGCGTAGAACACCGCGGCCTCAGGCAGGGCGGACCGGATCGCCCGGTAGTTCGCACGGACCGCGTCCAGGTCTATGACCAGGCACGGAGTGACCGGCGTTCGCTGGTCAAGGAACGCACGAAGCCGGGTGGGGATGTCCGGCACCCGCAGGGAGGTGTCTAACACGGGGTGAACTGTAATACCGCGGGCGCGCAGCGCGAATCGAGCGGCCTCAAACAGACCGGAAGTCACTGGACGTACTATCCGGGCCGCGTCGTCACCGTACGACTACGTGACAGGCACGAACAGGAACGCCGAGTGACCGTTCGGTTAACGGCCGATGCCAGTCAGCGAACGAACCTCCATCTCCTTCTGCTTGGCCGCGTCGGCGGGTTCCTTGCTCAGAATCGTCCCAAGGTAGCCGCAGAGGAACGACACCGGGATGGACACGATTCCGGGGTTGGCCAGGGGGAACAGGTGGAAGTCGACGCCGGAGACGATCGAGGTCGGCGCGCCGGACATCACCGGCGAGAAGAACACCAGCAACAGGCACGATCCGAGACCGCCGTACATGCCCCACAGGGTGCCGGTGGTGTTGAACCGCTTCCAGAACAGTGAGTAGAGCAGCGTCGACAGGTTCGCGCTCGCGGCGAAGGCGAAGGCGAGCGCGACGAGGAACGCGACGTTCTGCCCGTTGGCCAGGATGCCGCCGATGATGGCCAGCACGCCGATCACGACGGCGGTCTGCCTGGCGACCCGGACCTCCGAGGCGGCGTCGGCATTGCCCTTGCGGAAGATGTTGGCGTAGACGTCGTGGGCGAACGAGGCCGACGCGGTGATGGTCAGCCCGGCGACGACGGCGAGGATCGTGGCGAAGGCGACCGCCGCGACGATGCCGAGCAGCACGGTGCCGCCGATCTCGAAGGCCAGCAGCGGGGCGGCGGCGTTCGACCCGCCGGTCGCGCCGAGGATGCGCTCGGAGCCCACGAGCGCGGACGCGCCGTAGCCGATGATCAGCGTCGCGCCGTAGAACACGCTCATCGTGCCGACGGCCCACACCACCGAGCGGCGGGCCTCGCGGGCGTTGGGGACGGTGTAGAAGCGCATGAGTACGTGCGGCAGGCCCGCCGCGCCCAGGATCAGGGCGAGCGACAGCGAGATGAAGTCCAGAGTGGAGACCTGCGTCTTGCCGTACTGGGCGCCCGGTTCGAGCACGGCGGTGCCCTTGGCGTTGTTGGCGGCGGCCTGGTCGAGCAGCGCGCTGATGCTGAAGCCGAACTTGCCGATCAGGAACACCGTCATCAGCACGACGGTGAGGATCAGGATCGCCGCCTTGATGATCTGCACCCAGGTGGTGCCCTTCATCCCGCCGACGAGCACGTAGAAGATCATGATCAGGCCGACGACGGCGATGACGAGCGCCTGGCCGCCCTTGCCCTGGACGTTGAGTAGCAGCGCGACGACCGCGCCCGCGCCCGCCATCTGGGCCAGCATGTAGAAGAACGAGATGACCAGCGTCGACGTGGCCGCCGCGGCGCGCACAGGGCGCTGGCGCATCCGGTAGGCCAGCACGTCACCCATGGTGAAGCGGCCGGTGTTGCGCACGAGCTCGGCGATCAGCAGCAGGTTGACCAGCCAGGCCACCAGGAAGCCGATCGAGTACAGGAAGCCGTCGTAGCCGTTGATCGCGATGGCGCCCGCGATGCCGAGGAACGACGCCGCGGAGAGGAAGTCGCCGGACAGGGCGATGCCGTTCTGCACGCCGGTGAACCGGCCGCCCGCGGCGTAGTAGTCCGAAGTGGAGCTGTTGCGGCCACTGACCCGGTAGACGATGTAGAGCGTGATCACCACGAACGCGGCGAACACGACGGTGTTGAGGACCGGGTCGCCGACCTGACTGTCGGCCGCGGCAAGGGTTCTCATCGGGCGTCCACCCCCGCCGCGGCGCGGATGGCGGCGACCTGGGGGTCGATGTTCTTGCGCGCCCAGCGCAGGTACCACGCGGTGATGCCGATGGTGGAGGCGAACTGCGCCAGGCCCATCACGAGTCCGACGTTGACCGACCCGAACAGCCGCAGGCTCATGAAGCCCTTGGCGTAGGCGGCGAGCAGCACGTAGGTCAGGTACCAGACGAAGAACAGCGCGCTCACCGGGAAGACGAACCGGCGGAACCGCGACCGCAGCGCGGTGAACTCCGCGCCGCGGTGGATCGCGGCGAAGTCCGGGCCACCCACGCGGCCGCGGTCGGTCGGCGTGTCGATACCGCCGAACGTGGCCTGGGCTGGACGGGCCATGGTGGGACCGCGGTTCGGTCGTGCGGGGGGCGGGACGACCTCGGTCATGCATTCCTCCGGCTGAGCGGACGAGTAGGGGACTTCCGGTGTGGCTGATCGGCGTTCGGACTTATAACGAGCCGATAGCGAGGACCGGGCGGGCGCCATACTAACCACGAAGTCGGTGCCCACCCTAATGTCGGCCGAGAAATAGCCACGTCGATCACGGAACGATAGCGACGGCATTTGGATACGGCCCGGTTCCGGACATCACACGGATCGGTGAACCGGCCCGTCACCTGGCGTGCGCGCGGTGGCACTCGGCAGGCGAACGGTCACCCATCGTGGATCATCGAGGGTCGAACGCGGGCTGGATTCCGCTGCCCGCAACGTGATCGTTGCAGGTCGGCGCCGGTTTGCCCGGCTGATCATGGGGTGGTGGCCCGGTCGAGGGACAGGATGACCCGATCGAGCGATTCAGGTCGACAATAGTACGCAATGCGTGACTAAATAGCCCCGAGAGTGGACGGCGTATCCGCCGTTGAACCTGATTAATCAGCGTTTATGCAGGTCAGTCCGGTTCCGTCGGAAAAGGTTGATGATCGCTGAATCGGGGGTACGCTGTGCTCTCAAGTTCTCGCCTGAGTAGCCGATGTCCGAGAAGTAGCCGAGGTCCGGGGAGGGACGCGGCGACGCGGATTCGGTAATACGCGGTTGGGGTGTTCCAGTGGGGTCCCCGTCGGACCTGTTGGACCCGGTTCCCGTTGTGCCCAGTGCTGTCCGGGATTTGTCGTGGAAGGAGTCGGCGCGGTGAGGCAGAAATTCCGACGGCGAGGCCAGTCCGTCGTGGAGGAGTGCGTGTGAGCAAGTCCCGCTGGACGGCGCTGCGCCAGTGGCGCGACTGGGGCATCCCGGTGAAGCTGGCCGCCGTCACACTGGTCCCCGTGCTGTTCGCGATCGTGCTCGGCGTGCTGCAGATCGGCTCGCAAATCGACCGCGCGGACACCTACAAGCAGATCGACCGGCTCGTCACCGTCAACGACACCCTGCACAAGACCGTCACCTGGCTGCAGCGTGAGCGCACCAAGGCCGCGGTCCTGCTCACGTCCGGCTCCGTCGACATCGGCTCCGAGCTCGTCGCCGAGCGGCGCAGCGCCGACGAGGCCAAGGCGGCGCTGCTCGCGGCCGCCGACGGCCTGGTGTTCTCCAACGAGACCACCTCCGCTCGGTACGCCGACGTGCTCACCCGCTTCATCGAGCTGGAAGTGTTGCGCGGCAAGGTGGTCGCCCGCGACATCGATGGGCCCGCCGCGCTCACCGGCTACAGCTCGGTCATCCGTGCCCTCATCACCTTCGACCGCGCCGCCGCCGAAGAGGTGGCCGACCCGGCGCTGTCCGGCACCGCGGGCGCACTGCACGACCTCGAAGCCGCCAAGGAAGAGGTCTACTTCCAGCAGGGCCTGCTCGGCATCGGAATCATCCGCGGGGCCTTGCTCGGTCCTGAGGTCGACGCGCTGCGGGCGTCGCAGGCTCGCCTCGACGACCGGATCGCCGACTTCAACGCGATCGCGAGTCCAGAGGAGCACTTCGAATTCGCCAAGACCCTGCCCGACGCCGACGCCGACGCCCGCACCATCCTGGTGCGGCGGGCACTCGACCGGGGCGCCCGGCCGGGCCTTCCGGTCGGCGCGGAGGAGTGGAACAGGGTCAGCGAGTCGGTCTCCGGCGGGCTGAGCGACATCAGCGGCGCTCTCGGCGGGCGGATCAAGAGCGGCTCGGCGGCGTTGCAGGACAAGGCAAGCGACGCGGCTGGTCTGGCCTCGGTCATTTTGATCGTCGCCCTGGTCGCCGCCGCCGCGATCATGTTCATGATCGGCAGGCACATGCTGCGCTCGCTGAGCACACTGCGCCGCGGCGCGCTCGACGTCGCCGAGAACCGGCTGCCCGCCGCGGTCGCGGCCCTGCGCGACGGGCGCGACCTGTCGGTGCCCACGGTCGAACCGGTCGCGGTGGTGTCCGCCGACGAGGTCGGCGAGGTGGCCCGCGCCTTCGACGCGGTGCACCAGCAGGCACTGCGGCTGGCCACCGAGCAGGCTGGGATGCGCGCCCACTACGCCGGTGTGTTCGTCAACCTCTCACGCCGCAGCCAGGGCCTGGTGCAGCGCCAGCTGCAGCTGCTCGAGCGGCTCGAACGCGACGAGGAGGACGCCGACCAGCTCGCCACGCTGTTCCAGCTCGACCACCTCGCCACCCGGATGCGGCGCAACAACGAGAACCTGATGGTCCTCTCCGGCACCGCGTCCGGCGAGGTCCACCACGGCCGCCGCTCCGCCCAGCCCGTCAGCCTCGCCGACCTGCTGCGCGCCGCGGTGTCCGAAGTGGAGCAGTACCAGCGGGTGGTGATCGCGCCGCCGCCGAGCGTGCTCGTGGTCGGCTACGCGGTCGGCGACCTGGTCCGGCTCACCGCCGAACTGCTCGACAACGCCGCCGCGTTCTCCGCGCCCGCCACCCAGGTCACCATCTCCAGCCACCACGTCGACGGCGGCACGGTGCGCATCGAGGTCGGCGACCGCGGCATCGGGATGAAGACGGACGAACTGGCGGAGGCCAACGTCAGGCTGGCGCAGGACAGCGTTGTCGACGCCACCACGTCGCGGCGGATGGGTCTGTTCGTGGTCGGCAGGCTGGCCGCGCGGCACGGGGTCAAGGTCCGGCTGCGGCCGGGCACCCCCACCGGCCTGCGGGCCACGATCACCGTGCCGTCGGAACTGGTGACGTCCAATGTGGTCGGTCTGCCGCCCGCGGCGCCGTCCCGGGGACCTGGTGAGCCGCCCGCGCACACCGAGGGGATCAAGCGGACCAACGGCACCAACGGTTCTAACGGCACCAACGGTTCTAACGGCACCAACGGTTCCGCCCGGTCCAACGGTGCGAAGGTCAATGGCACCAACGGTTCCACCGCCAACGGGTCGTCGGTCAACGGTTCCTCGGTGAACGGTTCCGCGGTGAACGGGTCGGCCAACGGCTCCACGGCGAACGGCCTGCCCCGCCGCTCGCCCAGCGTGTCCGAGTCGTTCACCGCGCTGACCCGCGGCGACGGCGCGGAGATGCCGGAGTCGCTGCCGTCGCCACGCGACGCCGCCGACGAGGCCGAGTCGCTGCCCCGGCGCGATCCCAAGCCGGTCCAGCGGCCGACCCGGTCCAATGGCACCACGCCGGTCGCCCCGGCCCAGCGCACCACGCCCGTCGAGCCCGGCATGCCCGCCGAGCCCGCCGGGGCGGTCGCCTGGCCGACGCACCCGGCCCCGGACCTGCCCGCCGCCGACGATCTCCCGGCCGACGCGCTGTTCGCCGCGCAGGCGCCGACGGCGTCGGAGACCACCGGCTGGTGGGACACCACCCTGGTCTACGAGCGGCCGCCGACGGCGAGCCCGGTGCGGGACATCCAGGAGACCACGCCGATCTTCGACGAGATGGTCTCGGCCTGGTTCCGCACCGTCACCGACGACCCGAACTCGACGGTCGCCGATGTCCAGTCGGTCCCGACGGCGTGGGACTTCGCCGCCGACCAGGGTTTCCAGGCGGCGAAGACGGTCTCGACCGCCGAGCCGGAGGACTTCACCCGCTCCGGCCTGCCCCGCCGCACCCCTCGGCGCAACCTGGTCCCCGGCAGCGTCGACCCATCGGCACCCCCGGCGCCCGCGCCCGGCCGGGACGCCGACGACCTGCGCTCGCGGCTGTCGAGCTACCAGGCCGGTGTGCACCGCGCCCGCGGTGTGCATCACAGCGGCCCCGCCCACGGCAATCCCGACGGTCTGGACCTGCGCGGCGCCCAGTGGCGCTTCGCCGCCGACGCGGGCTGGAACGCCGCCGCCACCCTCGGGGCGTCCACTCAGGACCCCCAGCTCGACGGTGGTCTGCCCCGCCGGACCCCGCGGGAGCGGCTGCTGCCCGGCAGCCTCGACCCGGTGCCCGGCACGGAGGTCCGCGTCGAACGCGACGCGGAGTCCCTGCGCAGCAGGCTCGGCAGCCTGCAGCGGGGCATCGGCCGGGGCCGGGACAGCCTGGCGAGGCAGTCCATCGAACAGGAACCCGGGTCGAATGCGTAACACCAGCGTCGAACCCATCATGAATGGAGCACGATGACGTCCACGCAGTCCAAGCCGAGCCAATTCGGCTGGTTGGTCAACGACTTCGCGGAACGGGTCACCGGCGTGGCCCACGCCGTGGTCGTCTCGGCCGACGGGTTGCTGCTGACCTCCTCCGCGCGGCTGCCCGTCGACCGCGCCGACCAGCTCGCCGCCGTCGCGTCGGGACTGATCAGCCTCACCTCAGGGGCCGCGCGCTGCTTCGACGCGGGCGCGGTCAAGGAGACGGTGGTCGAGATGGAGCGCGGGGTGATGCTGCTCATGGCCATCGGGGACGGCTCCTGCCTCGGCGTGCTCGCCGCGCCGAACTGCGACATCGGGCAGGTGGCCTACGAGATGACCCTGCTGGTCGACCGGGTCGGCCAGATACTCACCCCGGAGCTGCGGGCGGCGCTGCAAGGTGCCGCCGGGAGGATGGTGGGGCAGCCCGCATGACAGCGACATGAGCATCGAATGGGGTGAACCGACCCCCGAGACGAACATCGCCGACGTGATGAACGGCCTGTCCCTCGGCGGCGGGCGACGGCGCAGGCACCAAAAGTCCGAAGTGGACGAACCGGTGGCCGCCGAGCCCGTGTGGCCGCCCGGTGAGTCCAGTGAGGACACCGAGGTCGGCGCGGTCGAAGTGGTCGACCATGCCCCGGTCGAACCCGACCCGCCCGCCGACGACGCGTCGATGGTGCGCCCGTATGCCTGGACCCGCGGCCGCACGCGCTCCACCTTCGAACTGCGGGTGGAGACCATGGTCTCGGCCAAGGCGTCCGACGCCTCGGTCTTCGCCGAGTCCGAACACCGCGAGATCGGCGCGCTGTGCAAGGAGCCGCGCTCGGTCGCCGAGATCGCCACGCTGTTCGGCGCGCCGCTCGGCGTGGCGAAGGTACTGCTCGGCGACATGGCCCAGCTTGGTCTGGTCACCGTGCACAAGACCGCTTCCGGTGGTGCCAACAAGGCCCACCTCGTGTTGATGGAAAGGGTACTGAGTGGACTCCGTCGGCTTTGAGGACTCGGCGGCCCCCACGCTGACCTCGGTCAAGATCGTCGTGGCGGGTGGCTTCGGCGCGGGCAAGACGACTTTCGTCGGCTCGGTCTCGGAGATCATGCCGCTCACCACCGAGGCGGTGATGACCACCGCCAGCATGGGCATCGACGACATCGCGGCCACCCCGAACAAGTCGACGACCACCGTGGCGATGGACTTCGGCCGCGTCTCGCTCGACTCCGACCTGGTCCTGTACCTGTTCGGCACGCCGGGCCAGCAGCGCTTCTGGTTCATGTGGGACGACCTGGTCCGCGGCGCCATCGGCGCGGTGGTCCTGGCCGACACCCGCAGGCTGGCGGACTGCTTCTCCCCGATCGACTTCTTCGAGGAGCGCAACCTGCCCTATGTCATCGGCCTGAACTGCTTCGATGGTGTCCTCGGCCACGATGTCGAGGAGGTCCGCGACGCCCTGGCCGTCGGCCAGGAGGTTCCGATCGTCACGTGCGACGCACGGGACCGGGTGTCGACCAAGAACACCTTGATCACCATGGTCGAGTACTCGATGCGCCGCTGGGTCGCGCTGCACGGCGCAGGCGTCAGCTGAGCCCACGCGAAGGCCGTGCCCCCTGGGGGACACGGCCTCCTCGCGCTAGTGGCGTGACCCACAACATCGACCGGGTCTCGACATGCCCACGACGCCGCTGCCCGCGTTGCAGGAACAGCCACGTACACCCAGTACGCGTGCTGTCCCTGCGCCTTGGCAGCGACGCCGTGGACACGCCGATACCCGGCCGACGTTATGAGTCACACCACTAGATCTGGACGAAGCAGATGGACGTGGTGACGACCTTCGTGCACCGGACCTGCTTGGTGCTGCTTGAGGTCTGGTTCTTCGCGTCGGTGACCGTGAGCGTGACGGTGTAGACCTTGGTGACCGCCGGGTAGGAGTGTGTCGCGGTCGCGCCGGTCGCCGTGCCGCCGTCGCCGAAGGACCACGCGTGCGTGATCGGTCCCTCGGCGTCGCTGGACGCGCGGCCGTCGAAGGTGCAGTTGCCGCTGTTGCAACGGCCCGTGAACGACGCCGTCGGCGGCAGGTCACCCGCCTTGACGAGCCGTCGGGTGGCGTTGGTCTTGCCCGCGTTGTCGGTGACGGTCAGCCGGACGCTGTAGTAGCCGGACTTGCTGTAGGTGTGTGAACTGGTCTTGCCCGTGCCGGTGGAGCCGTCGCCGTATTCCCAGGCGTAGCCGGTGATCGAGCCGTCGGTGTCCGTGCTGGCCGACGCGTCGAACGAGCACGTCGTGTTCGCGGTGGAGCAGCTGCCGGTGAACGCGGCCGTCGGCCTGCCCGGGTCGGGCATGCCCGCGGGGTAGTCGGCGGTGGAGCTGACGTCGAGCAGCGGTTCGGTGATGTTGTCGCCCGAATCGTCGGTCCACCGGGTGTTGCCGGTGTCGATCAGCCGCTGCCGCACGGCGAGGGCCTGGTCCCGGTTCGTGGCCCGGTTCCCGTTGGCGGTCAGCAATCCCGCCGCGCCCGCCACGTACGGCGAGGCCATCGACGTGCCGCTGAGCGTGGCGTACCCACCGTCCTTCGACGTCGAGTAGATGCATGTCCCCGGCGCGGCGATCTCCACGGTGGCGCCGAAGTTGCTGAAGTCGGCCAGGGTGTCGTCCTGGTCGCTGCGGCAGGTCGACGCCGCGCCGCCGCCGGACGCGCCGTTGAAGTCGGCGAGCGCGGAGACGGTGACGACGTCCGGGTGGCTCGCCGGGAAGAACGTCCGCGCGTCCTTGTGGTTGTTGCCCGCGGCGACGGCGAACACGACGCCCTTGCCGATGGCGGTGCTGATGGCCTGGGTCAGCGCGTTGTCGGTGCAGTTCTCGCAGCCGAGGCTCATGTTCGCGACCTCGATCTCGTCGGCGTGCGCCGCGACCCAGTCGACGCCCGCGGCGACGCCGGACAACTGGCCGCTGCCGTTGGCGTCGAGCACCTTGACCGACCAGATCCGGGCGCCCGGCGCGATGCCGACCACCCCGATCCCGTTGTCCTTGGCCGCGGCGATGCCCGCGACGTGGCTGCCGTGGCCGTGGTCGTCGTTGCCGCCGCCGTCCACGCAGGTGGTCTTGTTGAGGCAGTCCGTCTGGGAGACGACGGTCAGGTCGGTGTGCCGGGCGTCGACGCCGGTGTCGATCACCGCGATGTCGACGTCGACGGCGTAGTCGTCCTGGCCGTTGATCTTGAGGTTGGGGTTGCCGGAGGCGTGCGTCCGGCCGATCCCGGTCGGCGTCGTCTGGTCGGTGATGTGGACGGTCTGGTCGGCTTCGACCACGCGGACCCGCGGGTCCTGGCGAAGCGCCTTGGCGCCAGCCGGGGTGAGGGTGGCGGCGAAGCCGCGCAGCGCGTGCCGGTAGACGTGTCCGACCGTGCCGCCATGGTGGCCGACATGGTCCGCCGCGACGGTGGCCGGGTCGGCGCCGCCGTCGCGCAGGACGACGACGTAGGCCGACTCGGCCGGTGTGGCGGGCGTGGCCTCGGCCGCGGCGCCGCTGGTCAGAGCCAGGGCGCAGAGACCGGTGAGCCACAGATTCATGGTGGTACGCACGAGTGGTCCTCCTTGCAGGGTGGGAGAAGTGCGTGCCACCAAGGTGGGCGACGACAAGTGCCGCGAACAACGCAGGAAACTGTGCGTAGTGGTACCCAATTAATCAGGAACGCGCACTTCGTCGCGGGTGCCGCCGAGCTTGCGCAGGACGCTCGCGACATGGCGCTCGACGGTCCGGGGGGACAGGAACAGCACCTCGGCGATCTGCTTGTTGGTGCGACCCAGCTCCATCAGATGCGCGACCTCCAACTCCCGGGGCGACAGGTCCCTGCCGTAGCCGCGCCGCCCGCGCCTGCCGGTGGCGGTGCCGCCGTGTTCGCGCAGCAGGTGGCCGCATCGCGCCGCGTCCCAGGTGGCGCCCAGGGCGGTGAACGCCTCGGCCGCTTGGGTGGCCAGGTCCAGGACGCGCTCCGGGTGCGTCTGGCCGAGACAGCGGGCGGTCGCCTCGATCGACCGCGCCCGCTCATAGGGTCGGGGGAGCGCGTCAAGCCGGGTCGCGGCATCGGTGAAGAGCTCCGCCGCCGCGTCGGAGTGTCCGTCGGCCGCGGCCATCTCGCCGTGACAGTGGGAGACCATCGCGTGGCAGAACGGGGCGTCCCGGTCGTCGACGCCGTCGGCGAACTCCGCCACCACCTCCCGCGCCTTTCGCTTGTCGCCCGTGTGAAGCAGCGCCTCGACGGCGGCATAGGCCAGTTCCGCCGACCACACCCAGCCGCCCTTCTGGCGTACCAGATCGAGCGTGTCAGCCACCTCGGCCAACGCGTCCGCTGTCCGGCCGCGCACGACGGCCAGCCGGATCCGGGTCGCCGCCCCGGCGGTCACCTGTGGTCCACACCAGCCGCTCGCGGTGAGCAGACTCGGCGCGCGCAGGAACACCTCGGCCTCGTCCCACTCGCCGCGCGCGACCGCGAGCTGTGCCAGCACCAGGTACGCGTCGCTTGCGGCGTAAGGGGTGTGCGCGGCGGTAGCGAGGTGGCGGTGGGCCCGGTCGTCCAGACCCACCCACCGGCCGGTCACCATGGCGAGCCGCAGTTCGGTGGCGGTGGCGAGGTGCCGCGGATAGGAGGGACCCGTCCGCGCGGCGAGTCGCCCGGCTTTGGCCAGGAAGTCCGCGGCGGCCGCGTGATGGCCGAGGGAGGTGGTCGCGTCGCCGAGATTGGCGTAGCCGCGCACAAGTTGTTCACGCTCGCCCGCGGTCGCTCCGTCCTCGGGCAGCGACTCCGCCACTGTCCACGCGCGACGGTCGCCGATCAGCATCAGCGTGCTCGCCTGGTTGACCGCGACGGCGGTCAGCAGTGCCGGGTCGCCGCGCTCGGGCACCGTCCGCATCGCCTCGTCGAGCCACCACAGGTGCTCGGCTTGTGGGACCGTGCCCCAGAACGGCAGCGCCAGCGCCGACATCGCCCGCGCCGCGAGGGCGGGACGCCTGCGCAACTCGTCGACCGCGCGGATGAGCTCGGTGCGCCCCGCGTCGCCGTCGCCCGCCTGGTTGCCCAACACCAGCCCGAGGCTCAGCCGAAGCTCACCGCGCAGGCCGTTCGGCAGCCGGTCGTCGGCGAGGATGGCGCGCAGGATCGTGACGGTGTCGTCGTAGGCCAGACTCGTCAACGCCAAGCGCCCCAGCCTTCCCGCCAGCGACGCGCGCGCCGGGGCCGGGAGTGCGGGCTCGCCCAGCAGACCTTGGAGCAGCTCGACGGCCTCCGCGCGGTCCCCGGTGTCGGCCATCCGGTCGGCGTGCCGGGCGGCCGCGGCGAGGTCGCCCGCGGCCCGGCTGTGGTGGACCAACTCGGCCAGCGCCGCGTCCCCGTCCTGCCGCCCAAGCGCCGCCGCGATCGCCGCGTGCCCCCGCAACCGCTCGCGCGTGGCCATCCCGTGCGCGATCGCCGTCGCGAGTACCGGAGGCTGGACCTCGACCGTGCCGTCACTGTGCCGCGTGACTATTCCGGCGTCGACAGCGCGCAACAGCGCTGGTTCTATTGTGTCCCAAGCCAACCGGCACACCCGGGTCAGCAGCAGCCCGCTGACGGGTCTGCGCGCCAACGCGACCGCGGCCACGACCCGCCGTGTCACGGGGGAGAGCCCAGACAGGCGCTCGGCGGCGACCTCCGCGATCACTGGTGGAACGTCGTGCCGGTCGGCCTCCAGCAACGCTTTCGCGAACAGTGGGACACCACCGGTGAGCCGGTGCGTCTCGGCGGCCTGGCCGTCGGCTCCCATCGCGGCCACCTCAGCGATGGTCAGTGGACCAAGGTCGACGCGAAGCAGGCGCCCGGCAGCCGACTCCAGCCGCCCGCCGAGCGGAGCGCTGCCCGCGTGCGTCACCAGCAACACGAGGCCGCCGGGCGGCCGAGTCGCGAGATACCGCAACACCTGCCGCGATTCGGGGTCGGCGTGTTCCACGTCCTCGACCACGACTGTCGCCCGCGCGACCAAGGCGCGTATCGCGACACAGACCGCGTGTTCGTCCTCGTCGATCGCTTCGACGGCGCGGTTTGCCAGTCCCGGGTCGGCGCCCGCCTCGACCAGCCCGGACACCACTTCCCTGGCCACCACGTACGCGCCGTTTGGTAGGCCACGACAGCCGACTACGACGGAAGGCCGCGCGAGCACCTGCTGGACCAGCCAAGACTTCCCGATCCCGGGTGGTCCGCCGATCACGACCACGGCGGGCGGGCAGTCCAGCGCCGAGCGAATCCGCGCCGCTATCGCGTCCCGCTCGGCCATGCTGTCGCCTCCTCACTGAATAAGAGGCGAAGACGGTGATCTGGACACGCGGGTGGCGGATTGTCGCCGGCTTCAGCGCGAGTAGACGTCGACCATCGTTTGCGGTGCGATGGTGGCGGGCCTGTCGCTGACCTGTCCGTCGCCGATCTCGACCACACGCCACCGGCCGTCCGCTCGTAGGACGAGGTCGACGGTGATGAACGGCAGCTTCAAGTCGGCGACAAGCGGACTGACCTGGGTCAGGTCGGGGTCGGCGAGTGGCAGGTCGGGGGTGTCTGGGTGCGGCCCGATGAGCACGCACCCGCCGTTGACCCACCAGGTCCTTGTCTCGGACGAAGTGAACTCCTCGAACTCGCGCAAGACGAATCCGCCGACCATGTCGTCCGCTCGTAGTTCGCGGAACCGGCTCGCCACCGCCCAGGCGGCCTCGGTGTCGCTCGACTCGGGTATGAACGCCGCCTCGGCCCAGTAGTGCTTCATGGACTTGGTGTAGTCACGTAGGACGGCCGGGCCGGGGCCAAGCTCCACGCATGCGCGGTCGAACGCGATCCGGTCGTCCCCGACCGTCCACACCGATCGCGGCGTCACCGACTCCAGACTCGGATACCAGCCCGGAAGCTCGTGGGCACGCCGATACTGCTCAGCGCTGGTGCGCAGCGTGACTCCCCGCCGGGCAAGCGCCCCGGAGAACGCCTCGTATCGCTCGCCGCGCAGCATCCAACCGCGGTAGACCGCGTCGTCATCCGCCGGAACTCGGCGGACGGCCTCGTCGGCGTCGCCCGACGCCAGTGCGTCATGGTCGACAAGGGCGACCTTGATCCCCGACGCCCGGGCGGCGTCGGCCTCCGCGGCGAAGTGCGCGTCAGGACGGCGGGGGCGGAGCACATCGGCGGGGACCAGCAGCAACATGTCCCCATGCTGCCCATTCCCCGGCGTCGTGTCGCGGTGATTTCAGTTGAGCCGGAAGACCTGGGCGGCCTTGGTCGGGTTGACGAAGTCCATCGGCACCACGCCGACCATGGCCTTGGTGAACCCACCCAAGTAACCCGCCACCTTCGGCGCGATCGCGTTCGCCGCGTCCCGGGGCCAGAGACCCCAACCCCAGGACGACGTGAAGGTGACGAAGAGCCCACCCCCACTCTGCCGCGCCGAGTCGAGGTGCCGCTGCACCCCCGGCCACTTGCGCGAGTAGAGATCGAAGATCGTGGCGATGTCGTAGTCGTCGGCGATGTCGAGGCTGTTCCAGCGGATGCCGGGCACACCACCGTTGTCGGCGATGACGACGACCTTCCCGCGCGCCGTGCCCAGGGATGGCACGTCGGCGCCGATGTGGAACAGGGTTGGGTACTGACGCTGGTAGTTGGCGAACACGGCCCCGAACGCGCTGTCGGAGGCGGTCGAGTACTCCTGTTTGACGCGCATGAGGATGGTCTCGCGCGGGTGTGTCTGCAGGAACGCCGCACACTGGTTGAGCACGTCGCCGAACATGAGCCCCTGGTAGTAGGCGCCGTGGTGCATCGCGAACACGTTCTCGATCAGCCTGCACCGGGTGTCGAGGAACCGGACCCCGGCGGTGAGCTGGTCGGCGATGGTCAGATCCTGGTTGGCGACCGCTGGGCCACCGCTCCGGGTCGCTGAGCCGTGGGAGCCGGGGATGCTGAGGCGGGCCAGGGAGATCGCGTCGGGGAGGGCGGCCATCCAGTCGGTGGAGGTCGCCGCTGCCGCTGTGCCCGCGGTCAGGCCGGTGGTGATCGCGCCCGCGGCGAGGATCCGGCCGAAGGTCCTGCGTGACATCGCCTGGTCCATGTCCGCTCCATCCCATGACGTGATGAAGATTCACATTAGCCGGGTAGTCGAGCTGGGGGAGCCCGTCGGCTGTCGTGGTCCGACCGGCCGCAGGCCAAGGTGGCGCGCGTGATCATGCGTTGCCTGAGCAATGGGTAGGCTGGAGGGAGTGACCCAGACGCATAAAGAGATCTTCGAACGGTACGTCTACGCCGGTGCGATCACCCGGAACCCCGACGCGATAGCGGAGATGTTCACCGAGGACGGCGTGTTCGAGGCGCCGCTGCTGCCCGCGGGTCATCGGCTGCCCCGCCGCCTGGTCGGTCGGGACGCGATTCGAACGGGGATCGCCGCGTATCAGCGTGAATTCGCCTTCGACGGCACGGTGAACCTCGCGGAATCCGCCTACGTCCTGCACGAGACAGCCGAACCCGACGTGTTCATCGTCGAGATCGACACGGTGCTCGACGACGCCGCGGGTGGGCGGATGACGATGGCGCTCGTGCAGATCTTCCGAGTCCGCGATGGGCGGATCGCCATGCTGCGCGACTACTTCGCCGTCACCCCTGAGTAGCCGACAGGGTCGCGCGCAGGGCGATGAGGCCGTGGATGAACGCGTCGAGGGCTAGTTCGAAGCTGTCGGCGTCGATCTCGTCGGCGTGTTCTCGCAGGCGGTGGGCCTGGTCGAGGTGCGGATACCGGTCGACATACACCTGTACGTCGTCCTCGAAGCCGCGCGAGAAGGAACTCATCGCCGCGCCCAGGACCAGGTACTTGGTGGAGGCGCCGATCATGGTGGCGTAGCGCGGGGGCCAGCCCGCCCGGACCAGACCGCCGTGGACGGCGTCGGCGCGGGCAAGGGCGGTCTCTCGGCGGGCGGGGCCGGAGGCGATGACGGGGACCATGTTGGGGTGGGCGGCCATGGCGGCCCGGTAGGAGCGGGCCCAGGTTCGGACGCCCGCCGCCCAGTCGGTGGCGAAGTCGCTGGTATCCACTGTGGACATAATGTAGTCGGCGATGTCTTGCAGTAGTTCATCTTTGGTGCGGTAGTGCGAATACAGCGACGGGGCCCGCACGCCGAGGTCGCCCGCCAGCTTGCGCATGGACAGACCGCCGAGGCCGTCGGCGTCCACCATCGCCAGGGCGTGCGCGCGGATGCGGGCTCGGCTCAGCAGTGGGGTGCTCGGGCGGGGCACGGGTGTCTCCTGGCTCACGTTGGTGGTCGCGGGCTGTCGGGCCTATCCTGAGTAAACCTAACACCGTATGGTTTATCCAGGGAGCGTCATGGACCTCGCACTCAGCGACGAGCAGCAGGCCCTGTGGGATCTCGCGCGTGACTTCATCGACAGGGAAGTCGTGCCGAACGCGGCCGAGTGGGATCGGCGGGAGCAGGTCGACCGGGCGATCGTGGGCAAGCTCGGCGCGGTCGGATTCCTCGGTATGACGATCCCGGAGGAGTACGGCGGCTCCGGCGGCGACCACCTCTCGTACTGCCTGATGATGGAGGAACTCGGCCGCGGCGACTCCGCGATCCGGGGCATCGTCAGCGTGTCCCTCGGCCTGGTCGGCAAGTCCATCGCCTACTGGGGCGACGAGGAGCAGAAGCGGCACTGGCTGCCCCGGCTCAGCTCCGGCGAGTCCCTGGCCTGCTTCGGCCTGACCGAGCCCGACACCGGCTCCGACGCGAGCAGTCTGGCCACGCGCGCGGTGCGCGACGGGGACGACTACGTCATCACCGGCTCCAAGATGTTCATCACCAACGGCACCTGGGCCGACGTCTCCCTCATCTTCGCCCGCACCGGCGGCCCTGGCCCGAAGGGGATTAGCGCGTTCCTCGTGCCCACCGACTCCGCTGGGTTCGCCCATCGCGAGATCAAGGGCAAGCTCGGCCTGCGCGGCCAGTCGACCGGCGAACTCGTCCTCGACGGCGTCCGGGTGCCCGCGTCGGCCCGGCTGGGCGAGGAAGGCGTCGGGTTCAAGATCGCGATGTCGGCGCTCGACAAAGGCCGGATGTCGGTGGCGGCGGGCTGCGTCGGCCTGGCCAAGGGCGCGCTCGACGCGAGCGTCAAGTACGCCACCGAGCGCACGCAGTTCGGCAAGCCGATCGCCGGTTACCAACTCGTGCAGGAGATGCTGGCGGACATGGCTGTCGCCACCGAAGCGGCGCGGCTGCTCGTCTGGCGGGTGGCCGACCTGATCGAGCGCGGTCAGCCCTTCGGCACCGCCGCCTCCATGGCCAAGCTGTTCGCGAGCGAGAACGCCGTGTCGGCGGCGAACCTGGCCATCCAGGTCTTCGGCGGCTACGGCTACCTCGACGAATACCCCGTCGCCAAGTATCTGCGCGACGCGCGCGTCATGACGCTTTATGAAGGCACCAGCCAGATTCAGAAGCTGCTCATTGGCCGCGCTCTCACTGGGATCAACGCTTTCGTGTAAGGAGCGACATGGATTTCTCGCTGAGCCCTGAGGAACGCGAAGTCCGCGACTGGGTGCGCACGTTCGTCCGCAAGGAGATCATGCCCCTGGAGGCCGAGGTACTGCGGCGCGAGCGGGCCAACGAGCCGGGACTGCCCGCCGACGAGCTGAAAGCGTTGCAGCTCAAGGCGAAGGAGTCCGGCTTCTGGGGCGTGCAGACGCCGCAGGAGTACGGCGGCATGGGTCTCGGCGCGGTCATGACGGCGCTGCTCGAAGCGGAACTGGGCCGCTCGTTCGTCCCGTTCCGCTTCGGCGGCGCCGCCGACAACATCTTGTATCACGCCAACGATGAGCAGAAGCAGCGCTATTTGCTGCCGACGATCAGCGGTGAGCGCAAGTCCTGCTTCGCCATCACCGAGCCGGGCGCCGGATCCGACGCCAAGGCGATCCGGACGTCGGCGCGGCAGGACGGCACCGACTGGGTCATCAACGGCGAGAAGACGTTCATCACCGGCGGCCACGAGGCCGACTTCACGATGGTCTTCGCGGTGACAGACAAGGAAAAGGGCGCCAACGGGGGCGTCACCTGCTTCCTGGTCGACCGGGAGGCGGGCTGGAAGTCCGAGCCGATCGACACCATGGGCCAGTGGGGTCCGGCGGCGCTGGTGTTCCAGGACGTCCGGGTGCCAGAGGAGAACATCCTCGGTGAGGTCGGCCGCGGGTTCGAGCTGGCCATGCAGTGGATCGGCCGCGGCCGCTACCTGCTGCCCGCGCGGGCGCTCGGCGCGTGTGAGCGGCTCGTCGGGATGGCGATCGAGCAGGCCAACACCCGGGTGACCTTCGGCAAGCCGATCGCCGAGTACCAGGCGATCCAGTGGATGATCGCGGACTCCGCGGTCGAGATCGAGGCGCTGCGTTGGCTGGTGCTGCACGCGGCCTGGCTGGTCGACACCGGCGCCGATTCACGGCAGGCGCAGTCGGTGGCCAAGCTGTTCGGCGGGGTCAAGGCCAATGAGATCGTCGACCGGGTCCTACAGGTCCACGGCGGCATGGGCTACACCCGCGAACTGCCGGTGGAACGCTGGTACCGGGAGTTGCGGCTGCTGCGGATCTACGAGGGCACCGACGAGATCCAGCGCCGCACCATCGCGCGCAACCTGCTCAAGGGTCACGCGTCGGTGTCCGGCGCACTCGGCTAGGTTCGGTTCAGTTCCACGACGTGAGGAGTGCTCGATGGTCAGGGCCGCTGTGCTTTCCGAGCAGGGGAAGCCGCTGCAGGTCACCGAGATCGTCCTGCCCGAACCCGGCCCGGGACGCGTGCGCGTGCGGGTGGTCGCGGCGGGGGTCTGCCACTCGGACCTGTCCCTGGCCAACGGCACGCTGCGCCAGCCGGTGCCCGCGGTGCTCGGCCACGAGGGCGCCGGTGTCGTCGTCTCGGTGGGGGAGGGCGTGACGAGCGTCGCCCCCGGTGACCACGTGTTGCTGAACTGGGCGCCGCCATGCCGGACGTGCTGGTACTGCGAGGCGGGCGAGCCTTACCTGTGTGAGCGGGCCGCCGACGCCGCCGAGATCCCGCACGCCGAACTGGCCGACGGGACGCCGCTGTACCCGGGGCTGGGCGCCGGGGCGTTCGCCGAGGAGACGATCGTCCCCGAGCGTGGCGCGGTGAAGATCCCCAAGGACATCCCGCTGGAGCAGGCGGCCGTGCTCGGCTGCGCGGTGCTGACCGGTGCGGGCGCGGTGTTCAACACCGCCGAGGTCCGACCCGGCCAGTCCGTGGTCGTTATCGGTGTCGGCGGGGTCGGGCTGTCGGTCCTGCAGGCCGCCAGGATCGCCGGGGCGGGACCGATCATCGCGGTCGACACGTCCGCGGCGAAGGCCGAGTTGGCCCTGGCCCAGGGGGCCACCGACTTCCTCGTCTCCGACGAGACCACCGCCAAGGCGGTTCGGAAGCTGACCTCGGGCCGCGGTGCCGACGTCGCCTTCGAGTGCGTCGGACACCCGGCCGCCATCCGCACGGCGTGGTCGTCGAGCAGGCGCGGTGGCCACGTGGTGATCGTCGGCGTCGGCTCGGCCAAGGCGAAGGTCGAGTTCAACGCGCTGGAGCTCTACTACTTCGGCCGCACGCTGACCGGCTGCCTGTTCGGATCATCCGACCCGGACGTCGACGTGCCCCGGCTGCTCGACCTGGTCCGAAGTGGACAGCTCGACGTGTCGAGCCTGGTCACCTCCACCACCGACCTGGACGGCATCGAGGCCGCGTTCACCGACATGCGCGAAGGTCGGGGCGCCCGCACGCTCGTGCGATTGGGCGCCTGAGCCGTCACATGCCTTCGGAGCACCACTTCCCGGACTCGTGCTCCAGCTTCAGCGTCCTCGTGCGGGTCTGGCCGTTCAACGTGGATTCGATTTCGGCGTCGGCTTTGTCGCCGTTCTCGGTGACGGACAGAACCTTCATCTTTGCCGTTGCGCCGTGGGAGAACTGGTCGTCGCGGTACTTGACGGCATCCGCGCACAGCACCGCGTTGAGGTCGCTGACGCTGCGGTTGTTGAACGCCTCCACAAAGGAATCGGCCACCGCCCGCGCGCCGCTCGCCTTGCCGCCGCTGTCGGCACCGCCGTTGCCCGCGGTCGTGCTGTCCTTGTCGTCGTTACCGAGGAGGAGGAACAGCGTGACCGCGGCGCCGACCACGAGGACGCCGACGAACGCCAGGATCGCGGGCAGGTTGTCGCGCTTGCCAGGACTTGGGTACGGCTGCTGCGGAAAGCCAGGCTGTTGGGGGTAACCGGGCTGCTGATAGCCGGGCTGCTGTGGGTATCCCTGCTGCGGATGGCCCTGTTGGTATCCGCCTTGCTGATACCCGGCCTGCGGGTATCCCGACGGCTGCTGCTGGTACCCGCCCTGACCGTACGGCGGCTGTGACATTCCGAATCCCCCTGAGTTCGTAACGTGACGTCGCTACAACTTAGCGACCCGCGCCGACACTCAGGGGGAGAACGGAGAGGTCGGTCAGTCCATGCACCAGTCGCCGTCCTTCTTCCGCAGTTCGAGGTCTTCGGTGCGCTGCTTGCCGCTGATCGTCATCTCGACCTTGGCCTCGGCGCTGTCGCCGTTCTCGACGACGCTGACGATCTTCAGGTTCGTCGGGATCCGGTCCTTGTTCTTCTCGAAGATCTCCTGGGGGACCGGGTGCGACTTGTCACAGGCCAACCCGTTGAGGGCGTTGGCGTCGTGGGCCTCGATGGCCGCGACGTAGTCCTCGACTACGCCGCGCGCGCCGCCGCCGGTGAGGGTGAACACCAGGACCAGCACGACGCCGATCACCAGGACGCCCGCGCCCGCGAGGATCCACGGCAGCTTGCTGCGCTGGGCCGGGGCGCCGTAGGGCGGCTGGCCGCCGAACTGCTGCTGCGGGTAGCCACCGGGCTGGGGCTGGCCGAACTGCTGCTGCTGGTAGCCGCCCTGCTGCGGGTAACCCGGCTGCTGCTGCGGATACCCAGGCTGCTGCTGGTAGCCGGGCTGCGGCGCGCCCTGCTGCGGGTAACCCTGCTGCGGGTATCCGCCCTGGTACGGGTCGGGCTGGCCGAAGGGCTGCTGCGGCGGCTGGGACATTTCCGGGCTCCCCCTGGAGACTTTAGGTATTTGGTGCGATCACCGTAGAGGTCCGACGAGGCGTGCGTGTATCCGGTTCCGCCGCCGGCATTTGGGAGACCTATTGCAACACTCTGGCGGTAACGCATCGTGGGCAATTAAGCTGGTCGTATGACCGGACTCGCCATGCACATGAGCGACGGCCTGCTGAACGCGACGACGTCGATGCTGTTCATCGGGGTGGCCGTGGTCGGTGTGGCGATCGCCGCCGCGCGGGCGCGCGGGGACCTCGACGACCGCACCGCGCCGATGGCCGGGCTGGTGGCGGCGTTCGTGTTCGCCGCGCAGATGATCAACTTTCCGGTGCTGCCCGGGGTCAGCGGCCACCTGCTCGGCGGCGCGCTCGCCGCGATCCTGGTCGGGCCGTGGGTCGGGGCGCTGTGCGTGTCGATCGTGCTGGTCGTGCAGGCGCTGGTGTTCGCCGACGGCGGTTTGACCGCGCTGGGCGCGAACGTCACCAACATGGCGCTCATCGGGACCGCCGCCGGATTCCTCGTCGCGCTGGCGCTCAAGCGGGTCGCCGCTCGGGGGCGCGGCGGGCTTGTGGCTGTCGCGTTTGTCGCGGCACTGGTGAACACCGTGGTCGCCTCCCTTGGCTTCGTCCTGGAGTTCGCCATCGGCGGTGACACGGCTTTCCCGGTGAGCGGGGTCGCGGGCACCGTCGTCGGCGTGCACGTCCTGATCGGCGTCGGCGAGGGTGTCATCACAGCTCTGACCGTCGGCGCTGTCGCCGCCGTCCGGCCGGATCTGGTCTATTTGCTTCGCGGCGCGGCCAAGCCGCTTGAGCTGCGCACGGGGGTGGTCGCGTGAGGAAGCCATGGTTCTTCCTCGGGTTCCTGCTGGCCGCGCTGGTGATCGCGGGCGCGGTGTCCTACCTGGCTGACTCGAACCCCGACGGACTCGACCACGCCACCATGCAGGGCTGCCAGGTCGTCGACGACCAGCTCACTGGTTCCTGTATCGCGAAGAACGCTGAGGATCACCGCCTCGCCGAAGGTCCTCTCGCCGATTACACCGTCGGCGGTTCCGATGGGTCCACCGGCCTAGCGGGCGTCCTGGGTGTCGGCATCACGCTGGTGGTGGCCGGTGGGCTGTTCTGGGTGCTGCGCAAGCGTTCCGTGACGACCTGATGGACCTGTTGCACCGGCCAGGCGACACCGCGGTGCACCGGCTGCCGCCGCAGGTGAAGATCGTCGCCGCCGTGCTGACGGTGCTGTGTGTGGTGGCCACGCCGCGCACGGGTTTCGTAGCGTTCGCTCTGTATTTCCTAGTGCTGTCGGCGGTCTGGGTAGCCGCGCGGATACCGCCCGGCTGGCTGGCCGCCCGCGCGCTGATCGAGACCCCGTTCGTGCTGCTGGCCTTCGTGCTGCCGTTCGTCGCGAGTGGACCGACGGTCGACGTGCTCGGCCTCGCGCTGTCGGAGCCCGGCCTGCTCGCGGGCTGGAACATCCTGGTCAAAGGCACCCTGGGCGTGCTGGTCTCGCTGACGCTGGCCGCCACGACCGCGCCGCGCGACCTGATCCTTGGGCTCCAGCGGCTGCGCGTGCCCGCGATGGTGATCACTATCGCCACGCTGATGCTGCGATACCTCGATGTCATCGCCGCCGAGGCCAGGCGGATGCGCACGGCCCGGATCAGCCGCGGCCACGACCCTCGGTTCCTCTGGCAGCTCGGCGCGACCGCGCGCGGCATCGGCACCTTGTTCGTCCGCAGCTACGAGCGGGGCGAGCGGGTCCACCTGGCGATGGTGTCGCGCGGCTGGTCGGGTGTGCTGCCCGAGGAGGTCCGCCCGGCCCGCGGCGCGGTGTGGCTGGCGGGTCTGGCCCCCGCCGTGATCGCCGCCGGGGTGCTGGGTGCCACCCTGTTGGCATGACCGCGCTGCACGTCGACCGACTCGCCTACGCCTATCCCGATGGCAGGCAGGCGCTCTTCGGCGTCGACCTGCGGGTCGATGCGGGGGAGCGGGTGGCGGTCCTCGGCCCCAACGGCGCGGGCAAGACCACGCTCGTGCTGCACCTCAACGGGGTGCTGACCGCCGGGTCCGGCCGGATCGAGGTCGCGGGCCTGCCGGTGGAGAAGGCCAACCTCAAGGAGATCCGCCGCCGGGTCGGCGTCGTCTTCCAGGATCCCGACGACCAGCTGTTCATGCCGACGGTCCGCGACGACGTCGCCTTCGGCCCGGCCAACTTCGGGCTGCGCGGCGCCGAGTTGGAAGCGCGGGTCAAGCAGGCGCTCGACGCGGTCGGGATGGCCGAGCACGCCGAGCGCTCACCCATGCACCTGTCCGGCGGGCAGCGCAGGCGCGTGGCGTTGGCCACGGTGCTGGCCTGCGACCCGGAGATCCTGGTCCTCGACGAGCCGTCGGCCAACCTGGAGCCGGTGGCCAGGCGCGAGCTGGCCGAGGTGCTGCTGGGCCTGGAGCGCACCATGCTCATGGTCACCCACGACCTTCCTTACGCACTGCAACTGTGCCCACGCAGTGTGTTGATCGATGACGGGGTGATCGTGGCCGACGGGCCGACCCGCGAGCTGCTCGCCGACGCGTCGCTGCTGGCCGCGCACCGGCTGGAACTTCCGTTCGGCTTCCGGCTGGACTAGGGTTCGCCCCGACAACCGAATACCGGGCCGCACGAGCCGGAACGGGAGAGCCTCCACCGAGTTCGGGTGGGGCACCGAAGGAGCAAACTCCCCGGAAACTCTCAGGTAAACCTACCGTTCCAGGCCAGGCCACTCTGGAAAGCAGACGCGACCGTTCGCGTCTCACCCACGGTGCAAGCCGCTCTTTCGCGGTGAAGCTCTCAGGTGCCATGACAGAGGGGGAGTTCCCAAGTGCGGGACAGGTGCGCCCTGTCGCGTCCGATGGAGGAGCTCCTGATGACCCTGTCCGCCCGCTCGACCGCACCACGATCGACACACCGTCCACTGACACAGCACGCATCAGCGCGGCGCTCTCGCGCCCGCCATGCCACGCTGCGCTCAGTCATGTCATCACAGTCCGCTCGCGCGCCGAAGGAGATCGAACTTCCATGAGCAACCCCTCCCCGCTGCACGCGGTGCACGAGGCCCTAGGCGCCTCGTTCACCGACTTCGCAGGCTGGGCGATGCCCCTGCGCTACGGCAGTGAGCTGGCCGAGCACAAGGCGGTGCGCGAGGCGTCCGGGCTGTTCGACCTCAGCCACATGGGCGAGATCGAGCTGACCGGCCCCGAGGCCGCGCGGGCACTGGACTACGCCCTGGTCGGCAACCTGTCCAAGGTCAAGCCCGGCAAGGCCCGCTACACGATGATCTGCGACGCCGGCGGCGGCGTGCTCGACGACCTCGTCGTCTACCGGCTCGCCGACGACCACTTCATGGTCGTCGCGAACGCCTCCAACGCCGCGGTCGTCGCCGGTGAGCTGCGCGAGCGGGCCAAGGGCTTCGCCGTCGAGGTCAACGACCGGTCCGCCACCTGCGCCCTCATCGCCGTGCAGGGTCCGACGTCGGCCGACATCGTGCGCGCCGTGACCGGCGCCGATCTCGACAAGCTGGCCTACTACGCGAGCGTCCCGGCCACCGCCGCGGGCCACGACGTGCTGCTCGCCCGCACCGGCTACACCGGCGAGGACGGCTTCGAGCTGTACTCCGAGGACAAGCACGCCGCCGACGTCTGGGCCGCGCTGACCGAGGCAGGCAAGGACCACGGGCTCATCCCGTGCGGCTTGGCCTGCCGCGACACCCTGCGCCTGGAAGCCGGGATGCCGCTCTACGGCAACGAGCTCAGCGTCGACCTGACCCCGTTCGACGCCGCGCTCGGCCGTGTCGTCAAGTTCGACAAGGGCGACTTCGTGGGCCGCGCGGCCCTGGAGACCCGCCGCGACGCCGACGTCGCCGAGAAGGTCCTCGTCGGTCTCAAGAGCGAGGGAAAGCGTGCTCCCCGACACGGGTACTCCGTGGTGGACGCCGACGGCGTCGAGGTCGGTACCGTGACCAGCGGCGCCCTCTCCCCGACGCTCGGCCACCCGATCGCCATGGCGTACGTGCCTGTGGCGGTAAGCACGCCCGGCACGGCCCTGGCCGTCGACATCCGTGGCACGAAAACGCCGGTCGAGGTCGTCAAGCTGCCCTTCTACAAGCGTCCCGCCTGATCAGGAGATAGAGAATGAGCAACCCGGAGAACCTCGGATACACCGAGGAGCACGAATGGGTCGATCTCGCCGTGGCGAGCGCGACGGTCGGTGTCACCAAGTACGCGGCCGACGCGCTCGGCGACGTCGTCTTCGTGCAGCTCCCCGCGGTCGGCGACAAGCTCACCAAGGGCGAGGCGTGTGGCGAGATCGAGTCGACCAAGTCGGTCAGCGACCTGTTCGCCCCCGCCGACGGTGAGGTCGTGGAGATCAACGAGGCCGTCGTGGACACCCCCGAGCTGGTCAACACCGACCCGTTCGGCGACGGCTGGCTGTTCCGTATGCGCGTGGAGGACGAGCCGGAGCTGCTCGACGCCGCCGCGTACGCCGAGTTCACCAAGGAAGGCGGAGAGTGAGTACTTTCGGTCAGTCTCTCGCGGAGGTCGACCCGGAGGTCGCCGCCGCGGTCAACGCCGAGCTGCACCGTCAGCAGTCGACCCTGGAGATGATCGCCTCGGAGAACTTCGCCCCGGTGGGCGTGCTCGAGGCGCAGGGCTCGGTGCTGACGAACAAGTACGCCGAGGGCTACCCCGGCCGCCGCTACTACGGCGGCTGTGAGCACGTCGACGTCGTCGAGAAGCTCGCGATCGACCGGATCAAGTCCCTCTTCGGCGCGAAGTTCGCCAACGTGCAGCCCCACTCGGGCGCGCAGGCCAACGCCGCGGCGATGTTCGCCGTCCTCAACCCCGGCGACACGATCCTGGGTCTGGACCTGGCGCACGGCGGGCACCTGACGCACGGCATGAAGATCAATTTCTCGGGCAAGCTCTACAACGTCGTGGCCTACAAGGTCGACGGCGAGACCGGTCTGGTCGACATGGCCGAGGTCGAGCGCCTCGCCGTGGAGAACAAGCCGAAGCTGATCATCGCGGGCTGGTCGGCCTACCCGCGCCAGCTCGACTTCGCCGAGTTCCGCCGCATCGCCGACTCGGTCGGCGCGCTGCTCATGGTGGACATGGCGCACTTCGCCGGTCTGGTGGCCGCGGGCCTGCACCCCAACCCGGTGCCGCACGCCCACCTGACCACCACGACCACGCACAAGACCCTCGGCGGACCCCGGGGCGGCGTGATCCTGACCAACGACAAGGACCTGGCCAAGAAGGTCAACTCCGCGGTTTTCCCCGGTCAGCAGGGCGGCCCGCTCGAGCACGTGATCGCGGCCAAGGCGGTCTCGTTCAAGATCGCCGCGTCCGAAGAGTTCGCCGAGCGCCAGCAGCGCGTCCTGGCGGGCGCCAAGATCCTGGCCGAGCGACTAACCCGGGCCGACTGCGCCGAGGCGGGCGTCAAGGTCCTCACCGGCGGCACCGACGTGCACCTGGTGCTGGTCGACCTGGTCAACTCCCAGCTCGACGGCCAGCAGGCCGAGGACCGGCTGCACTCGGTGGGCATCACGGTGAACCGCAACGCGGTCCCCAACGACCCCCGTCCCCCGATGGTGACCTCCGGCCTGCGCATCGGCACTCCCGCGCTGGCCACCCGCGGCTTCGACGCCGAGGACTTCGCCGAGGTCTCCGACATCATCGCGGTCGCACTGCGCACTGATTTCGACGACGCCACCAAGGAGGCTCTGCGCGACCGCGTGGACCTGCTCGTGAAGCGTCGCCCGCTGTACCCCGAATTGGGCTGAGCCCCAAGCGTCGACTCGGGCCGCGCGACCCGCGGCCCGAGTACGCTGGATAGAGGTTGGAAGGATCGTCGTGGCGGTCAGCGTTTTCGATTTATTCAGCATCGGGATCGGCCCATCCAGCTCACACACCGTGGGCCCGATGCGAGCCGCGCTGATGTTCATCGACGGTCTTGGGTCCCGACTGGGGCAGGTCGGGCGGGTGCGGGCGGAACTGTTCGGCTCGCTCGGCGCGACCGGCCACGGGCACGGCAGCGACAAGGCCGTGCTGCTTGGCCTGGAGGGCGCGCGGCCGGAGGACGTGGACACCGACCTGGTGCCGGTCCGCGTCGCCGAGATCCGCGCCAGTGGGCGTATCCGCCTGCTCGGCACCCATGAGATCGCGTTCACCGAGGACGACGACCTCGTCATGCACCGCCGCAAGTCGCTGCCGCTGCACCCCAACGGCATGACCTTCGCGGCGTGGTCGGCCGACGGCACCCTCCTCGCGGAGAAGACCTACTACTCCGTGGGCGGCGGGTTCGTCCTGGACGAGAACGCGGCCGACGGCCCGGTCATCTCCGCCGACACCACCCCCGTGCCGTTCCCGTTCCGCACCGCGGCCGAGCTGATGGACCACTGCTCGGCCAACGACCTGAGCATCGCGCAGGTCATGCTGCGCAACGAGCTGGTGTGGCGCACCGAGGACGAGGTCAGGGCCGGGCTGCTGGCCATCTGGCAGGTCATGCAGGACTGCGTGACGCGCGGCTGCGAACAGGACGGCGTGCTCCCAGGTGGACTGAAGGTGCCGCGCCGGGCCAAGGCGCTGCACGAGAAGCTGCTGTCGGAGGACGGCGCGGGCGACCCGCTCTACGTCATGGACTGGGTCTCGCTGTACGCGCTCGCGGTCAACGAGGAGAACGCCTCCGGCGGCCGCGTCGTCACCGCCCCGACGAACGGCGCGGCCGGGATCATCCCGGCGGTGCTGCACTACTACACGCGGTTCATCTCGGTGGCCTCCGAGGACGGCGTCGTCGACTTCATGCTCACCGCCGCCGCGATCGGCGTCGTGCTCAAGGAAACCGGCTCGATCTCGGGTGCCGAGGTCGGTTGCCAGGGTGAGGTCGGCTCGGCCTGCGCCATGGCGGCGGCCGGTCTGACGGCCGTGCTCGGCGGCTCTGTCGCCCAGGTGGAGAACGCCGCGGAGATCGGGCTGGAGCACCACTTGGGACTGACGTGCGACCCGGTCGGCGGGCTCGTGCAGATCCCATGCATCGAACGCAACGCCGTCGGCTCCACCAAGGCCATCAACGCCTCCCGCATCGCCCTGCGCGGCGACGGGACCCACGTCGTGCACCTGGACAAGGTCATCAAGACCATGCGCGAAACCGGCGCCGACATGCACACCAAGTACAAGGAGACCGCCCGAGGCGGCCTCGCCCTCAACGTGATCGAGTGCTAGCCCGCCTCCCCGGATTTTGACCGCCGTCACGTCACGAGTTCAGGTGCGAGTTGGCGAGCGCACCGTGGTCATCCTGCGTCACGTTCCCCTTAGGCGGCGGGTGAGAGGGTGGCGGCGACAAACCCCGAGAGTTCAGGATGCCCTCTTCACGGCTGCTGTGGCCGCCTTCACCGCCGTCTCCAGCTCGTCGCGGTTCATCTTGGAGCGGCCTTTGACGTCGAGGTCACGGGCCAGCTTGTCCAGCTCGGCCTTGCTCAGGCTAGCCAGATCCGTCTCGGGTTCCGGGGATTCCTCGCGGCGTTTCTTGCGGCTCTCGACGCTCTTGCTGAGGGCCTCGAACAGGTCGACGACCTTGGTCGGCTCGCTCGGGGCCTCCTCGGTGACGACCTCGCGACCCTCCTTCTTGTCCTCGATGAGCTGCTCGACGCGCTGGGTGTAGGTGTCGTGGTAGTCGTCAGGCTTCCACTCCTCGCTCATCGACTCGATGAGGGAGATGGCCATGTCGAGTTCCTTGCCGCGCGCGGGGGCGATCTCCGGCATGGACTTCAGTTCCTTGGCCGGGTCGCGCAGGTCCTCCGCGAACAGCATCGTGGTGAGGATGAGCAGTTCCTCGCCCGCGCGGACGACCGTCAGGTATTCCTTGCCGCGCATGACGAACGTCGCCACGCCCGCACGATTCGATTTGCGCATCGCCTGCAGCAGCAGGCTGTACGCGCGGCCGTACTCCTCTTTGGCCGGAGCCAGCCAGTACGTCTTCTGGTAGTGGATCGGGTCGATGTCGTCGAGGTCGACGAACGTCGAGATGTCGATCGTCCTGGAGCGGCCCGGCGCGATGGCGTCGAGTTCCTCCGGCTCGATGATGACGTAGTCCCCGCCGCCGATCTCGGCGCCCTTGACGATGTCGGAGTAGGCGACCTCTTTGCCGGTGCGCTCGTTGACGCGCTTGTACCGGATCCGGTCGGCGGTGCCCCGCTCGAACTGGCGGAAGCTGATCGTGTGGTCCTCGGTGGCGCCATAGAGCTCGACCGGGACCGTCACGAGCCCGAAGTTGATCGCCCCGTTCCAAATCGGCCGTGCCACGCTGCCTCCCCGGCAGTAGTTTTTCCTGCTCACCCCAGTGTGGACCATCACAACGCGGTAAGTCCTGTTCAAGCCTAGCCGCCCCGCACGAACGCGGAGAGCTGTTTCGCCCGTGCTCGATCCGGGTAACGCCCGGCATAGGAGTCGTCACGAGGGGAGCGGGACCATGAGCGAGCTGTCACGACTGCCAGGACCGGTCTCGGAGACTTGGGACTGGCAGCGCGAGGGTGCCTGTCGGGGGCTGGACAGCGCCTGGTTCTTCCACCCGGACGCCGAACGCGGGCAAGCCCGCGCGGACCGTGTGCGCCACGCCAAGGAGATCTGCCAGACCTGCCCGGTCATCGTGCAGTGCCGCCACCACGCGCTGACCGTCATCGAGCCCTACGGCATCTGGGGTGGCCTTGACGAGGGCGAACGCCGGGCCGCCTACGCCCGCCGGCGAGTCACCAACTGACGTTTCAAGGTGTGAGACTCCACCAGGAGTGGTTGAATCCCCCCGATCCTGGGTAGTCGTCGCGGGGACGAGACACCCTGGAGGAGGGCGGCGGTGCGACAAACCAGACAGCGGACACCAAGACCACTGTGGTGTGGCCTGGACTACGGGCCTGCCCTGGTCGTCCTCGACGCCGCCGACACCAGCCCCACCGATTTGCCGGCGGGCTGGGAGTCGCTGGCCCAGCGCTTCCAGATCGCGTGGTGCGCGGTCGCCGAGGGCGGCTCGCTGCACGCGGTCGAGGACGTCCTCGAATCGCTCGGGCACACCCGAACCCACCTGGTCGCCCGCACCACGGCCGCCGAGACGGTGGCCAGGGTGGTCGCCGAGTTCCCCGACGTGGTCCGCACCGTGGTCCTCGTCGGCCCCGGCCGGTCCCCGGACGCCCCCGGCGTGCGCACCGTGCGACTCGCGGGGTCCGACCTGGCCGACCTGGCCGACCAGGCGGTGCCGTGCGCGGTCGCCGCCGCGGTCGATGGCCCGCGACCGCTGCCACTGGCGGTGGCCCAGTAGCGGTTGCCCGCCGCCGGGCCGTTGGCAATATCGTGGGCACCATGAGCACACATTTCGACGTCGTGGTCGTGGGGGCCGGGCCGGGCGGCTACGTCGCGGCCATCCGGGCGACGCAACTCGGGCTGAAGACGGCGATCATCGAGGAGCGCTACTGGGGCGGTGTCTGCCTCAACGTGGGCTGCATCCCGTCCAAGGCGCTGCTGCGCAACGCCGAGCTGGCGCACCTGGTCCAGCACGAGGCCAAGACCTTCGGCATCCAGGTCGAGGGCACGGTCACCTTCGACTACGGCGCGGCCTATGAGCGCAGCCGCTCGGTGGCCGACGGCCGCGTCAAGGGCGTGCACTACCTGATGAAGAAGAACGGCATCACCCAGTTCCAGGGCAAGGGCACGTTCACCGACGCCAACACCATCGAGGTCGCGCTCAACGGCGGCGGGACCGAGACGGTCACCTTCAGCAACGCGATCATCGCCGCGGGCGCGACCACCCGACTGCTGCCGGGCACCAGGCTGTCCGACCGCGTGGTCACCTACGAGGAGCAGATCCTCGCCGCCGAGCTGCCGGAGAGCATCATCATCGCGGGGGCGGGCGCCATCGGCGTCGAGTTCGCCTACGTGCTGCACAACTACGGCGTGAAGGTCACCATCGTCGAGTTCCTCGACCGGATGGTGCCGCTGGAGGACGAAGAGGTCTCCAAGGAACTCGCCCGCCGCTACAAGCGCCTCGGCGTCGAGGTCCTGACCGGCACCAGGGTGGAGTCCATTGACGACACCGGCGCCAAGGTCCGCGTCACGGTGTCCAAGGGCGGCCAGGGAAAGGTCCTTGAAGCCGACAAGGTCCTGCAGGCCATCGGCTTCCAGCCGCGCGTCGAGGGCTACGGCCTCGACCGCACCGGCGTCAAGCTGACCGAACGCGGCGCCATCGACATCGACGGCCGCTGCCGCACGTCGGTCCCGCACATCTACGCCATCGGCGACGTCACGGCCAAGCTCATGCTGGCCCACGCCGCCGAGTCCATGGGCGTCATCGCCGCGGAGACCATCGCGGGCGCCGAGACCATGGAACTCGACTACGTGATGATCCCGCGCGCGACCTACTGCCAGCCGCAGATTGCCAGCTTCGGCTACACCGAGGCCCAGGCCAGGGAAAAGGGCTACGACGTCGAGGTGGCGAAGTTCCCGTTCACCGCCAACGGCAAGGCGCACGGCCTGGCCGACCCGGTCGGCTTCGTGAAGCTGATCAGCGACAAGAAGTACGGGGAACTGCTCGGCGGGCACCTGATCGGGCCTGAGGTGACCGAACTGCTGCCGGAGCTGACCCTGGCCCAGCAGTGGGACCTCACGGTGCACGAGATGGCCCGCAACGTGCACGCCCACCCGACCCTGGGTGAGGCGGTCAAGGAGGCCATCCACGGACTCGCGGGCCACATGATCAATATGTGATTCGAATGTGGTGGAATGCCCGTCCCCGGTCGCCAGGGGGCGGGCATTCCGCTACTCCCGGCCGATCTTGGTCCGAACTGGACAGGCAGACGTGGTGGTCAGTCGACCGGTCTCTCGACGGCGTTCCTCAGCCGCAACCGCGCCTGGGACAGGTGGACGCGCATCGCGTCCGAGGCCCGATCCGCATCGCCCGCCCGGATGGCGTCGACGATCTTCCGGTGCTCTTCCCACGCGACAGTGATCGCCGCGGGGTCGTGGTACAGCGTGTAGGGCCCCATCGAGGCCAACGCCGCGGTGAGGTACTTCGCCACGACGCTGTTTCCCGCGGCCTGTGCGATCAGCGTGTGGAATCGGAAGTCGCGCTCCCGAAGTGCCAGCGCTGCCGCAGGGTCGTCGACCAGCTCTCCGAGTTCGGGGGACGGCGCGAGCTCGGCCAGTTTGTCGAGCAGCGCGTCATGGGGACCGCGTGCGGCTCGCGCCGCGGCCGAGGGCTCCAGAAGCAGCCGATAGTCATAGAGCTCGGTGATCGCGCGCTCGTCCAGCAGGGGGGAGGCCGCGAAGCCGCGGTTGGGCTCGCGAGTCACAAGGCCTTCAGCCTCCAGTCGCTCCAGCGCCCGCCTGATCGGGGTGTTCGACACGTGAAGCTCGCGGCCCAGATCGACCAGATTGAGTCGTGTCCCAGGGGTCAAGGACCGCGATACCAACCTCAGCCGGAGGTTCTCGTAGACCCCGTCCCGGACCAGCTCACGCCCGGGCTTTGCGTGGGTGCCCACCGAATCCTCCTCGCCGTGAGGGCTGTCCAGGGCGATGCTACGGCAGCTCACGCCGGGTGACGGTGGCCGTCGTGGCGACACAATGTCAGCGAAATCGTCACTGATCGTGCCGGTTGACCGCAGGCCTTTGACCTGAGCGTCTTCTGAAGGCTGTGATGGCGGTTACCCCCAAGGGCGATCCGTTCCCGGCCGCCAGGTCAGTCACCGCACCACGAAGGACGTTCCACATGATGCGTACACGCACACGCCTGACCTGGTTCAGAGCAGCGGCGGTGACCGCGTTGGCCGCCTCCGCGGTGGCGGTCGCGGTGAATCCGGCCCAGGCCGCGGTCCAGGCGACCTTGTACACCTCGCCGAGCGGGTCGGGCACGTCGTGCACCTTGGCCGCGCCCTGTTCGATCACGCAGGCCAAGTCGTCGGCGGCCGCGCTCGCGGGGTCGATGACCGGGGATATCGAGGTCGTGCTGCTCGCCGGAACCTACCGACTCAGCACTCCTCTCACCTTCACGTCCGCGGACTCGGGGAGGAACGGCCACCGGATCATCTGGCGCGCCAACACGGGAGCCCGCCCTGTCATCAGCGGTGGCAATTCGGTGACCGGTTGGACCCAGGCGGCGGCGCCGAACGCGCAGTTGTGGTCGGCGTCGGCGGCTGGTGTGAAGACCCGCCAGCTCTACGCCAACGGCACGCGCCTCGCGCGGTCCTCGGGACCCTCTCCGGTGGCGCTGACCCGAGTCGCGGGTGTCGGCTACACGAGTACCTCGCCGCTTCCGTCGTACCGGAATCCGTCGAGCATCGAGATGGTCTACGACGGCGGCAACGGCGGGTGGACCCAGCCGCGCTGCGGTGTCTCCACGATCACGGCCAACGCGCCGACCAACGGCAGCAGGGTCACGATGAAGCAGCCGTGCTTCAACAACCTGACGCCGCCGACGTCTCCCGCGGCCGCGGACGGTGAGAACCCCTCCGGAAGCTTCCCCGGCACCAGGTCGGTACCCACTCGGATGGAGAACGTCTTCGAGCTGCTCGCGCCAGGGCAGTGGTATCTCGACGAGGCGGCGGACAGGTTCTTCTACTACCCGCGCCCCGGTGAGAACCCCAGCACCATGCAGTTCGAGGCCGCGAAGCTGGAGAAGCTGCTGACCAGCGCCACGACCCCGGCCGCCCCGCTGCAGAGTGTCACGTTCACCGGCCTTGAGTTCTCCTACGCCACGTGGCTTCAGCCCAGCGGTGACAAGGGCTTCGCCGAGATGCAGGCGAACATGACGATGTCGGAGTCGAACACCCAGGGCCTGTGCGGCTACGTCTCGCCTGCCGGCACCTGCCCGTTCGCGGGATACACGGCACCTCTCGCGGCTGTCGACCTGACTGGCACGAAGAACCTGACCTTCAGTGGCAACCGGTTCACGCACCTGGGCGGAGCGGGCTTGGCGCTGCACCATGGCGCTGTCGGCAACCTGGTGCAGGGCAACGAGTTCACCGACATCTCCAGCAACGGCGTACAGCTCGGCAGCACCGACAACCCGTACCCGGACTCGACCTCCAGCAACGCCGCCATCGGCTCCACCGCGTCCCAGTCCACGACGGACCAAAGTGCCGCCGCGTCGCGGGCGGTGGACGGAAACACCGACGGCTCGTTCCCGAACGGATCGGTCACCCACACCACTTCACAGCTCAACTCGTGGTGGAGGACTGACCTGGGTTCCTCGCAGATCATCAACAGCGTCAAGGTCTTCAACCGCACCGACTGCTGCGCCGACAGGTTGAAGGACTTCTACGTATTCGTGTCCGACAGCCCCTTCGACACCAGCCTCACCCCTGCCCAGCAGGCCGCGCGCGACACTGTGTGGTCCGGTCGTATCAAGGACCAGGCGGGTTCGCCGACGGTTGTCCCGTTCGGCGTCAAGGGTCGCTATGTGATGGTGCAGCTCGCGGGTACGAACTCGCTTTCGCTGGCCGAGGTCCAGGTCTGGGCGGGCACCGATCTGCTCACGGCGGACAACACGATCAACAACAACTGGGTGCATGCGACGGGCGCCGAGTACACCGGCTCAGTGGGTATCGACGTGGCCCACGCCCGTGGCACATCGGTGACGCACAACCAGGTCAACGACCTGCCGTACACCGGCATCAGCCTCGGCTGGGGCGGCTGGCACAGCAACGGCTCGTTCGAGAACACGAACCCGACACTCACCGCTGACAACCTGATCGCGAACAACCTGATCTTCCGGACCATGATGGTGCGCCACGACGGCGGCCCGATCTACACCAACGGCGGCATGGGGCGCAGCCTCAACCACGGCCTGACGGTCCGCGACAACATCGCCTTCGGCAACGGCCACACCAACTTCGCCTACTACGGTGACGAGGGCGCCCGGTTCGTCAGGTACATCGACAACGTCCAGTACGCCGACCCCGGCCGGTTCAATGGCGGCTGCGGCGACGTCGGCCCGATCGATGTCACCGGGTCGCTGCACACCGGCGGCCTCAACGTCCGCGGGTGTGGCGCCCCGAACCCCACCCTGTTCACCCAGAGCAACAACACCTTGATCGCCCAGAACCCCGCCCCCGATGTCATCCCCGCGTCGCGACTGCAGAACGCCGGACTCGAGGCCGCCTACCGGAGCCTGACGACTGTCAACGCGCCGGTGATCGCCTGGACCAGCCCGGTGCAGAACAACCAGATCCTGATCGCCGGATCCGGTTTCACCAGCTCCGCCGTGGTTCGGTTCGCAGGCGTCGTGGCCACGGCGACGACGTTCCAGTCGTCGAACTACCTGCTGGCGACGCTTCCCTCGGGAGCTTCACCGGAGACGGTCACGGTCGCCACCGCGGCAGGCAGCACCGCGACTCCCGATGTCAACGTCGCCGCGGGCAAGACGGCCACCCAGTCGTCGACGTACGACGGCACGACGGGCGCTGACAAGGCGGTCGACGGGTCTTCGTCGTCCTTCTCCCACACCTTGAGTGACGCGCAGGCGTGGTGGAAGCTCGACCTCGGTTCGAGCCGCAAGCCCGCCTCTATCAAGGTCTACAACCGATCAGACTGCTGCCAGAGCAGGTTGACTAACTACTACGTTTTCCTCTCCGACAGCCCGTTCGACACCAGCCTCACGCCTGCCCAGCAGGCCGCGAAGGCGGGCGTCTGGTCGAGCCTGCAGGCCGGACAGGCCGGTACGCCGACCACGATCCCCGTGCCTGCCGGAACTCAGGGTCGGTACTTCATGGTGCAGCTGGTCGGCACGAACTACCTCAGCATCGGCGAGGTCCAGTTGCTCGAGCCGAGCAACATCGCCCTCGGCCGGAGCGCGACGCAGTCTTCGGACTACACCTCCACCGCTACCGGCACGGCCGTGGCCGGTCGCGCGGTCGACGGGAACATCGACGGAAACCCTGTCAGCCTGTCGGTGGCCCACACCAACAGCGACGCTCAGGCGTGGTGGAAGGTGGACCTCGGTCTGTCGGAGAACGTCGGCCAGATCAAGGTCTACAACCGATCAGACTGCTGCCAGAGCAGACTGAGCAACTACTACGTGTTCGTCTCCGCCAACCCGCTCGACACCAGCCTCACCCCGGCTCAGCAGGCCGCGAAGCCTGGTGTCTGGTCGAGCTTGCAGACCGGCACGGCAGGCCGACCGACCACGATCACCGCCAACGCCACGGGACGCTATGTGATGGTTCAGCTGGTGGGGACCAACTACCTCGGGCTCGCGGAGGTGGAGATCTACCGCGGCTAGCCTTCAGCCGGGTGCCGGGAGTCTCCTCGTGGGTAAGGGGACTCCCGGCATCACCGCGTCGACCTGGTGCGGGCCCCACCACATTTGATCCTAAGTGGACATCAGGCTGGGGACCGGCCAGCCCATCTGCTTGGCCATCGCGGCCAGGGTGCTGGTCATGTTCTCGCGCAGCATCCGGGCGCGGCCCTCGACGATGGCGTCGGCGTGGTCCGGGTTCGCCGTGGCCATGGTCACCAGGTGGCTTCCGCCGAGGCCGTGGGCGAACGAGTGCCGGATGAGCGTGCCGCCGTTGGGAAGCGGGACGAGCTCGTAGCTCCAGGTGGACGACGGCTGGTCGGTGCCCTCATCGAGGCCGCGAACCACCCAGGTCACCTTGTTGTTCTCCTCGATGGCCACGATCTCGCCCGTGACGTCCCAGGACCAGTCGCCCATCTTGTTGGTGGCTTCGAATTGCGTACCCGGTTCGATCGGTGCCTCGTCCCGCCAAGCGGCGTGAACGCACTCCGGGCTCCAGGTGGCCATGCGGGGGATGTCGGAAAGGACTGCCCACACGTCGGCGGCCTCGGCCAGGACGGGAAATTCGACCGTGATCTGCATCTCGGTGATCTTCACTCTGTGAGTATGCCTAGGATCGGGAGCGGAAACCATGAAATCCGAGGAGGTCATGTGTCTTTCATAGGTTCGCACTCGGCGGCTGAGGTGGCTCGGCCGTATGACGGGGATACCGGGTCGGTCAGTGGTGTCTACCGACCTGCTGACTCGGTGGAATCGCTGGTCAGGCCTGCTACGACGGCTCGGTTCGTGGCTCCTGGGTCGGTGACGAATGGGCAGTTCGGACTGTTCCGGTGGGAGATGGCGCCGCGTGCGGGCGGGCCCGGGGCGCATTTCCACCGCACGTTCTCGGAATCCTTCTTCGTTATTGCTGGCACGGTTCGGCTCTACAACGGACAGGAGTGGGTGGACGCGACGGCGGGGGATTTCCTGTATGTGCCGGAGGGTGGGATCCATGCGTTTCGGAACGAGTCGGATGAGCCTGCGGACATGTTGATCTTGTTCGCGCCTGGGCCGCCTCGGGAGCGGTATTTTCAGGAGTTGGCTGAGGTGGCGGACAAGGGGCTCACGCTCTCGGAGGAGGAGTGGCGAGAGCTCTTCGCTCGGCATGATCAGTTCATGGTGTGAGTGTCTTGAGGGTTGCGGCCGCACCGATGCCGCTCAGGCGCGGGGCGCGGCTTTGGTGGTGGTGGGCTAGGACGGGTAGAAGCGTGCTGCGCCCGATACTGAGAGCTTTACGTCGTCGCCCTCTTCGACCCGTAGTGGTGCGGGCACACGTGACACCAGTTCCAAGTCTCCTGCGCGGAGGGTGATGGTGGCGTCGTGGCCGTGGAAGCTGGTGTGGAGGACTCGGGCCGCTACGCCGGGGCCGTCGGTGCGGGGCAGCAGTTGTTCTGGCCTGATCATGACTGTGCCGGGGCCGGTCGCGGTATCGGTAAGTTCGACGGGGCCGAGGTCGCTGGTGGCTGTTTGGCCTGAGGCGACTGCTGGGAGCAGGACTGCTTCGCCGACGAATGTGGCCACCGCGAGGTCGACGGGGCGGGTGTAGACCTCTTCCGGTGGGCCCGCTTGGACCACTAGGCCGTCGCGCATGACGGCTACCAGGTCGGCCATGGACAGGGCTTCGTCCTGGTCGTGGGTTACCAGCAGTGCTGTGGTTCCGGCCGCGCGGAGGACTCGGCGGACGTCGGCGCGCAGGTCGGCTCGGAGGCCCGCGTCCAGGGCGGAGAAGGGTTCGTCGAGTAGGACCAGGTCTGGTTTGGGGGCCAGGGCCCTGGCCAGGGCCACCCGTTGCTGCTGGCCGCCGGAGAGTTCAGCTGGGCGGCGCTTGGCGTAGCCGTCGAGGCCGATCAGGGAAAGCATCTCGGCGACTCGGTCTTCTCTTCCCGCGCGGGGGAGGCCGTAGCCGACGTTGGCGCCCACCGAGAGATGGGGGAACAGGGCGCCTTCCTGGGGAACCACGGTGGCCCGCCGACGCTCTGGCGGAACCGTGGTCACGACTCGGCCGCCGAGGTGGACTTCGCCGCCGGTGGGGCGGAGGAAGCCCGCGACCACCCGCAGCAGGGTGGTCTTTCCGCAGCCCGACGGGCCGAGCACCGCGGCCAGCGAGCCGGACGGGACGGTCAGGTCGACCCCGCGCAGCACGCGGGTGGCGCCGTAGCCCGCGGTCAGGGCGGTGATCGTCAGTTCGGTCACGACTGCGCTCCTCTGGTCGCTGAGTCCAGGACGGCTTCCTCCGGGCGGCGTCCCGAGCGGAACACCGACACCTCCAGCAGGATGGCGGGCACCGCGGAGACCGCTACCAGCAGCGCCGCGTAGGGGGCGGCCTCGGCGAAGGCCGAGATGCCGGTCTTTGTCCATAGCGCGGTGGCCAGCGTGTCGGCGCCGGTCGGGCGCAGCAGCAGCGTGGCGGGCAGTTCCTTGGCACACGTGATGAACACCAGGGCGGCGCCCGCCGCGATTCCGGGGGCGGCGAGCGGGAGGGTCACCGTGCCGAACACGCGCGCCCGGCCGCGGCCAAGGGAACGTGCGACGTCCTCCACGCCCGCGGGGGCCGACGCGACCGCTGTGCGGACCGAGCTGATCGCGATCGGCAGGAACAGAGCCGCGTAGCCGAGCACCAACAGCGGCGTCTTCTGGTACCAGGGCTGGGCGAACCGGACGCCGAAGTACACCAGTGCCAGGGCGACCGTGATGCCGGGCAGCGCGTGGCCCGCGTAGGCGGCCAGCTCCACCGCCCGTACGGGCTTCGATGAATGCCGGGCCGCCAGGAAGCCGACCGGGATGGCCAGCACGACTGTCGCCAGCGCGCCCAGGGCCGCGAACTGGACGGTGGTGGCCGTGGTCGCGGCGAGGGCGGCGCCGTCGAAGGCGGTTCGGCCGACGCCGAGCCATTTGACCAGGGCGCCGAGGGGGGCGCCGAGGGACACCGCCACGATCGCGGCCAGGCCGAGCAGCACGGGGGCACTCGCCCGCCGCAGCCGCAGCGGCTCGGCCTGGCGGGCGACGCCGGGGCCGAGCCTGCTCGCCGTGGTGCCGCGCATCCTGGCCTCGGCCAGCGCCAGCAGGATCGCCAGGACGACCAGCACCACGCCGATCACCGCGGCGGGGGTCCGGTCGAAGCTGCCCGCGTACGCGGTCTGGATGCCCAGCGTGAAAGTCTCGTAGCGCAGCAGGGACACCGCGCCGAAGTCGTGCAGGACGTAGAGGGACACGAGCAGGCCGCCCGCGACCGCCGACGGCCAGATCCGGGGGAGTGTGACCCGCAGGAACGTCACCCACGGGCCGTGCCCCAGCGAACGGGACACCTCCTCCAGCGCCGGATCGGCCGACCGCAGCGCCGCCGCGAC
>DATLIA010000123.1:0-20048 GCA_035540215.1 Actinokineospora sp. | reverse complement strand
CAGCAGGTCGGTGTGCCGCCCGACGGCCGCGATCCGCCCGTCGACCAGGTAGGCGACCTCGTCGGCGGCGTCCAGGACCAGCGGCGACGTGCTCACCAGCACGGTCGTCCGCCCGGCCCGGGCCGCGCGCAGGCGGCGCATGATCACGGACTCGGTGTTGGAGTCCACCGCCGAGGTCGGCTCGACCAGCAGCAGGACCTCCGGGTCGGCGAGCAGGGCCCTGGCCAGCCGGACCCGCTGGCGCTGGCCGCCGGAGAGGTCCCGGCCTTGGGTCTGCACCTCGCCGTCCAACCCGTCGGCGAGGGCGTCGACGATGTCGTGCGCGTTGGCGACGCGCAGCGCCTCGGCGGTCGCCGTGTCGTCGCCTGTCGCGCCGATCATGGCGCCGAGCGGGCCCGCGAACAGGTACGCGTCGTTGTCGCTGACCATGATCCGCCCGCGGACGTCGGCGAGCGGGACCTGAGCCAGCGGCACGTCGCCCCAGGTCGCGGCCGACTCGGCGTAACGGCCGACGCGGTCGATGACGGCGATGGCGGCGGCCGGGTCGTCGGCCACCAGCGCCAGCAGCCGCCCCGGCGCTACGACCAGGCCGGACTCCACGTCGCGCAGCGGCGCGGGGCCAGGCGGGGGCGGGCACTCACCGGTGTCCGCGATGTCGGGGCGCAGCCTGAGGATCCCGATCACCCGGTCCGCCGACACCATCGCCCTGGCCACCGCGTCGGTGTCGTCGATCAGGAACGACACCGGCACCACGAGCACCGCCACATAGCCGTACACCGCGACCATCTCGCCGATGGTGATCGTGCCCGCCGCGGCCATCCGCGCCGAGATCCACACGACCGCGGCGAGGAACAGCATCGGCAGGAACGCCCCGGCGGCCTGCGCCCAACTGGCCACTGCGCCGACGCGGTATCCCTCGCCGAGTAGCACGTGCGAGTCGCGCCGGTAGTTCGCCGCGAACGTGGCCTTGCCGCCGATGCCGCACAGCACGCGCAGGCCTGCCACGATGTCGGCCGCCCGCGCGGTCAGGTCGCCCTGCAGGTCCCGGTAGTCGGACTCGACGCGGCGCAACCGGGCCAGGAGCGGGCCGATGACCAGGCACAGGACGGGCACCCCGACGACGACCACCGTCGCCAGCAGCCCGGAGATGGTGAACAGCAGCACCGCGGTCGCGCTGTAGGCGATCAGCGCGCCGACGCCCGGACCGGCCATGGTCAGGGCCTGCGCGATGCGGAACAGGTCCGACGACTGGATGGTGGTCAGTTCGCCCGCCGACACCCGCCGCGGCAGTGCCGCCCCGACCTTCACCGAGTGGCGGATGATGACCTGGACGGTCCGGTACGCCGCGTCGGTGCGCACCCGGGTCATCGTGCCGTGGCGCAGCGCGCCCAGCGCGGCGTTGACGACGCCGCTGACCAGGATCGCCACCACCCAGACCACCAGCGCGCCGACGTCGCGGGCGCGCAGCCCGTCGTCGATGGCGCGGGCGATCAGGTACGGCGGCACCATGAGGCCCAGCATCCAGAGCGTTCCCCACAGCGCGCCGAGTGCGACTCGACGGGGCTGGCTCGTCACCAGCCACCACAGATAGCGCCCAGGCCCGCGTGTGTCCGGCGTCCCGGGATCGGCGTACGGCACCCTCTTGTTCATGTGACCCCCCAGCCCATAGTCGTGATCGGGGCCGTCGACCGTCAAGCCGCTTTGTCACGGCCGGACAATTCGGGATCGGCCGCTGCGCGGTTTCCACACGAATCCCCAGCTGATCATCCGGCGTGTTCCTCGGCGCTCTGAACAGTCGGTATGTTCGGCTGGAAACTGAAGTGCCGCAACCGAAACACGCCCGAGGGGAACCTGGATGGAACGGCCCCGGATCTCCGTCGTCGGCCTCGGGAAGTCCTATGGGCCATTGGCCGCGCTGACGAACGTCAACCTGAAGGTGGGCGCGGGGACGGTGCTGGGTGTGCTTGGCCACAACGGGGCCGGGAAGACGACGCTGATCGACATCCTGGCCACCCGCACCCTCCCGACTTCGGGGTCGGCGTCGGTCTGCGGGTGGGACGTGGTCCGCTACGGCGACAAGGTTCGCCGGTGTATCGGCATGTCCAGCCAGTTCACGTCGGTGGACGAGACGATGTCCGGGCGCGCCAACCTGATCCTCGTCGCCCGCCTGCTCGGCGCGACGGCCAAGCAGGCCGCGGCCCGCGCCGACGAGCTGTTGGCGGTTTTCGGACTCACTGAGGCGGCCAAGCGCAAGCCCGCGACCTACTCCGGCGGCATGCGCCGCAGGCTCGATCTGGCGGCCGGGATGCTGGGCAGGCCCGAGGTGCTGTTCCTCGACGAGCCGTCGACCGGCCTGGACCCGGTCAGCCGGTCTGAGCTGTGGACGTTCATCGAGCGCCTCGCGCGCGAGGGCACGTCGGTCGTGCTGACCACGCAGTACCTGGAGGAGGCCGACCGGCTGGCCGATGAGCTGGTCGTGCTCGCGGGCGGTCACGTGGTGGCGAAGGGGACACCCGCGGCGCTCAAGGCCAAGGTCGGCAGCCGCTCGGCCAAGGTCACCTTCGTCGACGTGCCGACGACCCGCAACGCGGCAGGCGCGCTGGCCTATGCCGGGATCCACGCCCAGCCGGAGGAGGCGTTCTGCGCGATCGTCGTGCCGGTCGCCGCCGGGCACCACATCACCGGGCTGGTGCGGGCGCTCGACAAGTGGGGCATCGCGCCAACCGACCTGACGGTCACCGAACCCACCCTGGACGACGTCTACCTCGCGCTGCACCGGGCGGCGCGGAGCCAGTCGTGAGCCGACATGCCATCAAGACACGCAAGCGGGCCGACGACACCGTCGTGCTCTACGTCGGCGACCTGCGGATCAGCACCGACTGGGGCGGCAGCTCACTGGCGAACCAGATCCTGATCCTGACCGGCCGGTCCCTGCGCACCGCGTTCGGCGACTACCGGCTGGTGTTCTTCGGGCTGCTGCAGCCGGTGGTGATGCTCCTGCTGTTCAGCCAGGTGTTCAGCGGCCTGGGTGCCATGCCCGGCGTGGTCGAGTACCAGGGCTACATCAACTTCCTGATGCCCGCCACGCTGGTGAACATCGCGATGACCACCGCGATGAGTTCCGGCGTCGGGATGCTCACCGAGATCTACACCGGGTTCATCGGCAGGCTGCGGACGATGCCGATCAACCTGTTCGCCCTGCTCGTGGCTCGCACACTGTCCGACGCGGTGCGGCTGCTGGTCCAGTTGGCGGTGACCGTCGGCGCCGCGGTGATCTTCCTGGGCTTCACCCCGATCGGCGTCGCGGGCGTGGTCGCGGCGGTCCTGCTGACCGTGGTCGTCGGGTGGGGCCTTGGCTGGATCTTCGTCGCGCTGGCCACCTGGCAGGGCAAACCGGAGACGATGCAGGCGATCTCGTTCATCGTGATGTTCCCGCTGATGTTCGCCTCCAGTGCCTACGTGCCGGTCGGGGCGATGCCCGGCTGGATCGGCACGGTCTCCACCGTCAACCCGGTCACCTACGCCATCGACGCGACCCGGGCCCTGTGTCTGGACAAGCCATTGGGCTGGTCACTGGCCGCGGCCCTCGGCCTAGTGGCGGTCACCGCCACGGTCGGCGCCTTGCTCGCGGCGAGAAACTTCCGCCGGAACCGCTGAGACGCGAGCTGCCCCGGGGGCGGACCCGGGGCAGTTCGACTTCGACGGCTCAGTTGGACGGTGCCGTCGAGCCTTCCACCTTCTGGCAGGTGGCCGCGTTGCCGAAAGCCACGGCGAGTTCGGGGTTGCTCTTGAGGTCCTTGGCCGGACCCTCGTTGTCGGTCATCGAGCTCATCACCTTGCTGATCTCGCTGATCGCGGCCTGGAAGGTCGCGCTGTCGGTCACCGGAGCGGCCTGCAGCTTGGACTTCGCGGTGTCCACTGTGGACCTCGTGGTGGTCAGGGTCGCCATCGCCTTGTCCAGCGTGGCCTGGCCGTCGGTCACCGGCGGCGCGCCCGCGGTCTTCAGGCCATCGGTGACGTTGCCCAGCGCGTCGGACAGTGAGCCGAGGTAGACCACGAGGCTGTCCTTGGCCGCCTGCGGGTTGCTCGGGTCGACCGCCGGGAGCTGGGACAGCTTGGCCGCGCCCGCGTCGATCGTCTTGCACACCTGGTCCGACCACGCGATCGCGGGCCCGTTGGCCGTGGGGCCCTTGTCCGAACCGCACGCGGCCACGGTGGCACAGGTGCACACGGCCAACATGGCCGCGGCGATCACACGTCGAATCATGGTCGCTTCCTTCTCCAAAGACGAATCAGGCCGACTGGGCGCTGAATGGCGGCGAATACGGCCGCGGCGTGGAATCGCACGTTACTGGCGGATGACGAAGCCGGGCAAGCACGGTATTGATCACCCGACCGGTTTTATCAGGGCGACACAGAAACCGGCCCGCGCGTTGTTCGTTCCTGACACCCGTGTTTGACACGTTAAGCAGGCCCTCCTTAACGTTGAGCGAACAAGAGTTTCGTGCCATTTGACGTTGTCATTTGTGTGTGCTCAATGATGAGGCGGGGACGAGCATGGCGATTCAGCCGGGCACACAGGCCGGGGATCGGACCAAGGACAGGGCCACGGCGCTGTGGGCGTCACTGCCTCGCGACCTGGTCAGCAAGTTCCACCCGATGGTCGGCCAGCTGACCAGGGAGATGATCCGCGAGATCCAATCCGCGGTCCCCGAGTACGCGCGCCCGCTCAAAGGCCACTTCGGCGCCATCATGACCGCCGGGGTCGAGCAGTCGGTGCTGCACATCCTCGACACCGTCGGCGTCGGCGGCGCCCCCGACGAGAACTGGGCCGCGGTCTTCCGCAGACTCGGCCGCGTCGAGTTCGCCGAGGGCCGCAGCCTGGACTGCCTGCAGACCGCCTACCGGGTCGGCGGCCGGGTCGCCTGGCGGCACGTCGCCGCCTGGGGCCAGCAGCAGCGGCTCCCGACGGCGATGTTCACCGTGGCCGCCGAGGCGATCTTCGCCTATGTCGACGAGATCTCCACGCTGTCCATCGAGGGCTACACCGAGGCCCAGGCCGAGTCGGCCGGGGTGGCCGAACGCCGTCGGCAGCGGCTGCTCGACCTGCTGATCGCCGAACCGCGCGCGCCGCGGCACGCCATAGTCAAACTCGCCGACCAGGTCAAGTGGAAGCTGCCCGACCAGGTCGCGGCCATCGCGCTGGAACGGTCGGACGACGCCGACTACGAGCAGTCCCTGCCCCGGGTGCCCGAGGTGCTGATGGACCTCGACAGCGACAACCCGTGCATGATCAGCGCCGAACCGGCCGAGCACCTGCACCGCCTCGCGGGCCACCTGCGTGGTCTGCGGGTCTGCGTCGGGCCGTACGTGCCCCTGGCCGACGCGCCGTCGTCGCTGCGCTGGGCGCGCCGGGCGATGGACCACGTCGAACAGGGCGTGCTCCCCGACCGGCAGGTCACGTGGTGCCGCGACCACCTGTCGACCCTGTGGCTGCTCGCCGACGAGTTCCTCGTCGAGCAACTGCTCGAACGCACCCTCGCCCCGCTGACCGGGCTCACCGACAAGCAGCGCGCGAGCACCATGGACACCGTCCTGGCCTGGCTGGAGACCCGCGGCAGCGCGCCCGCCATGGCCGACCGGCTCAACATCCACCCGCAAACCGTGCGCTACCGTATGAAAATGGTCGACAAACTGTTCGGCACGCAACTGGAGAACGCCGACTCCCGGCTCGACCTGGAGATCGCACTGCGCGTCCGGCGAATCGCCACTAAAGTACGCACAGTCGCCCCGCATCCCGTTTAGTCCATTTCGACAACGCTCGTCGACATTTCGCGACAATCGGGTTCGACAATGGATTCACGCCGTTCCCGGCTGTATATTCCATTCTCGCGATGTCGAGCGATTTCCTGTCCAGCCGCCCGCGTTCGACCGCAGACCAATGGGAGGCCGATGGTGGCGGGGCAAGACCAGGAGGGCGCGCCGGGCAGGCCGGTGCGCATCGCATTCGACTCACTGCTCGCCGCCGCTCCCGCCCGGCGCCCGGACGACCTCGTCGACCTGTGGTCGCAGCTGCCCCGCGAACTCGCCGTCCTGTTCCGCCCGACCGCCCAGGACCTGGCCGACGAGATCCTCCGCGAGATCCGGCTGACCATCCCGGCACTGGCCAAGCCGATCGAGAGCGCGGTCGGCCGGTCCATTGTGGAGGGCATCCAGCAGGCGATCCTGCAGTTCGTCGACCGGCTCGCCGACCCCGCCGCGCCGCAGGCCGACCGGGCCCAGCTGTTCCGCGACCTCGGCCTGCACGAGATCTACGACGAGCCGATCCTCGACGTGCTGCAGATGGCCTATCGGGTCGGTGCCCGGGTCGCGTGGCGGCACATGGCCCGCGTGGGTGAGCGGGCCGGTGTGCCGACCACGACGCTGTGCCTGCTGGCCGAGGCGATCTTCGCCTACATCGACGAGTTGTCCGCGCTGTCGATCGAGGGTCACGCCTCAGCGCAGGCCCGCGCCGTCGGCATCGTCGAGCGCCGCAGACGGCAGCTGCTGGAACTGCTGCTGTCCGCGGCGGGCGACCCCAAGCAGCTGCCGAACAAGCGGCTCGCCGACTCCGCTAAGTGGCCGGTGCCCGCACGGGTCGTCGCGGTGGCCATCGACCTGGACGAGGACCCGGCGGAGTACCCGGTGGCACAGTTCGACCCACGGATGCTGGTCGACCTCGAAGGCTCCGACCCGTGCCTGCTGGCCGCAGAGGAACACCAGGACGCGCTCAAGGAACTCCCCGCCGATCTGCCGGGGTGGCGGGCCGCGGTGGGTCCGGTGGTCGACGCCGCCGACGCCGGGGAGTCGCTGCGCTGGGCGCGCCGCACCTTGGCGCTGGTCGACCGCGGCGTCCTGCCCGCCGTCCAGCTGAGCTGGTTCGACCACCACATGTCCGCGCTGTGGCTGCTCAACGACCCACTGCTCGTCGCCGAGATCACCGAGCGCGCTCTGGCCCCGTTGGCGAAGCTGACGCCCAAGCAGCGCCGCAAGCTGAGCGAGACCCTGCTGACGTGGCTGGAGACCCGGGGCGGCGCGCCCGAGATCGCGCAGCTCCTCGACATCCACCCGCAGACCGTCCGCTACCGCATGCGGCAGCTGGACCGCCTGTTCGGCACCCGGCTGAACAACCCCGACGTCCGGTTCGACCTTGAGGTGGCCCTGCGCGCCCAGCGCACCCGCGACCGGGAGGACCAGGACGACGATGACGAACCGGACGACGAAGAGGACTAGCTCGGCCAAGTGCTGGTCGGGTAGTCGACATAGCCGCCCGCCGCGCCGGTGTAATAGGTGGCCGGGTCGCCATCGGACAGCTCGTGCCGCAGCGCGAAGCGGGTGACCAGGTCCGGGTTGGCGATGAAGTGCCGGGCGAACGACACCGCGTCGGCGATCCCGGTCGCCACCGCATCCTCCGCCGACTGGCGGTCGAAGCCGTTGTTGGCGATCAGCGGGCCGTGGAACCGCTCCCGATACCGCGCGATGGCGGCGAGGTCGGGGCCGTCGCCAGGCGCGGCGGGATCGGCGCCCCGCAGGTGCAGATACGCCACCGGGTGGTCGTTGAGCGCGGCGACGACGCCGTCGAAGTCGGCCAGGGTCGACTCGTCAGGGACGAAGCGGTCACCCGAGGTCCAGTACGGCGACAGGCGCACGCCGACCCCATCCCACACCTCGGCCACCGCGTCGACGACCTCGAACAGCAGCCGCCGCCTGCGCTGGGCGTCCCCCCCGTAGGCGTCGGTGCGCTGGTTGAGCCGGGGGATGAGGAACTGCGGGATCAGGAACGAGCCGATGCCCAGGATCTCCACCCCGTCGAACCCGGCGCGGCGCGCGTTCGACGCGGCGTCGCGGTAGTCGTAGACCGCCCGCTCGATGTCGAGGACCGTCATCTCGCGCGGTGTCGGGGTCTCCTTGGGGCCGGTCGCGGTGTAGACCGTCTCATGTGGATTGATCGCCGACGGTCCCGCCGGGAGCTTGCCGTGCAGGTGGTCCGGATGCGACACGGCTCCGGAATGCCAGAGCTGGCAGACGATCCGGCCGCCGAGCGCGTGCACCACGTCGGTGACCCGGCGCCACCCGGCGACCTGCTCGTCGCTGAAGATCCCCGGCACGTTGACGAAGCCGATCGCCTGTTCGCTGACCCAGGTCCCCTCGGTGACGACCAGCCCGGCGCTGGCCCGCTGCGCGTAGTAGGCGACATGCAGATCCGTGGGCACCAGGCCCTCGTTGGACGCGCGGGCCCGAGTTGTGGGAGCCATCACGATCCGGTTGGGGAGCCGCAGGTCGCCGAGGTCGACCGGGCGCAGCAGAGGCTGGTCGAGCCGCGTGGTGATCATGGGGTGTTCGCCTTCCGTCGGTGTTGTCGTGTCTCATTCGGTCGACGGGGACCGGCGCGGAAAGGTGACCGATGGACGAGTTGGCTGCCCGGTTCGAGGCACACCGGGCCCACCTGAACGGCGTGGCCTACCGGATGCTCGGCTCGGCGGGCGAGGCCGACGACGCGGTCCAGGAGACCTGGCTGCGACTCAGCCGCGCCGATGTCAGCGCCGTGGCGAACCTGGCCGCTTGGCTGACGACGGTGGTCTCCCGCCTGTGCCTGGACCAGCTGCGGGCGCGGGCGGCACGCCGTGAGGACCCGGTCGGCCACCAGGTGCCGGAGCTGATCGCGCAGGCGGGTGACCCGGCGGCGGAGGCCGTCCTGGTCGACTCGGTCGGCCGGGCGCTGCTGGTGGTCCTCGACCGGCTCGGCCCCACCGAGCGGGTGGCCTTCGTCCTGCACGACCTGTTCGCCGTCCCGTTCGACCAGATCGCGCCCATCGTCGACCGGACCACGGTCGCCACGAAGAAGCTCGCCAGCCGCGCCCGGCAACGCGTGCGGGGCGGCCCGACGGTGCCCGACGACCAACTGGTCCGGCAGCGCCAGGTCGTGGCCGCGTTCCTCGCCGCCGCCCGCGCGGGCGATCTCGACGGGCTCCTCGCGGTGCTGGCGCCGGATGTCGTCCGCCGGGCCGACGCCGCCGGGCTGCCGATCGGCGTGCCGACGACGGTCCGCGGTTCGCGGGCGGTCGCCGACGAGACCGTCCTGCTGCGGCGCAACTCGCTGTTCGCGGTCCCGATGCTCATCGACGGCGCCGTGGGTGCCGTCGTGGCCCCGCATGGGCGGGTGCTGCTCGCGCTCGTGATCACCATCGAGGCGGACCGGATCACCGGGTACGACGTGATCGCCGACCCGGCCCGGCTGGGCGCGCTCGACCTGGCGGTGATCTAAAGGGAACGCAGACCGGTTATCCGCCAGCGGTTGTCGACGCGCTGCGCCTGGACGCTCAGTTGGGCCGCGCCGGAGCTGCTCACGTCGGTGTCGGCGCGGGTCGCGCTCTGGTCGATGAAGACCAGCAGTTCGGCGCGGTCGCCGGACAGCATGGTCACCCCGGAGATCGCGACCCGCGACCGCAGGGTCAGCTTCTGCGCACCGGAGTGCTGCCGGACCTGGTCGAACAGCTTCTCGTACTGGGCCTTCGCGTCGCCGACCAACAGGCCCGCGGCGGCGTCCTCGGTGGCCAAGGTGTCGTCGAAGCGGTAGGAGAAGATCTGTTCCAGGCCCGTGTCGACCTCTTGGACGACCTGCGCGGTCGCGCCGACGTCGACCAGCGCGGAGTTGTCCGCCCCGACCCGGCCCGCCGCGACCAAGGCGGCCACCCCGGCGGCGAACAACACCATTGCGATCACGGCCAGCACGACGAATCCGCGTGACCGCGTCTCGTCGCGGTCGGGCGAGTCGTCTGAAAGTTCATCGATCCCGGCCGAGTCCTCGATCTCGGCCACGTCGTCCGGCTCGACGTCGAGCACCGCGACCGCGGATCGCCGCCGGGTCCCGGCGACCACTGGCCGCCGCCGCACGGGTTTCACGTTACGCATCACGAGCCTCCTCAAGCGGGCACATAGGGGACCTGGGCCAGGCCGGTCAGCTTCCACCCTGCGTCGGTGCGCGCCAGGTCAGCCTGGAACCGACTGCGCTTGGCGGCCTGCTCCCCCGCCTCGGGTTTCACCATGATCTCGACCGCCGCGATGACCCGCGCGGTGCCTGCTGACGTGTCCAGTTCGGTGACCGCGGCCTCTAGGACCGTGCCCGTGGTGACGGTCTTGGCCTTGGCGATCTGCAGCTTGCTCGCGTCCTGGGCCGACGACAGCTCCTCGCGCAGCGGCCCGGTGGCGACGTCGAGCCACCGGGCGAACCCGGCGTCGATGGTCTGGTAGTCCAAAGTGGTCAGTGTCGCCACGCCGGACCGGCCAGCCCGCAGCGCGTCGTCGCGGGCGACCTCGGCGTCCGACGGCTGACCGGCCTGCCAGTAGGTCCAGCCGCCCCAGCCCGCGAAAGCCGCGGCCAGCACCAGCAGCACCACCACACTTGCCTGTACTCGTGTCATCTCAGCTCCCTGGTTTCGCCGCGGGCGGCACCGCGTGGGACCCCGGCGCGTTCTGCGAGCCCCGCACACCGACGCCGGTCGACGGCGCGAGCGCGCAGCGGGCCTGGGTGTTGAACTGGGCCGCGGAGGTGTCCAGCCCGTTGCGGTAGGCCGTCCCGTATCCGGTGACGCAGGGCAGCGGCTCGAAGAACGTCGTCGCGAGGCCGAACCGCGCGCCGTCTGGCCGCAGGACCTGACCGGCCGCCGCCACGGCCTGCGGGGTCACCACCAGCAGCTGCTCCAGCGCGCCCTGGCGGGTGACCAGCACGTTCGACGTGGTCAGCAGGTTCGCCAACAGCACCCCGGTGGCCGGGCCGATCTCCTTGATCAGCCCGCTGACCTCGGTGGCCACCGACGGCGCCGACGCCAGCAGGGTCCGCAGGTCCCCGTCGGACGAACGCAGCTGTTCGGCGATGAGCTTGGTGTTCTTGCCGAATTCCTTGATCGCCGACGAGCTCTCGATCTGGCGGGTCAGCACCAGGTCGGCGTCGTTGATCAGCTGGGTCGTCTGCGGCAGGTGCTCGACGGCCTCCTTGGTGAAGCTCGACGCCGAGTCCAGCAGGACCTGCAGGTTCGGGCCGGTGTCCAAAGTGGCGTCGTACAGCTCGTCGACGACCGTGCGCAGCGAGTCCTCCGGGACCGACTCGACCAGCTTGTCCAGGTTGAGCAGCAGCGTCTGCACGGGCAGCGGCAGCGCGGTGTCCTCCTGGCGGATCACCGAGCCCTCGACCAGGTACGGCGTCCCGTCGCGGCGCGGCCGCAGGTCGACGTACTGCTCCCCCACCGCGGACCGGTTGGTCACCACGGCGTTGACCTCGGCCGGGATCGCCGGGGCGGTCGAGTCGATCAGCAGTTCCACCTCGACCCCGGTCGGCACCAGCCGCAGCTCCCCGACCCGCCCGATCGCGACACCGCGGTAGGTGACCTCCGCGTGGGTGAAGATGCCGCCGGAGTCGGCCAGCCGGGCGGTGACGACGTAGCCGGCGTCACCGAACAGCGCGCCGAGCCCGGCGTAGCGGGCGCCGACGTAGGTGACGCCGAGCAGGGCGATCAGTACGAACGCGACGACCTGGATGCGGACTTTCGCGGTCAGCATCAGCTACCTCCAGTGACCGAGGGCAGGGGCAGCGCGGGGGCCGCCGCCGCGTCGACCGCGGTCTTCGGGACGCGCGAGTCGAGCTTCAGGTAGGTGTTGATGTAGTCGCCCTTGATCGCGTCCATCGCACCGTTGGTGAACGGGAACGTGAAGAGCAGCTCCATCGCCTTCGGCAGGTTCTGCCCTGCCTCGGTGAGCTTGCGCAGGGTCGGCTCCAGTGCCCGCAGGTCGGCGACGAGGTCGTCCTTGGCCTGGTTGATCGTGTCCACCGCGACCCCGGACAGCAGGTCGAGCGCGCCGAGCATCGAGACGAACTGTTCGCGCTGGTCGGTCAGCACCTTGATGCCCGGACCCAGGTTCTCGATGAGGTTGGCGATCTGGTCCTTGCGGCCCGCCAGCGACTCCGCGAGCGTGCCCATCGCGTCCAGCGCGCGGGAGATCTCGTCCTTGCGCTCGTCGAAGCCCGCGATGAAGGTGTTCAGGTTGGTCAGCAGGGACCGGATCTCGTTTTCATTGCCGCCGAGCGCGGCGTTGAACTCGCGGTTGATCTGCTGGAGCTGCCCGACGCCGCCGCCGTTGAGCAGCATCGACAGCGCGCCGAACACCTCCTCCATCTCGGGGCTGCGGTCGGTTCGGTCCAGCGGGATCCGGGCGCCGTCGGCGAGCTTTCCGGTGGCGGTTCCGGCCGCGGGCTTGTCCAGTTCGATGAACTTCTCACCGAGCACACTGGACTGACGCAGCCGGGCGACCGCGTTGCCGGGCAGGTTCACCGACCCGTTGACCACGACCGTCACGAGCGCGCTGCGGCCGTCCGGGGCGAGTTCGATCCGCTCGACCCGGCCGACGGCGACGTCGTTGACCTTCACCCCGGACTGGGGCACCAGGTCGAGCACGTCACGGAACTGGGCGGTGACCCGGTAGGGGTGGTCGCCGAGGTCGGCGCCACCGGGCAGCGGCAAGTCGTAGGCGCCGCCCATCGACCCGCAGCCGGTGGCCAGCAGCGCGCAGCAGCCGATCACAAGGCGCTTCACCGGCCACCCACCAGGGGCAGCGGCGGGTTGGCGCCGGAGAACTCGGTCAGGTTGCCGCGGCCGTCGATCGTCCCGGTGGCCGGGTCGTAGGCGGCGACCAGGTTGGTCAGCGCGAGCGGCGCGGTGTCCAGCGCCTCGGCCAGCGACGCTCGCTGGTCGGACAGCAGCTGGGCGGCGCCCTGCAGCTTGTCCACACTGGACTTGATGCGGCCCCGGTTGTCCTTGATGAACTTCTCGACCACCGACAGCGCGCCCGCCAGCTCGTGCATCGCGGCGCCGAACTCCTCACGTTCGCCCGCCAGGAAGCTCGACACCTCGGCGAGCTGGTCGTTGAGCCTGCCGACGAGCGCGTCGTTGGCGGCGAGCATCGTGGTGAACTTCTGCACGCTGTCGACAGTGGAGAACAGGTCGTCCTGCGATCCACTCAGCGTCCTGGTCGACTCGCCCAGCGCCTTGATCGACTCGCTGAGTTTCTTGCCGTTGCCGTCGAGCATCTTGGCCCCGCTGTTGAGCAGGTCCGAGAGCGCGCCGTCCTTGTTCGCGCCGTCCGGCCCGAGCGCGGTGGTGAGCCGGTCGAGGCTGGTGAACAGCTCGTCCAGCTCGACCGGCACCGCGGTGTCGGTGACCGGGATGGTCGCGCCGCCGTCCAGCCTCGGGCCGCCGGTGTAGGCGGGGGTGAGCTGGACATAGCGGTCGCTGACCAGGCTGGGGGTGACGACCAGGGCTTTCGCGTTGGCCGGGATCTCGATGTCCGGGTCGAGCGACATCAGCACCCGCACGGTCTGGCCTTGCGGCTCGACCGCGTCGATCGTGCCGACCTTGACCCCGAGCACCCGCACGTCGGACCCGGGATACACGCCGACCGCGATGGTGAAATACGCGGTAACCTGCTTGTGCGGCTGCAGCCGCGGCGCCACCCAGGCGACCCCGGCGGCGAGCGCGACCACGGCCACCGTCAGCAGCGCGATCCGGCGCAGCCACTTCCACTTCCGTGCGCGCGCCATCAGCGACCTCCTCCCGTTTTCGCGGGGACGCAGCCGCCGCCCGCGGCGGGGACCAGCCCGCAGATGTAGGTGTCGATCCAGGGCCCATTGCCGACCGCGTTGCCGACGAGCCGGTAGAACGGCCCGGCCAGGCGCAGCGCCTTGTCCAGGTTCTGCTGATTGCGCTGCAGCACCTCCGAGACCCGGTCGAGCTGTTCGAGGGCGGGCCCCAGCTGGGCCTCGTTCTCCGCGACGAGCCCGGCGAGCTGCTGGGCGAGGTTCCTGGTGCCCGAAAGCAGCGCCGACACCGACTCCTTGCGGCTGCTGATCGCCTCCAGCAGCACCCCGCCGTCCTTGATCAGCGCCTCGAACTGGTCGTTGCGGTCGGCGATGGTCTTGGTGAAGGTTCCGGTGCCGGTGAGCAGCTTCTTCAGTTCCTCGTCGCGGGAGGAGATGGTCGTCGACAGCGCGGACAGGCCGTCGAGCGCCGAGCGGACCTCCTCGGGGGTGGCGCTGTCGAAGGTCTGCGAGAGGGTCTTGAAGCTCTCGGCGAGCTGCCCGGTGTCGATCTCGCCCGCCGTCTTGGCCAGGTCGCCGAACGCGTCGGTGACGTCGTACGGCGTGACCGTGCGGCTGACCGGGATCGGCTCGTCGGGGTTCTGCTCGTTGCCACCTCGCGAGTCGAGGTTGAGGTTCTTCTGCCCCAGCAACGTCTTGATCTTGATCGCGGCCACCGTCTGGTCGCCGATGCGGATCCCGGACACGCGGAAGCTGATCAGGACGATGTTGCCGCTCAGCTCGACGTCGGTCACGGCGCCGACCTTGACCCCGGCGACCCGGACCTCGTCGTTGGGGCGCAGCCCGGCGGCCTCGCGGAACTGCGCGGTGTAGGTGGTGCCGCCGCCGACCAGGGGCAGGTCGCCCCAGAAGAAGGTCAGGGCGCCGACCACCAGCATGATCAGGCCGCCGATCAGGCCGACCCGGACGGGTTCACGTTCGCGGAAGGGCTTCATCGCATACACCGCCTGTCGGTCACCGGGATGCCGACCGGGACCGGCGCCGTCCCGGGCAGCTGCGGCGCGGGTGCGGCAGTGGACGTCGCCCCGCAGAGGTAGAGGTTCAGCCACGACCCGTAGGAGGCGGTCCGGCCGATGGCCTCGTACTTGCCGGGCAGGGCCGAGATGAACTTCTCGAACTCCGGGGTGTTGTCGGCGAGCGACTTCGACAGCGCGCCGAGCGCGTCGATGTCGCGGCGCAGCGGCTCACGGCCCGCTTGCAGGAGTCCGGCGGTGCTGGTGGTGAGCGCGGCGATGCCGTCGATGGCCTCGCCGATCGGCTCGGCGTCCTTGGCCAGCCCGGACACCAGCTCCTGCGTGGTGGTGACCAGAGTGGACAGTGCGTCGCCGCGGGAATTCACCTGGTCGAGCACCGTGTTGAGGTTGGTCACCACCTGTCCGATCACCTTGTCCTTGTCGGCCAGCGCGTGGGTCAGCGACGACGTGTGCTGGACCAGCCCCTGGATGGTGCCGCCCTCGCCTTGCAGGACCTGGACGATCTCGAAGGAGAGCTGGTTGACGTCCTCGGGGGCCAGCGCCTGGAACAGCGGCTTGAACCCGTTGAACATCGCGGTGAGGTCCAGCGCGGGTTTGGTGCGCTCCAGCGGGATGGTGCCGTCCTCGGCCAGCGGGGTGGCCTCCCCCGGGCCGCGGTCGAGCGCGATGTAGCGCTGCCCGATCAGGTTGCGGAACTTGATCGCCGCCGTGGTCGACACCGACAGCGGCCACCGCCGGTCGACGGAGAAGGTGATCTCGGCGGAGCGGCCGTCCACGATCTCGATGTCGTCGACCTGCCCGACCCGCACCCCGGACATGCGCACGTCGTCGCCCGCGTTGAGGGAGGTGACGTCGGTGAAGCGGGCCTTGTACGAAGCGGTGTCGCCGCTGTTGCGGTTGGCGATGGTCAGGCCGAGCATCAGCGTGGCCAGCAGCGTGACCGCCGCGAAGATCACCCCTTTGACCAGGGGGCCGGCGAGGTCCCTCATCGCAGCGACACCTCCGCCCCACGCAGCAGCGGCCCGACCAGCAGCCCACTCCAGTCCGGGATCGCCCGCGGCGACTCACCGGTCGTCACGGCCAGCAGCTCCTTGAGGAACTGGGCCTCGGCGGGCGAGTTCGCCCCGGCCGCCGACGGCACGGTCGACTGGACGCCCGCCCCCGCCTGGTAGCACTTCGGGCCGCCGCCCGCGGTGTAGCGCGGGGTGTCCTTGCCGGGCAGATACGCGCCCCGCGACGGTTTGACGGTCAGCGTCACGTGGAGTCCTGGTTGGTTGGTGCCCACGCCCAGCGCCTTCTCGACATCGGGTTTGAGCGCGGTCGCGGCGGCGAACAGGCATGGGAACGACGGCGCGTACCTGGCGAGCAGCTCCAGCGTCGGCCTGCTCGCCGACGAGAGCCCGATCAGGTTCGTCCCGTTGTGGTCGAGGAACCCGCGCAGCTCGTCGGACGCGCCGGTCACCGAGGAGAACAGGGCGGCGACGTTGTCCTTCTGGTCGGCCAGCGTCTTGGCGGTGGTCGTCAGGTCCGACAGCGCGTCGACGATCTCCGGGCCCGCGTCCCGGTAGCTCTCCAGGGTCGTGGCGAACTTGGTGATGTCGGCCTGGATCTGCGGCATCTTCGGGTTGAGCTCGCCGAGGTAGGAGTTCAGCGCCACCATCGTCTCGCCCAGCGGCTTGCCCCGGCCCTCCAGCGCCTGGGAGATCGCGCCGAGCGTGCTGGCCAGCTTCTGCGGCTGAACCGCCTGCAGCACCGGCATCAGGTCGCGCAGTGCCTTCTCCAGCTCGATGGCCTTGCCGCTGGTGTCCTGCTCGATCACGTCGTCCTCGCCCAGCCGGGTGTGGTCGGGCTCGTCGGGCAGGATCAGACTCACGTACCGCTGGCCGAACAATGTCTTGGGCAGCAGCCTCGCCTTGATGTTGCGGGGCAGCTGGTCGAGCCGGTCGGGGTCCATCGCCAGTCCGATGTCGACACCGTCGTCGGTGACGGTGATCGTGCGGACGGCGCCGACGATCACTCCACGCACCTTCACGTCGGCGTTGACCTTGAGCTGGTTGCCGACCCGGTCGGCGCGCAGGGTCACGGGGATGTCGGTGCTGAACTGCTTCTGGTAGATCGCGATGGTGAACCAGCCGCCGACGAACATCAGCAGGATGAAGACCAGGCCGAGTACTTGGCTGCGCAGCCGCGCGCGTGGGATGTCCATCAGCCCGCCACCCGCACCGTCGTCGTCGCGCCCCAGATCGCCAGGCTCAGGAAGAAGTCGAGGACGCTGACGAGCACGATCGCGGTCCGCACCGACCGGCCCACCGCGACGCCGACGCCCGCGGGTCCGCCGGTGGCGCGGTAGCCGTAGAAGCAGTGCGTGAGGATGATCGCGACGCTGAAGATCAGCACCTTCACGAACGACCAGAGCACGTCCTCCGGTGGGAGGAACAGCGAGAAGTAGTGGTCGTAGGTGCCCGCCGACTGTCCGTAGATCTCCACTGTCGTGGTGCGGGCGGCGATATAGGAGGTGAGCAGGCCAATCACGTAGAGCGGGATGATCGCGATGAACCCGGCGATGATCCGCGTCGTCACCAGGTACGGCAGGCTCCGCACGGCCATCACCTCCAGCGCGTCGATCTCCTCCGAGATGCGCATCGCGCCGAGCTGGGCGGTGAAGCCGGAGCCGACCGTGGACGACAGCGCGAGCGCGGCGACCAGCGGCGCGATCTCGCGGGTGTTGAAGTAGGCCGACAGGAACCCGGCGAACGCCGACGTGCCGATCTGATTCAGCGCCGAGAAGCCCTGCAGGCCGACGACGGTGCCGGTGAACACGCACATGCCGACCATCACGCCGATGGTGCCGCCGATGACCGCGAGCGCGCCGCTGCCGAAGCTGACCTCGGCGAGCAGCCGCACACACTCACGGAAGTAGCGGCGCAGCGTGAACGGCGTCCAGGCCAACGCCCGCAGGTAGAACCACAGCTGGTCGCCCAGGCGCTCCAGGCCGTTGATCGAGCGCTGGACCGTGCGGCGGTGCCGCCCTGTCATCGCGGTCACCGGTCACGCTCCTTTCGCGGGGACGATGCGCAGGTAGACCACGCTGATGACGAAGTTGACGAAGAACAGCAGCAGGAAGGTGATGACGACGGACTGGTTGACCGCGTCGCCGACACCCTTCGGCCCGCCCTTGGGATTGAGTCCTCGGTACGCGGCGACGAGCCCGGCGAGGAAGCCGAAGATGGCGGCCTTGAGTTCGCCGACCCACAGGTCGGGCAGCTGGGCCAGCGCGGAGAAGCTGGCCAGGAACGCGCCGGGGGTGCCGTCCTGCATGATCACGTTGAAGAAGTAGCCGCCGCACACGCCGACGACGCTGACCATCCCGTTGAGCAGCGCGGCCACCAGAATCGCGGCCTGCACGCGGGGCACGACCAGGCGCTGGATCGGCGAGACGCCGAGCACCTGCATGGCGTCGATCTCCTCGCGGATGGTGCGCGAGCCGAGGTCGGCGCAGATGGCCGAGCCGCCCGCGCCCGCCACGATCAGCGTCGTGACGATCGGGCTGGCCTGCTGGATCACCGCGAGCACGCTCGCCGCGCCGTTGAACGACTCCGCGCCGATCTGGCTGGTCAGTGAGCCGAGCTGCAGGGTGATCACCGCGCCGAACGGGATGGACACCAGGGCGGCGGGCAGGATCGAGACACTGGCGATGAACCAGAACTGGTGGATGAACTCCCTGGCCTGGAACGGGCCGCGGAATATGCCGACGACGACGTCGAGACCCATCGCGAACAGCCTGCCGAACTCGCGCAGCGCGGCGACGAGTGCGGCTTTCGGCTTCTCGGTGAGCCGGTCGAGTGCGGAGGTCACGGCCGCGCCTCCGGCCGTCGGATGTCCTGAGTGGATGGTCGGGTGCTGGTCCGCTGCGGCAGCGGCGGACCCAACCGGCCCGCCTGCCCAGGTGCGGGCGGATACGTGCGGGGCGCGGGTGACGGCTGAGCGGTCGGCGGGTCGATGCCGCGCGCGGCGACCCGTTCGGCGGCGACCTGACGCGCGTAGTCGTCGTAGCGGCCCAGCTCCTCCCGGTTCAGGGAGGCGAGCACGCCGTGTTGGGCGCTCTCGGGGAGCGTGTGCAGCATCGCCAGCACCCGGTTGCGCCGCCTGCGGACCGCGTCGCGCACCGGCATCCCCGGCGTCGGCTCGATCTGCGGGACGACACCGCGCACGTCCTCGAATCCGTGCCCATCTGCGTGGCCCGCCTCGGCATGCGCCTGCTCGCGCGCCATCTGCGCGGCGTCCTTCTCCTCGGACATGCCGATCGGACCGAGACGGCGGCCGTTGAGGAACTGCTCCACGACGGGTTCATCGCTGGTCAGCAGCACCTCGCGCGGACCGAACATCACCAGCTCCTTGCGGAACAGCATGCCCAGGTTGTCCGGCACCGTGCGCGCCAAGTTGATGTTGTGCGTGACGATCAGGATCGTCGCGTCGATCTGCGCGTTCAGATCGATCAGCAACTGAGAGAGATAGGCCGTGCGGACCGGGTCCAGACCCGAGTCCGGCTCGTCGCACAGAATGATCTCGGGGTCGAGAACCAGTGCGCGGGCCAGGCCCGCGCGCTTGCGCATACCGCCGGAGATCTCACCGGGGAGCTTCTTCTCCGCGCCCTGCAGACCGGTCAGTTCGAGCTTGTCGAGGACGATCTGCTTGATCTCGGTCTCGGACTTCTTCGTGTGCTCCCGCAGCGGGAAGGCGACGTTGTCGAAGAGGTTCATCGAACCGAACAGCGCGCCATCCTGAAAGAGGACGCCGAAGAGCTTGCGGATCTCGTAGAGCTCGTGTTCCGAGCAGTGGCACAGGTCGACCCCGTTGATCACCACCCGGCCGTGCTGTGGCTTGAGCAGGCCGATGAGGCACTTCAGGAACACCGACTTGCCGGTGCCCGACGGGCCGAGCAGGGCCGTCACCTCGCCCGCGGGCAGGGTCAGAGTGACGTCGCGCCAGATGGACTGGCGGCCGAAGGACTTGCTCAGTCCCTCGACGACGACTTCGACGCCCATCGCACCTCCCAAGGGTTTCGTCGGCTGTGCTTGATCGCTCGCCGGTTCATGACGCGGGGCAGCCCGCGCACTCGAGCCGCAGCTCGGTGCGCAGCAGGTTCTTCGGGCCGGACACGAGCCCGGTCAGCAGCGGCGTCAGGTCCTCGGTGACACCACAGCCGATCAGCTGCGGGATCGTGTACTCCGAGTCGATCGTCGCCGCGGGCTTCGGATTCGGGTTCTGCGGCGTGATCTTCGGGACCGACAGGTCAAGGTCGCCCTTGATTGCCACGTCGATCGGGGCCCGCGACCGGCAGTTGGCGCCCACGTCCAGCGGCACGCCGTTCTGCTTGACGTCAGTGA